>NZ_JACJEF010000001.1:24052-581083 GCF_014163935.1 Pseudoalteromonas sp. SR41-7 | reverse complement strand
CAAGCGCCAACTGATGATGGTTACACACATTCAAGCGGGTTGCTTCGTATGGTAAACGCCAATGACTATGTATTAGTGTATGGTGATTTTGTAATAGATACATCACATGGCTCAACCTCTGGTAGTTATTTCACGGCCGGTGTATTGGAAGTGAAAGGTAGCTTTACGCAATTATCAACATTTGATGCTGAATCTGATCGTTATAACTTCAGAACCAGTGGAACACATAAAGTATTGCTCTCAGGAGATGAAGTGCAAACAATCTCGTTTCAAGATTACAACGCCTCTTACTTTAATGAGCTTGAGCTTACTAATAGTAATAAAGGAGTGGTTTTTCAAAGCTCTGTGGTGGTCAAAGTTGTTTTTAACCATAATAGAAATAAATTTACGTTAAAAAGTACTAATAGTGTTTTTGCTGATTATGATAACGATGGCATAAAAGATAATCTAGACGCGTTTCCATTAGACGCAACTGAAACAGTTGATACTGATAACGACGGCATTGGTAACAATACCGACTTAGATGACGATGGTGACGGCGTAAATGATGTTGACGATGCCTTCCCACTGGATGCATCAGAAACCATTGACACCGATAACGATGGGCTAGGTAACAACGCTGATTTAGATGACGATAACGACGGGATATCTGATGAAGACGAACTTAAATTTGGCTTAGACCCATTAGATCCAACAGATGCTAACTTGGCACCTGCTCATACAGTGATGTTTAGCGATACGAATGGTGACAGTACAGCCGACTGGCTTAAGTACTCACTCGTTAACGGTAATGCGTTCTTTAGCATTATAGATGGGCGTGACTTTAGTGAGCTTACAACGTTTGAGCTAAGTGACGGGTTTGACTCAACAAGTATAGAGCTGCTGGGAGACCGCAATAACGACGGTATAAAAGAGCTAGGCTTATTTGGCTTTAACAGTGCAGTAGGGCGCTACCAGTTAGCGGTTTACAACGGTTACACAGGGCAAGGCATGGGTACATGGAACTGGTCTGAAACGTTAAAAGATGTAGAGTTTAAACTGCTTGATGATTTAACTTTAGATGGTGTGCAAGAGTACGCGATAACGGGTATTCATTTAACTAACGGCACAAAGCAGCTGTTTGTAAAAGGCGGAGTGAGTAAACAAACCTATAAAACGTTTAAATGGACAAACCAGTGGTTAGACGCGCAAATAGTACAAATGAGCGATGTAACTAACGATGGTGTACCAGAAGTTGCGTTATATGGTCGTCATGAGCGTTTAGATAAAGGCCAGCTGTTTGTGTTTGATGGTGCAAATAGCAACAACAAGCTAGACGTGTATAACTGGAACAAACTGTGGAATGACATAAGCCTACATAAAATGGACGACCTAGATGGCGACGGCACGATTGACTGGGGTCAATTTGGTCAACGAAAAGACGACGGTCGTTACCAATGGGTTGTTAAAAAAGGACACGATAAGCGCGGTGTAATACGCACGTTTAGCTGGCCAAACGACTTAACTGATGCACAGCCATTACTACTGAGTGACCGCACAGGGGATGATGTAAAAGAAGTGGCCCTGTATGGTAAAAACGGCAGTGGCAAACTGTTTTTACGTGTAAACGACGGACGCTTAGCCAATACCCGCATAGCGAACTACAGCTGGCCAGCGGTATGGACAAACGAGCAAGTCATGGAGCTAGGTGACTTAAACAACGATGGCACACAAGAAGTAGCGCTGTTAGGTATTAATGTAAACTCAGGCAAATACCAGCTAGTTATAAAAGACGGGCAAGCGCTTAGTGAGTACGGACGTTTAACGCTGGAAGGCGACTGGGCTGATTTAGCCATTACCTCATACGATGTAAATAGCGACGGGCAAGCAGACGTTATAGTTAACGGTGTTGATGCAAGCACATTAACGCGCACAATAAGTGTATACAGCGGCAATGACTTAGGGTTACTAAGTACTACCGTTCGCTAAGCGGATATTTAAATAGGTACAAAAAAGCCACGGTGTTAATAGCACTGTGGCTTTTTTGTAAGTAGTACATTTATCGTTTTTAGTATTCAAAACCCTCTTTTGTGATGAGAAAACTTTTGAATAAAAAGACTAAAGGATTGTTTGTATGTACCCTAATGTATTATAATTTGATTACATATGTAAATTGCAGTCAATAAAAGGTTGTGATTTAGTTACAAAAAACAAAGGAGTGTTTTTATGCACTTAAAGCTGTTATTAATTATTTTTTGCTTGTTTTCTTCAGAAATATACGCAAATTTAGTTCAAGAAAATGAAGTATCCTCAGGCTATTCTCTTAGCTCTACAAAAATACTAGAAAAACACTATGCGTCCTGCGGGGGCACATCACGTGTTAATATTGGTGAATTTAAACCTTCAGGTGTGGAATGTACCTACAAAGATAGTGATAATAATACTCATACCACCTATATTGCTAAGCTTCCCTCTAAAATCGAACAAAATTTAATTCTTCAAGACGGCACGCTTGATTTACAAGGTACTACGCTTGTTATCGAAGGCGATTTTATACAAGCCGGTGGAACAGTTGCTCTAAATGGTGGTTCTTTGATCGTTAAAGGGGACTATCGAATTCAAAAGCCAACCGATGAGGTTGGTTTATACACCTATTCGTTTGGTGAATTATTAATGCAAAGTGATGATGAATCAGTTTTGGTGTATGGGGACTTTGTAAATGACTCAACTATTAACTCATCAAATAATCTAATTGCTGGCACCTTAGAAGTAAAAGGGCATTTTAATCAGTTATCAACTTACTCTCGAGCAAGTGGTAATTACAGCTTTAAAACAAGTGGAACACACAAGGTTATTTTATCAGGCACAGAACAGCAAACCGTGTACTTTGATAATCCAGGAAATAGCTATTCGCTCTTTAATCAGTTATTGATAGAAAATAGCAGTTCAGCTGGTGTTGATTTTAAAACTAAGGCATATGTCTCTTCAATTTTGTATAAAACTAGTACCCCTATACATAACTCAGAAAATTTAACCTTATCTGGCCAAGCTATTATTGAAGGCGGGGTTTGGGAGAGTGATCTTAGTATTGATACTTATAGTAGCTCTTGGGTTTTATCGCGTGATCAGCTAATTAAAGGTAACTTTTATATTGCTGGGGCAGGCGTAAACTTGACTGATTTTAAGCTGACAGTTGAAGGTGATTTAATTCACTCAGATGGTAATTTAAATATAAATAAAGGTAGTTTAATTGTTAAAGGTAATTACCGAGTTCAAAAGCCTGTTAATGCTGTTTTAGGAGAATATACTTACTCTAGCGGCATATTATTAATGCAAGACGTTAACGCAAGTGTTTTGGTCTATGGTAGTTTTACTATGGATTCACGAGAAGGCTCACGCGATGGTTTGTATTTAAGTGCGGGTACTTTAGAGGTTAAAGGGGATTTTACCCAGCTGTCTTCTTACTCAGGTGTTTATAACTTTAAAGCAAGTGGTACTCATAAAGTTATATTATCGGGTGATAAACAACAAACAGTACACTTTGACGATACATATAATAACTCTTCATTATTTAGTCAGTTAGAAATTAAAAATACAAGCTTAGAAGGTGTGAATTTTGATACCTTGATTGCTGTTTCATCAGTTCTTTTTAATACGACTACTCCTATCGTTAACTCTAAAAATATAGCGTTAGTTGGAAGTGCTATTATTAATGGTGGGGTGTGGAATAATGATATAACAATAAGCAATAACGATGCTACTTGGCTACTATCCGCAGACCAAACTATTAATGGTAACTTTTACGTGAATGGTTCTGAAGTTAATTTAAATGGCTTTGCACTTACTGTTGAAGGTAACTTGATACAATCAGATGGTGCATTAAACATAGCGCAAGGTAGTTTAGTTGTGAAGGGCGATTATCGCTTACAGAAACTAACAGCTATACCGGGTGAGTATACGTATTCAAACGGTAGTTTATTAATGAAAAATGATAGTGATAGAGTCTTAGTTAATGGCGATTTTGTAACCGACGCCAGAAGCTCTTCTAATAATAGTAATCTTAGTGCCGGTATATTAGAAATTAAGGGCGATTTTAGCCAATTAAGTACCAACTCTGGTCAGTATAATTTTAGAGCGACAGGAACGCACAAGGTTATATTGTCTGGTAATGAACAACAAATTGTTCACTTTGATGACCCTTCTTATAAATACTCTCAGTTTAATCAGTTAGAAATTGCTAATAATAGTGATGCTGGTGTTGTTTTTGAATCAGAAGCACTTGTTGGCTCAGCTCTTTTACCCACTACGTCGGCTATTACCCATAGTGAAAATATTGTGCTATCAGGCCCTGCTGTTATTGATGGAGGAGTATGGGGTGGCAATATTACCGTAAACGCTAACAGTAGCGCATGGGTACTTAATGCGGATCAAACAATTAAAGGTAATCTCTATTTAAGTGGCTCAGATATTAATCTTAATGGTTTTACTCTTACTGTTGAGGGGCAAATTACTCAAGCAGGGGGGGAGCTAACGGTTGCAGAAGGTCATTTAATCGTTAAGGGTGACTATCGAATTCAAAAACCGACAGATATTCCAAGTGAATATGTTGCTTCTTCAGGCGCTCTAGTAATGAAAACGACTGAAGATAGCGTACTAGTTGGCGGCGATTTTATTACTTTTTCTAACCCTAGTAATTCATATAATAAAGATTTAGTTGCAGGAACGTTAGAAGTTAAAGGTGATTTTATCTCTTTAGGGCGTTATAGCTTTATAGCTAGTGGTACGCATAAAGTGGTTTTATCAGGAACTGAGCTGCAAAAAATTTCTCTTGAAAGAACAAAGTACAATGAATCAGTATTAAATGAGCTTCTTGTTACTAATACAAGCGTTCTTGGCATTAATGTTCAGACAGATGTTCTTGTAGCGTCTAAACTTTACTCAACGACAACACCTATTATTAATTCAGAAAATATAGTGTTGAGTGGGCAAGCTGTTATTGAGGGAAATACTTGGCCAAATAATTTAACTGTAAATACAAGCAGTAGCCCTTGGGTACTTACAAACGACCAAGTAATAAAAGGAAACTTATTTGTTAGTGGTTCTGAAGTAAATTTGAATGGCAAAAAGCTTACCGTTGAGGGGAATTTAGTCCATAGCGATGGTGAAATGGACATTGCTCAGGGAAGCTTAGTTGTTAATGGTGATTACTTAATTCAAAAACCTACAGATGTGCCCGGCGAGTATACCTACTCATCGGGAATACTATTAATGCAAAACGCTGAAGATAGTGTGTTTGTTGGTGGCAATTTTGTTATGGACTCTTACAAAGGGGCTCAGGATGGAAGCTATTTAAGCGCTGGTACTTTAGAGCTTAAAGGTGATTTTACTCAATTATCAACTTCTTCTGGTTATTATAACTTTAGAGCAAGTGGCACCCACAAGGTTATTTTATCTGGGAATACACCACAATCTGTGCATTTTGATGACCCAAAATCTAACTTCTCACAATTTAATCAACTTCAAATTACTAATAGCAGTATGCAAGGGATTAACTTTGAAACAGCAACTTTAATTGCTGCAACGCTATACAGTACTAATACGCCTATTTCTAACTCTTCAAATATCGTACTGACAGGAAGAGCTGTAGTTGATGGTGGTATTTGGCGCCATAATTTGACTATAAATGATGATAGTAGTCCATGGTTTTTGAGCAATGATTTAGTTATTCAGGGTAATTTAAATATTACTGGGTCTGAGGTTAGTTTGAATACCCATACTCTGACTGTTAAAGGGAGTTTAATTCACTCAGATGGTGACTTAAATATTAACCAAGGTACATTAATTATTGAAGCTGATTATCGTATTCAAACACCAGATAATATTGTAGGAGAATACAAAGGTTCAAGTGGTGTACTTTTAATGCAAAGTACTGAAGATAGAGTTTTAGTAAATGGTAACTTTTATATAAATTCAAATTACAATGTAAGTAATGATAGTGACTTAAGTGCAGGTATATTAGAGGTCAAAGGTGACTTTATGTCATTAGGCAGCTATAGCTTTAAAACGAGCGGTACACATAAAGTAACTCTATCAGGTAGTAAGTATCAAACAGTACATTTTGATGATACCAAATTTGATAGCTCTAGATTTAATGAATTACTAATTACAAATAGTAGTGAATCAGGTGTAAGTTTTGATGCACCTGCGATAGTTTCTTCAAAGCTTTATGCTACAACTACCGCAGTTATTAACTCAGAAAATATTGTGTTAAGCGGTCAGGCTGTTATTGAAGGAAATACATGGCCGTATAACCTTTCTGTTAATAGTGATAGTAATGCGTGGGTATTATCATCAGATACATTAATAAAGGGTGACTTTTATATTAAGGGCTCTGAGGTTAATTTAAACACTAAAGAACTTAAGATTGAAGGAAGCTTAACTCACTCGGACGGAGAGCTAAATGTCGCGAAAGGGAGTTTAATTGTAGGCGGTGCTTATCGTGTACAGACACCTACGACTATTCCTAATCAATACACTTACTCTAGGGGAGCATTGTTAATGCAAAATCCTACAGACAAAGTATTGGTAAGTGGTGATTTTGTTATTGATACAAATAATTACTCATCTAGCGAAAGCTACTTAAGTGCAGGTGTGTTGGAAGTTAAAGGCGACTTTAGGCAGCTATCTAGCTATAGCAATTACAGCTTTAAAGCCACTGGAGCTCATAAAGTTATTTTATCTGGCTCTGAGCAACAAATCGTTCATTTTGAAGACCCTAGTTACAGAAACTCTCATTTTAGCGAACTGCAAATTTTAAATAGTAGCTTGGAAGGTGTTGAATTCGAAACGCAGTCTGTTGTTTCATCATTACTTTATAGTACAGAAACGCCTATTTTAAACTCTTCAAATATTGTCCTAAGTGGGTTAGCGGCTATTGAAGGTGATTTTTGGAAAGATAGCCTAACGGTTAATAATGCAAGTAGTACATGGGTCCTTTCGCGTGATCAAGTTATTAAAGGTGATTTTAATTTAACAGGTGCAGAAGTTAATTTGAATGGGCACACGCTTAGTGTTGAAGGAAACCTTACTCAATCAGCCGGTGATTTATACGTTGCTGAAGGTAGCCTTATGGTAGGAGAAAATTACCGAATTCAAACACCTACCAATACACCAAACGAGTATACTAACTCATATGGTATTTTAATTATGCAAAGTGCTGAAGATAGCGTAGTTGTTGCTGGTGATTTTTTTACAGACTCTAGCCAGTACTCTTCTTCAGATACTTTAGATGAAGGTACCCTCGAAATTAAAGGTAACTTATCAGTTTTAAGACGCTACAACTTAGTCCCTTCAGACGATTTTAAAGTGATACTATCGGGAGATGACCAGCAAACAGTTTTCTTTACTGATTATAGCTATTCTTACTTTTCTGAACTTGAGTTAAATAATACGGTAGAAACTTTATTTTCGAGCAACGTTCAGGTCACTTCATTATTTAATCACAATCAGAATCCATTTGTACTTCAAGGCGATGAAAATGTTTTTGTTGATTATGATGGTGACCAGGTACTTGATAATGAAGATTACTTTCCTCTTGATGCATCAGAATCAGCCGATACAGACTTAGATGGTATTGGCGATAATTCAGACCCTGATACTGATGTTGATGGAGATGGTTTGTCGAATTTTATAGAGATTGCTAATGGCTTAGACCCATTAAATCCTAATGACGCTAATGATGATTTTGACAATGATGGTTTAACTAATGCAGAAGAAATAGCACTAGGCACGAACTTAAATGCTGCAGATTCTGATGGTGATGGTGTAAACGATAATATTGAAATAGCCAATGGTAGCGATCCATTAGACTCAAATAGTATTATAGGCCCATTGGGTGTACTGTCGCTGTTTAATGATACTAACGCTGATGGTGTACTTGATTGGATTAGCTATAAAGAAGATGAGCAACATACCATAGTTAAACTCTACAGTGGCGATAACTTTGATTTACTCAATGAGTTCACTATTACTTACCCATTTAATAGCGTTTTCTTTTATACCCTACAAGATAGAGACTTTGATGACGTAGAGGAACTTGGTGTATTTGGGTTCGATAGCAGTAAAAATCGTTACCAATTATTAGTTCATTCTGGGTCAAATGGCGCTAAGTTAGGCGCTTGGAATTGGCCAGCTACACTAAGTGATGTATCTTTTGAAGTGTTGTCTGATTTAACAGGCGATGGCGTAGAAGAATATGCAATTAGCGGTGTCCATTTAAGTAATGGTACAAGGCAACTGGTTGTAAAAGACGGTATGACACGTGGTAATTACCAAACCTTTAAATGGCCTAATCAATGGGATTCACCTAAATTTGTTGTAATGACAGATATTACGTCAGATGGAATCCCTGAAGTTGCTATGCATGGTAAACATGAGCGTTTAGATAAAGGTCAATTGTTTATGTACGACGGTGCAAACGCGAATAGCAAACTTGATGTATATAACTGGAATCCACTTTGGGATGATATTAGTTTGCATCAAATGGACGACCTTGATGGTGATGGTACAACGGATTGGGGCCAGTTTGGTAAGCGTAAAGATGATGGTCGTTACCAATGGTTAGTTAAGAAAGGTAATGACAAGCGTGGCGTTATACGTACGTTTAGTTGGCCAAATGACCTTATAAATGTAAAACCTTTGCTAGTAAATGATAGAACCAATGATGGCATACGAGATGTTGCTATTGTTGGAACCCATCCAACAACAGATAAGGTGTTTTTACGTATAAACGATGGCCGCTTAGCTAATCAGCGTATTACTAATTTTAGCTGGCCAGGTAATTGGGAAGATACGCAAGTAGTTGAGCTAGGTGATTTAAACAACGACGGGTTTAACGAGTTTGCTTTATTAGGTTATACAAAAACAAATAGAGCGGTTCAGGTTGTTGTTAAAGATGGCAGATTAACAACTGAGTATGGCCGTTATACATTACCAGGTAAGTGGGAGGGTATTTCATTGTCGCATTACGATACAAACAACGATGGTGTTGAAGATATTGTAATTAGTGGTATAAGCCAAACACAACAAGCGCTAGTTTTAACAAGCTTGAATGGTAAAGATTTAACTTTGCTTGACAGTCAGATAATAAATTAAAAATGTTATAAGATAGACAGCCTCAATTTATTGAGGCTTTTTTTTATTCGTTGATTGGGTTTTGGAGAGTTTTATTAAGACTTTATTCGTTATGGTTATAAGCTTGGCGCTTTATAGTGGTCAATCAACTTGCACTGAATTAAGTGATTTAAAGATATTTGATGAACAATACCCTAAAGCAATCTATTTTCGTAATGTTGAAAATAGCGCAGCAAATACCTCTATTAGTTACGAGAAGTGGGCTAAGCGGTGGTCTAAGTTAGATGGAATGGTGGTTAAAGCATTAGATGAGGAGATCCCTGGTAGATCTAAAGAAGCGCAAAAAAAGTTTATCCAATATAAAAAAGATAATCCTTCTAAGCTTATGTTGCTTCATTTTAATGGAAATGCGCGAGATCCTAATTTTGACTTTGATGCATTTCACGGCGAAGACTGGACTTATTTTGTTGGCACTTATTCAGAGGGGGCAATCGATCCTTCAGATACTGTTATTACCGTCAACGACACTCAGGTTTTCAAAAACTCAGATGATATTGTAATTGTGCCGGTTAATAATATGGGAGAGTTGGACTGGCATAAATCAGAACAGGTTAAGTTATTAAGCATAACAAACGAAAGTACTATTATAGTAAAAAGAGGTGTATTTAGTACTAAAGCTAGAGCATATAAAAAAAATAAAGCGTATTTAGCTGCCCATGTATCACAACCAGCAATTGCTCCGGGTAGTAGTCAGGCGTTATGGCGATATAATTTTAGTAACATTATAGCTCAAGGTGGGATGCCTTTAAGGCTTACACATAACCTTATGGGGTATCTTGGCAGCGATAAAGCATTAAGTAGTTTTGATGGTGTTGAGTTTGATGTACTAGCTGATACTCGAGGTTTAAAACACCCATCTCGCAAAACACCGATAGATTATAATTATGATGGTAAAGCATCTAAATTGGATGTCCTTTATCAGCAAAAATATAGCCAAGGTGTTCATTTGTTTTTAAGCTCTTTACGCAGTGAGTTAGGTAAGAGCAAGTTGATTTTAGCTGATGGTAATGAGGCTAATCAACAACGTGAATTTTCGGTTTTAAATGGGATTGAAAGCGAAACTTGGCCAAGTCACTGGGATAACCAAGTGGAGCAGTGGTCATCGGGGATTAATCGTCACCTATTTTGGAAGTCACGAAGTTATTCTCCTTCTTTAAATTACATTAAACTTGGCAAAGTACCAAGAAAAAAAGGGCCTGCGCAGTCACCTACTGAAAATTTACGCAGATTACGAATGGCAGGGGCACTATTTACTGACACAATAATAGCTCCAGCGTATAGGCCAAGAGGCAAAGGTATTGATAATTGGTCAGAGTTTGTAGGTGATGAAAAAAACTATAATACTTGGCTTGGAAAGCCATTGTCTGAAATGCAATATTTAAAACCAGAGCATGATGATACTGTTGAATTTGAGGTTAAGTCTAAAGAGCTGCATCTCAATAAGAATGCGAGTTTATTTGGACTCAGTAAAAGAAATGATAAAGAAATAAATATAGTGTTAAAATTTAAACTTAGTAATCCTGGTGATATAACCGTCATCGCTGCCGTAAGCTCGAGTTCAAATATTAAGCACAAAGATAGAGTGAATTATATAACCATTAGTCCGAATGAAGATAGTGAACAAAAAAATATGACGTGGTCTGATAGCCTTTCTTTTGATAGTCGTTTTTACTTTAAAAACCTTAAAAAAGGACAAAACACTTTAACTTTGACATCTGATGCTGATTCTGTCGAATTAGCTAATTTAGAAATACGATACGGTATTGAGATACCCTATCGTATTTTTGAAAATGGCGTAGTGATTGCTAATCCGTCCAGAAAAGTGGTTAAAGTAAACACCAGCAAACTCTCTTCGTTTCAAGCGAGTCTTAAAGGGGAAGGGCTAAAAGCTAAAGAGTTAACTATTAATGCCAAAGATGCTGTATTTTTAAGTTTTGAACAGTAATTTTAGTGTGCATGTAATTACTTGGTTTATTAGGAACTGGAATTGAAAAGTTATTCATTATCTATAAAGAAATGTAGCAATGCTTATATTTGTGCCACACAGGTTAACCGAGAGAAAAGACAGTTTAAAGCTGGGGTTTATGATCAATCCGGAAACCTTATAAGTGAAGCCCTAAGGCAAGATTCTGATTACTTAGAGCAGGAACACTTTACTCAAATTGATAAAGAGAAGAGCACTCACTTAGCTAATAAAAATGTAAATAAACTAAGTGGTCACTATATCTATTTAGGTTTTTATACCGAGCATTATGGTCATTTCTTGTTAGAGACTTTATCTAGGATTTGGGCCGTCAAAGGTTCTACTCAATACGACGGATTTATATTTAGTAATTTTGTTCTCCCTAGGAAAAGTGATGAGCTGACAAGTTTCGCGTCATTTTGCTTTAAAAAGCTTGGCTTAAATCCAGATAAAGTAATAATTTTAAAAGAAGATACACTAGTAGAAACATTAACAGTCCCGAATGCTCAATGTTATATTTTGAATAAGGTACACCCTAATTATATTAATATATTTGAACGTTTACGTCAGAATGTCTTAGATTTACAAGTTAGCAATCTAAAGTTTTATTTATCTCGCTCAAGATTACAAAAAAGAAAACGCAAGGTTGTAAACGAGCATAAAATAGAAGAGGTATTTACTGAGCATGGCTTTAAGGTTGTTTATATGGAAGATTTAACAATAGATATGCAACTTTCGCTTTTAGTTAATGCGAGTGTTATTGCTGGTCTTGAAGGTTCTGCGTTACATAATTGTCTATTTATGAAGCCTCGAACTAAAGTTATAAGTATCTGTAGTGTTAGGCAGCCAAATCAGATAAAACCAAACCAAATTATGTGTAATGAGCTTAATAATATAGAGCCTATATGCATTCCTTTTTCAGGTCACATTATAAATGAAGATAAATTAGTTACTCGTTTTGATATTCCTCATTTAAAGCGCTGTTTAAGGGAATTAAATTTTTAATATTATGTTTTCAACTACTTAATTTGATAAAGTATACATGTTACAACCTAATTAGGTTTATAAAGAAAGGAATTTTTTGTGTCCAGTGCGTTAGATAATAATTATAAAGTTATCCATATTGATTACGCATCATATTTAGATGGTGCTTGGTATATGTCAGGTTGGCTTGTTAGTGAAGCCGATATGCCTGTTATCTCTGTATCTATTGAAGATGAAGATAATGCACTAGTTAAAGTGTTTTATGAATTTTTTGAAAGAGATGATTTAATAACAGCACTTAATTTACCCGATACTGTTAATGCATATGGATTTACTCTTGTGGCAGAGCGCAGTGAATCAGATTTTACTAAATTAGTGTTTAAAATTGATAATAAAGAGATTGTAGCTTCTTCATTAGAGCCTGTAATTATAGATTCTCCAGACGTTATTTTAGCCGCTCTTGGCGCTAAAAAAGCATCTTTTTTGCGCCAAGTACAAGAAGGGCTCAATAGTACCCTTGATACCAGCGATAAACCAACAGAGCCCACATCAATTCGTCATTACTTCGACTTATGTATTATTACTGATTCAAATCTACTTTACTTTAATGGCTGGGCCTTAACTGATGGCGCTATAAGCGATATTATAGTTGAAGACGAAGAGGGTAAAGGTTATCAGGTTACGGAATGTTTTCGTTACTTACGTACAGATATAAATACCAAATTCGGCTTAGCCGATAATTACAATGCAGGTATGGTTTGTGCATGTAGATTACCAACTGACTTTTTACCAGAAAAGTTAATTATTAAAGCGTCTGAAAATCGCATTATGACTTCAGGTGTTGATAGTAGTGGCAGTAGTCAGTTATCAAAAACAAAAATACTAAAAGATTACTTATCATTTGTTAACGTACATAAAGCTCGTTTTTTTGATAATGGCCAGCCTGCGATATTGAGACATTTAGCTGATATTTGGCAAGGTGAATCTATTATGGATAATTTGTTGCCAGAAGTTGGTATGTTTGGCGAGGTTAATGTTCAGCCCACTGTATCTGTGATTATTCCTATATACGGTCGCTATGATTTTTTACAGCACCAACTACTCGCGTTTTCGAATGATGCTGATATGCAAAATCATGAGATTATTTATGTTTTGGATGATCCGCGCATTGAGCGAGAATTTAATATTATGTGCCATGGGGTATTTAATACTTTTGATCACCCATTCAAAACTATACACGCAGGTAAAAACTTAGGGTTTGCAGGTGCAAATAATTTAGGTGCGAGTATAGCCACTGGCAAATATATACTTGCACTAAATTCAGATGTAATGCCAAGCAATAAAGGATGGCTAGGCCGATTAGCTGAAAAATTTTCTTCTCTTGATTCTCCTGGTATTTTAGGAACTAAGCTAGTTTACGAAGATGAAACTATTCAGCATATAGGTATGGTTTTTCAAGATGATGCCTATTACCCTGGCATCTGGATGAACTATCACCCTCATAAGGGAATGCCATCGCATTTAATAAATAAAAAAGAAACTGAATTAACAGAGCTAGTCACTGGTGCGTGCATGTTAATGGAAAAAGAGTTTTTTATAAGTGTCGGAGGGTTTGATACTCGCTATATTTTAGGTGATTTTGAAGATTCAGATTTGTGCTTAAAGGCCTATCAACACAATAAAAAAATATATATTGATACTAAAGAGTCGTTGTATCACTTAGAGAGGCTTTCTCAAAATCTAGTTGACAGTGGTGATTGGAAATACAAATTAACTCTCCTCAATGGTTTATATCAAAAAGATAAATGGGGCGATGCAATTGAAGAGGTTAAACAACAAAATGTCTAAAAAAGTACTCATAATTGCTCACGGTCATCCTGAGTTTAACAAAGGCGGTGGGGAACAAGCTGCTTATCAGTTTTACAAAGAATGCTTAAAACAGGGTGACGATGCTTACTTTTTAGCGCGAACCTTTGTAACCCCACATGGTGGAGCTGCTTTTTCTAGTATAAAAAATAAGCGTGAAATTTTATTTCATACTACGCATGACGATTTCTTTTTGTTTTCTAATATTAAAACTCGCCACTTATGGGGCGATTTCGCTGACCTACTAGAGAAAATAGCACCTGATATCATTTACTGTCACCATTACTTTTTACTTGGTGTAGAAATGATGAAAATCATTAAACAAAAGTTACCGAATTCGAAGTTAGTACTTACTTTGCATGAGTATTATGCAATATGTAACAACTCAGGTTTGATGATTAAAACAGGCGGACAAAATAAGCTTTGCTTTGAATCTGGTACGCGCGAGTGTAATGGATGTTTTCCAGATAAGTCACCGGGTGATTTCTTTTTGCGAAAAGAATATATTATGAGCTGTTTTGAGATGGTTGACACATTTATTGCTCCATCGGCTTTTTTAAGGCAGCGTTATATCGACTGGGGCATCTCTTCTGAAGCTATACACGTTGTTGAAAACGGGCAGTTAGAAAATGTCGCTCCAACCGTAAAGCTAAATAACACTGATAAAGTAAGTATTGTTTATATAGGGCAAATTAATCTCTTTAAGGGCGTTGATGTGCTACTTGACGCGTTACTATTAATACCTAAAGAGTTAAGGCAGCAACTTTGTATTGATATACATGGCGCAAACTTTGATTCGCAACCAACAGACTTTCAAGAAAAAGTACATGCTCAACTAAAAAGGTTGAAGGGTGTTGTAAGAATGCACGGCTCTTATGAACCTTCAGAGCTTACTAATATTTTAGGAGCTACTAGCTGGGTTGTGGTGCCATCAATTTGGTGGGAAAATTCACCTATGGTAATACAAGAGGCTTTAAATCATCAAAAGCCAGTGATCGTTAGTGATATTGGTGGTATGGCTGAAAAAATAAAGCACAATAAAACAGGTTTGCATTTTAGGGCTGGTAGCCCGGTATCGTTAGCTGATGCATTACAAAAAATATTAAATGACCCTGATTTAGGTAGCGCTTTAGCTAAAAATATAACCGCACCTCTAACTCTTTCTGAGAGCTATATAAAAATAAATAAGATTATTAGCTAATATATGCACAGTTATTATATTGAAGAATGCAACCCTGAAGTTGGTCATATAAGAGGTTCTAAAGTTGGTATTTTAGAGCATGCAAGTTTGGCCTTTGGTGGGCGCATAGTTGTAGACGAAAATTTTGATGCTTTAGTTGTTAGAAACTTACAGGGAGAGCTTGAGAGCGAAGTAGAGATATTATCTACCTTGGCACCTAAGTTACATGAAGAGTTAGGTTTGGCTGCTTATAAAAGCGTATTTAGATTTGATATTAACCTAATCAATAAAGCTATAACAACAGATTATCACTTTAGTGTGCATGTAAGTAATAACTCAAAAGAGACTCTGATATTTCGTGGTTTTATACAACCAATAGAACTGCCTGATAAGGTTTTACTTATTGTAGGTTCACCTCGTTCAGGTACCTCTGCATTAGGTAAGGCATGCCGTAAAGCATTGAAAGCCCATGCACATGGGGAATCACATGTAATAGAGGGTATTTCTAAAGCCTTACAAGGAACGGATGTGTTTTTTGAGCAGTCAATTACAGCAGGTATTAATGGCAATTTGGTAAACGCTGTGCCTAAAACCGTATTGCTTGCAGAGCATTTGAATATGCTCCGAAGAATATATAAGCTGTATTACGGTAATAGTATTCATTTAGATAAAACTCCAGGAATACCAATGCTGCAAAGTTTACCTTTTGCGTTAATGGCTTGGCCTAATGCCAAAGTTATTTTTTGTAAAAGAAGAGCAATGGAAAATATTCAGTCTCGAATTATTAAATTCCCCAAAGTTAGTTTTTTACAGCATGTAAAACAGTGGCGTCAAACATTTGTAGCATGGCGGCAATCTCGTCAAATAATAAACCAATTATTAAAACGTAATGACTGGTTTATTGAAGTAGATCAGTTTGATATGGCCAATAGCCCTGAGCAAGTAGTAGGTAAGCTGCGTAATTTTTTAATATTGACAGAGGGCGAGAAAAAACGCCTTTTTACCCAGCTAGCTTCTTCAGATAGGCCAGAGAAAACGTCGATATCTACTTCGAAAGTAAAGTCTTTAGAAGAATTTAATTGGAGTCACACACAGTTGCTAGAGCTTAAAGAGTATTGCGATACAGAAATGACATTACAAAACTATAGTTACAGTAATTCATATTATAAAAATCGCAGTCAGCAGGAAGAGTTTAATGAGTAAAGTAGTTTTACATATAGGTACTGAAAAAACAGGCACAACCAGTATTCAGCACTTTATGTCACAAAATAGACAGGCCTTACTTGCCAAGGGTATCGTATATCCTAACTTAGGCTCTAGGAAAGATGCTCATTTTGACCTGGTTAATTCAGTACATCCTCTTGATAATGGAGGGCGTCATATGGAGTTTTTAGGGCCCGTAACTCAACCGGTTGACTTTTTATGGAATAAACTAGAAGAGTGCATTAATGAGCACCCAAATAAAACTATCGTTTTGAGTGCTGAGCACTTTAGTTCAAGGCTAAGAGAGCATGCACTAAAATACATAAGAGATTTTTTTGAAAAGTTAAGTATTACGCCACAGATAATAATATATCTTAGGCCCCAAGCTGACTATATAGAATCATCATATTCAACTGAAATTAAAGCAGGTAGCCCCAAGGTTTTTAAAAAGGTTATGGAGCAGTATCAGTCACAGTCTCTGCGATATGACTATGAACAGCTTATTGATCTTTGGTCAAGCTTTTTTAATAAAGACTCAATTAACATTATTCCCTACGAAAAATCATCCATTGGTGACGATATAAGGCTAAATTTTCTATCGGCTATTGGAGTTACAGATCTTTCTGGGCTTGACCTAGCTAAGGCAAAGCTTAATAAAAAATGGAGCAATCCAATGTTAGAGTTCGCTCGATTAGCTAATGCAAGAATGACGCATATTACTGGTCAACAGAGGCTAGATTTTTTAACATTTGCCCAAGAGATAATTGATATTGAGTTAAAGCCGCAGCCATCACATTTAATGACTATCGAGCAATACAACGAAGTTATGGCTTATTACGAAAGTTCTAATGCTAGAATGTGCAAGAAATATATGCCTAATAGGCAAGTGTTATTTATGGACGAAGTAAAGTTAAATCCATTTAGAGAAACTGTATCAACACCTTTTTTAACACAGTTTGATTTTATTAAAATTATTTATACATTATTTTTAAAAGGGTATAAGTAAACCGTTGGCTGGTTTAAGTTGTGGTTTACTATTTTTAGTACACAACATAAACTTGCTCTCTCGACTCAAGGATGAAAAGCGGCTGTAATTAAAGTGGCTATTGAATTCCGATGAATATATTTTAGTTTTAACTATCATGGTATTAATCAAAATGGAAAGTATTGCAGACCTGCAAATTTCACAAGCTCGTTTTTCGTCTTTTGGAACTTCGTTTATGGGCCCTACGCTGAGCTTTTTTTCGCATAACTTAGCAACAGACACACCTAAAAACACCCCACTTTTCTTTCTTGCTAGGGAAGGGTATTGGCTCGAAAAAGCTTACCAACAGTATTTATCGGGTAGTGACAAACAAGGTAATAGTTGTTATTTACTAGCATCACGCGCCTTCTTATTTAAATTACTTTTGAGTGATAGCAGAAGCTATGAGTATTCTTTAAAAGGTGACTTTAATGGCTCTTTTTTCGACTTGATGCGCACGCGTTTTTTACTTTCAAATGCAGAAATACTGCAAGTATTTAGTAAAGATATCATCCAGGAACTTGTATATTTACCTCACGACAGAAAAAAAATAATAGCTGTTTTAAATCAGCACCAAGAGTTACTAGATAATGTTATCTCTTATATTAAAAAACCCTATTTAGCCTATTTAGCATCATTAGGTGTTACTGCTCAAAGTACACTTCATTTAGTCGATTTAGGTTACTCAGGTACTATTCAGTCATTACTGACTATTTTATTGAATAAAGACACGGTTGGTCATTATCTAATATCTTCTAAACCTGGAGAACATCGCATAGCCGATAACACAGCAACAATGAAAGGCTATTTAAAAGAAGGCGTGAAGTTAGGCGAGGGATACCTGCCATTGGATCGTTCTATGTTTTTGGAATCTTTGTTAACAGCGCCTTTCGGGCAGTTTAGAAGTATTAGGTTTAATACATTTGATAAAAATACGTTTGATTTTTACTATGGGCGTAAAGTTGCGTCACAGCGCTATTTTTATGAATTAGAGCAAGTTATGGCTGGAGCACTTGAGTATTGTCACCATACAGGTAAGCATCAAATAGAGTTTAATAGTGATGAGTTAGAGCTGCTACTAAATAATTATTTAAGCAAACCTAATATGATTCCCAGAAGCACTAAGCATATATTTGATATTGACGATGACGTGACAGGTAATGGTACCGTCAATGCACTACAATTTTTTGGTTTAGCATAATGATAAATAAACAACTTATAAAAAAAACGATGCCGGGTGTATTTAGCTATGTTAAAAGCCAGCCACAACTATTTAAATTAGCAAAGCGAATAGATGAGCGTATACAAACACGTGAGTATGCTAAGTTAAACGCTAATGATAAAGGGTACACAACTAAAGATATTTCATATTTGCTAAGTAGAGCTAAGCAGGCCGGTTTATTTGATTACGCTTGGTATAGCGCGCAGCAGTGTCGTACATTTAGCTGTGAGCTTGAAGCGTTTGAAGATTACTTGCATAAAGGAAAATTTAGCTGTGTAAACCCAAGCCCAAATTTTGATACAGAGCTTTATTACAAATGTAATACAGACATTTATTTACAAGGCGAACATGCTTTAGTCCATTATTTAAATCACGGCCAGCAAGAAGGGCGCACATCGCTACCTGCCACTCAAAAATGGCATCCAAAAGCAATACAAAGCACTGCAGATGGTGGTGCTACCTCATTAAAAATAGCAATGTGCTTTCATGTTTTTTATGATGAGTTTATTGACTACTACTGTGATGCTTTGGCTAAATTTCCACAATCAGTAGATGTTTTTGTGAGTGTAGCTAATGATGAGCTTGCTAAAAAAGCAACAAACGATTTCGAAGCTTGTGCAAAAGTAAATAACGTGACGGTAAAAGTAGTGCCTAACCATGGTCGAAATTTTGGACCTATGCTTGTTGAGTTTGCAAGCGAGCTACAAAGCTATGATTTGTTTTGCCATATGCACTCTAAAAAGTCTCTGTACTCGGGCCGAGCTCAAACACAATGGGCAGATTACTTAGGTGAGTATTTGTTAAAAGACCAGCATGTTATTAAGCAAGTACTTAATCATTTTAACGATAACCCTAAAAGTGGAATATATTACCCCACTTCATTTTGGATGATGCCTGATTGGGTTAATCATTGGCTAAAAAACAAGCCTCATGCACAAAAAATAGCAAAAGAGTGGGGCATAGAGTTAAGTGATGACTTTTTATCTTACCCTGCCGGTGGCATGTTTTGGGCAAGGCCTGATGCATTAAAGCAGCTTTTAGATAAAAGTTATCAGTATGATGACTTCCCTGCAGAGCCGCTCCCAAATGATGGTTCAGAACTGCATGCGCTTGAGCGAATGCTTGGTCTACTGGTAGAGAAAAACGGCTTTAAACAACTATATTACTATCCAAAATCGGGGCAGTTAACGTTTGACAATAGCTTTATTTTAGCCCAATACGTTAACACTCAAGAGAATTTACGCCATCAACTTGGTGCATTTGATCATATTAGCTTTGACGTATTTGATACGTTAGTGAGGCGCAAGTATCAAGCGCCAGATTATGCTAAGTTATTGCTCGGTAAGTCTTTGGTGAAAAGTAAAATAGTAAGTGATGCCCATAGCTTTGTTAAAACACGTAATGACGCTGAGTTTGAAGTTAGAAAAGAGAAAAACTTTATTGGCGACGTTGATATTTTTGAAACGTATAAATACTTGGCAAACCAATTAGGCTGGACGAAAGAGCAAGCTGAACAGTATGCCGAACAAGAATTTGCCTATGATTTAGATATGATTGAACCTAAAGACGAAATGGTTGATCTATTTAATGAGCTTATAATAGTTAACAAACGCGTGACTGTTGCCTCTGATACTTACTATACGCAAGAGCAAGTGTCGCTTATGCTTGCTAAAGTGGGAGTCAGTGTTGGATTTGAGTTATTGGTGTCAAGTAACTTGGGTAAGCGTAAAGACAACGGCACTCTCTGGCAGCATATAAAAGAAAGCCTACCTGCAAAACAAAGTTTTATTCATGTTGGAGATAATGCTGTTGCTGATGCACAAATTCCGGGAGATTATGGCTTGCAAAATTTGCATATTCTTAATCCATTAGATAAATGGCATGCAGGCGGGTTTAATAACCCTTTCGTCGGCGATTTAAATTTAAATGAAGCGCAGATCCTCAAGTGGGGACCGCTGGTCAGTGATTTTGGCCGTTTTCCGTTTTTAGGTGAGTAGTTAATGAAGCGTAAGTTGTTTTTACATGTTGGACCACATAAAACGGGTACAACTTTAATCCAAAAAGTGTGCTTAGATAACCAACAGGCGTTGTTAAGTGGTGGTGTGTTTTACCCAAAGAACTACGTTCGTATTTTTGGACATCATCTGATTCGCGATCTTATTAAAGGGAGACAATTATCTGAGTCTGACTCTAATTTTTTCAAAGAGATCGACTCAGATATTCTATTGTCTAGTGAAGATTTTATTTCTTTCTCAATCAAAGATTTTGAGTATATAAAAACATTTTTTAGCGATTTTGATGTCCATGTTATATACAGTTGGCGAAGAGCTAGTTTGAAAATGTATTCAATTTGGCAAGAGCTAATTAAACATGGTCAGTCTGTATCTTTTTTCGAGTTTTATCATAACCATTTAGCTAGGCCTGCTCAGAGCTATATGCTTTCTGCAGATTTGCAGGTAGAACGCTTTGTTAAGGTTTTCGGAATTAAAAAAGTACATTTGATTGATTATGACAAAGCGGCTAAAGATAAAAATTTATTAGAATTGTTTTTTTCTATAATTAACTGTAAATACTCAAAAGAATATCTAGAAAAGTCAGAGAGTAAAGTATCTAATAATCGTTCTTTAAACCCTTTTGATACTGAGACTATCCGGATCTTAAACAAAATAATGTCATCGAAGTATGGAATGCATGGTAATGATGTGAGAGAAGCATACCTAGACCATTATTCTGAGCTGGATATCACTGAACTGCATCAAATAATGCAGACGCAAGTAACTAGCTTACCTGTTGGTAACTATTTCATAGATAAAAAAACTGAAAGGGTAATGTATAGCAAGTTTAAGGAAAATTTCATAAATTTTGAGCAAGCACAATACACAAGCTCGATAACATTGATACAAGATAGCTGGCTTATGAACTCTGAAGCAATCACATTGATAAATAATCTTGCAGATAGAATTCATGAGAAGGTTAAAAGTGACTAATATGGGATCCCAGCCTGAACTAAAAATAAAATTAGTAGCTATAGCTAAAGATGAAGCTGCCTATATTCCTGAATGGGTTCACCATCACTTGTTCGTTGGCTTTGATAAAATTGAAATCTTTATAAATCGGACTTCTGATAATAGCGAACAGGTATTAAATGCAATTAATGCACAATACCCAAATGTTACATGGGATTATGCTGATTGGATTGATAGCTGCCCGTTAGAAGCTCATAAACATATTCAGTTTATTACTTATGCTAATGCTAAGTACCAGTGCCAAAAAGAAGGTAAATATAGTCATATTTTCTTTTTAGACATTGATGAATTTTTAATACTTGATGAATTAACCACATCTATACACGATTTGATTAAACGATTTCCTGCGGATACTCCTATTGCATTTGAGTGGCTGAATGATTGTACACCAACGGCTGAAGCTTTTAGCAAAATACCACCTACGTTAACAGGTAACCTATCGCCTTTAGTTAAGACCTTATTACCCGTGGATATAGTGATAAAAGAGTTTCGTCATCATTTGCCCTTGTTTAAAGAGCAGATCAACACGATGTTGGTTGACCATTCTTTGTTTAAATCGCAGGAGAAGGTTAAACAAGCTTTAGATTCAAGTGTTAATTCGTTGAAATCAAGCTTTATTTATCATAGAGCTCATCGCTCTCAATACGAGTATGTCTCGTTGCTTTATCGAGGACGTCCTGGTGATACATTTGCGTATAAAAGTAATCGAAGAGGCTACCCTCAACTTACAAGCAAATCCAGTTCTGTACTGCTAAATGAAAAAGTTTATACAGAGTATCAGGCTAGCTTTGAAGTGTTTGTTGATGCCATGGCGATTGGTAAGTTAAGTAAAGTCGCTGAGCAGTTTGTTAGTGAGCGCTATAAAGCGTCAATTGATAATTTGCATAAACATTTATTACAAGATTACCCATTAATGGTCAGGCTGTTTTCGGGGGTTTTTAATGAGCAAGTAACGAGTACTTTTAAAAGCCATAGAGCTGAGCTTATTAAGGCAGACCCTAAAAATGTTGATTTACTTATTAACTTATCGAATGATGCGCAAAAGCAAGATATTGATGAAGCAATTGAAATTATTCTATTAGCTAAAAAAGTAAGGCCTAAGGGACCGCTAATTAATAAAAAATTAGAGCAACTTTTACAGATTAAGCAACAGTCAACGAATAAGTAGTTGTAGGGAAGAAGATGAGTAATTTGATTGTATCGTTAACCTCTTATGGGGAGCGTATTAATAGTGTTCATCATGTTGTTGAATCATTAAAGAGCCAAACGTGCCAAGTTGATAAAATTATATTGTGGTTGGACGAAACTGAGTTATCTCGTGCTGAATTACCAAAAGAATTACTTAACTTAGAAGATGAGCTATTTGAGGTCCAATTTTGCCCAAATTATAAAAGTTATAAAAAATTAGTACCTACATTATTAGCTTATCCTAATACAAACGTAATAACCTTTGATGATGATATAGTTATTCCTCATAACACTGTTGAGGCGTTGGTTGAGGCTAATGTGCGTTACCAAAATACAATTATTGCTACTAGAGGACGATTGATGTCTGCTAGTGACGAAGGGGAATTTGACAGCTACGATACGTGGAGTTTGATCAACAACTCATCGGAAGTATTTGCTAACTACTGTATTTTACCAGTGGGCTACGGTGGAGTTTTTTATCCTTCAGGAAGTTTAAGTAGTGAAGTATGTAATGTAGCTGAATTTACAGCACGAGCCGATAACGCAGATGATATTTGGTTTAAATGTATGTCATTATTAAATCACACGCCTACTTTAATTTTACCTCGTGATGTTTCTAAAAATTACAAAGTGATTGAAAATAGCCAAGAAACAGCTCTTTATTTAACGGTGAATACGCAAGATAGAAATAGGGAATGTTTATACGCAGTTGCTGAGCAATACTCAGATTTAAAAAATTTTTTTAGTCATACTGGATTTAATCAGGTAACTATAAAGAGTGATTTACTGAAGGGGCTGTTAGCAAAGCCTGATTTATTTGAAAATAAAGAAAACGGGGCAAGTTTTTTTCGTGACTCAGCTATTAAAGTTGAAAGAGTGAACATACATTTAGCTCTACAGTTGATGAAATTAGCAAGAAAGTATCGGCCAAAGGGCCCACTTATCATAAAAAAAATAAAAGAATATCAAGCAAAAATAAAAAATAGTTAAGAGCTAACTCATTTGGTTTTTAATTTATGTTTAAGGTTTATTAATGTCAGTTAAGGTAGTTATACATATAGGTCCTCCTAAAACAGGGACCTCTGCAATACAGTATTGTTTAAAGCATGATAGGCAACGCTTAGCTGAAAATGGGATTTATTATCCAAAGCATACTACTGATGTAAATGGGATCAGTTCAGGTAATTTAAATAGTATATATGACGCTAAAGCTAGTTTAGGCCGCTCTATTAATAAAGGTAAAGTTGATAAGCTAATCAACCTTTGTGAAAAGCTGAGCATGCATACCTTACTTTTAAGTTCAGAGTTTTTCTTTGAAAATATGAAAGAGGTTAGTTGTGCGTTCCCTAATGCGATATTTATAGCTTATATTCGTAACCCACTAGATAGTTTTGAATCTTTATATAACCAGTCGGTAAAAAGGCATCATAAAGTCGATCCTATTAAAAACCTCCCCAAGTTGCCTAAATTTTATTTAACTAAACTTGAGGCTATTTTAGATGAAATTGGCGCTAGCCATTTTATTTTACGTGCATATAGCAAAAGTGCATTTGTAGGAGGGAGTATTATTGATGATTTTTATAGTATTTTAAATGTTACTCCACCACTGATAACGAGTAAAAGTATTAATCCTTCTTATAGCTTTGAAGCTTTAGAGTTTAAGCGATGGATAAACCAGTTTTGCTCTCATAGCTTAGCATTAAAAGCTGATAAAATTTTACAAAACTTTAAAAGTGATTTAGGGCCTTTTTCTCTTATTGAGCCAAAAACATATGAGCTATATAAAGAGCAAGCTGTGTGTTTTTTAAATAAGCTGCAAAGTAAGTACTGTATTTTTGGGTTTGAAGGCTTATTAGATGATGTCCATAATGCGAAGCAAAAATTATACAAAAATCAAAAGCTAAGCGAAGAAGATTTTAATCGGGTGGCGAACTATATAGATCACAAAGCACCAGAGGTTTATAAATCTATTTGTAATGCACTTTACCTTTCTAGTTATCGTTCTTGTTACACTGGCACATATGGGCAGGCTTTTATTAAAAAATATAAGCTGTCTGATATTTCGGATAAATATATGTATAAAACACAAGTGATAAATTTTATAAAGCGCTTACTAGGTAAAACTACGAATGCTGAAGAGCTTCCTTTTATGCTTCCAAATTCAGGTGATATTAGTAGACTAAGAAATACACTTCGATTAAGTGATGATGTTAGTGATGTAGATATATTAAGAGAGCTGGCCTTTGTTGCAGAAAAAAATCATGATATTGGGTTAGCTTATATGTTTATGAAAAGAGCACAAAAGTTAAGGCCTAATGGGCCGTTAATTAACAAAAAAATTAAATTGTACGAGCGCAAGATAGATAGCGCCAATACAGAAAAGCAGATCCCCAAGTGAAAATATTAAGAAAAGCTTTAGTAAAAACGCTAAAAGCATTCATCGGTATTTTACCTCTTAGTATTATCGATAAAGCAAAGCAACACCCGAGCTTAGTAGCTGCTTATAGTCGCAATTTGCACAAAAGTGGTTTGCTCTATCAATTACAAACTTTAGATGAGCTGGAGCGTTCTTACGCTGATTATATTCATCAACATAGTAGCTATCTTACAAAGCAAGTTGATTGCTTTTCCAATGTAAATAATAGTGGTTGCTCGTTAATAGTTTGCGTAACCGATTACAGTCCTAGTAAATTACTTGATACCTTTAACAGTATAAATGAGCAGCATACCCCATTTG
This sequence comes from Pseudoalteromonas sp. SR41-7, assembly GCF_014163935.1. Classification (NCBI taxonomy): domain Bacteria; kingdom Pseudomonadati; phylum Pseudomonadota; class Gammaproteobacteria; order Alteromonadales; family Pseudoalteromonadaceae; genus Pseudoalteromonas; species Pseudoalteromonas sp. SR41-7. Next base: position 555,519 of record NZ_JACJEF010000001.1, on the reverse strand, counting down.
TAAATATCGTTGTGTATTGCCACAATAATAATAAAAGCGATATTAGTGATTTTTTAAACTTAAATAGCAAATTAAATTTAAATGTTGTTTGTTCATTAAGTGAACAGGGGGGGGCTAGTAAAATAATTAACGAACCGTGCTTTTTTGTATATGCTGGTGATGTATTACACCCGTATTTAGGGTTTGTACTTGCTACAGAGTTGTCGCAATCAACCGAGCTGACTTATGTTGATACTGATTTATTAAGTATCAAGGGTAAAAAAAGAGAGTTTGCTGATTTTAAACCTAGTTGGAATCCAGATTTACAGCTGACTAACGGTTATATTAGTTCGGGTATTTGGGTTAAACAATTAAGAGGTTTTGATGCTGAAAAGTTTCCTCTCAATAAATTTATGCTGAGTATATATGTATGTACTCGCCATCTTAAAAATCCTAGTTTAAAGGTTGGGCATATAGCTCAGGTATTACTTTCAAGAGAGCCTACACTACCTGATTTTAGTGATGCTAAAAGCCAATTAAGCGTTTTATATGATTCATTTGCGAGTGTTGTACCATCAGGGTTACCAAGTGTTTATTTACGATGGCATTTAGATAAAAAACCATTAGTGTCGATTATTATTCCTACGCGTAATGGTTTGGATTTAGTAAAAAACTGCATTGACTCTATTTTAAGTAAAACTACTTATGATAACTATGAAGTTTTGCTTATTGATAATGCTTCAGATGATCCTGACTGCATTAAATATTTCAATGAGTTAAGCAAGCATTCAAAAATTAAGGTGTTTAATTACGCCGCCGAATTTAATTACTCGGCTATAAATAATTTTGCAGCTAAAAAAGCCTCGGGCGAGGTATTGGCATTAGTAAATAACGATGTTGAAGTTATTGAACCTGATTGGCTGTTAAACATGGTTAGCCATGTTATGCGAGATGATATAGGTTGTGTGGGTGCAAAGCTTTTGTATTCAGATAATCGTATTCAGCACGCGGGAGTTGTATTGGGCTATGGTGGCGGTGCAGGGCACGGGCATAAGTACTTTCCTGATGATCATTTTGGTTATATGAATCGCTTAGTTGCTACTCAAAATTATAGTGCGGTAACTGCTGCGTGTTTACTTATAAAAGCAGATGATTTCTGGGCCGTTGGGGGCCTTAACGCTGAGAAGCTGGCCATTGCGTTTAACGATGTTGATTTATGTTTAAAAGTATTGCAGTTAGGTAAACGAAACTTATATTGTGCAGAAGCTATTTTGTACCATCATGAGTCTGTATCGCGCGGACACGAAGATACGCCTGAAAAAGTGCGGCGCTTTAATGCTGAGCTTAATTATTTGCAAACTACGTGGTGTGACTTTATTGCTAACGACCCTGCATATAATCCTAATTTAACCCGTAGACGTGAAAATTTTGCGATTAAGCCTTTTAGGTAGTTAATAAAAAGTAAAACTAGCGTTATTATTCGTTATGTTTTTTTGTGTGCTTAATTAAAGTAAGCTAGAATTGCTTCTAGTTTGTAAATGACTGTTTGTTTGAGTTGTTTTATCTTTTTATAGAGAGAGTATGATCCCAATTTCGGCAACTAATAATCAGTTTATATTGCAGTCTACTTACCCAATTGCAAGTAGCGTAAGTGTTGTTTGTGGTATGTCTGTTTATATCAACGACCGGCTAGAGTGGGTAAAACAAGCAGTTGAAAGTGTTTTAAACCAAACTTTACCTGCTGATTTATTTATGATCGTGCTCGATGGTGAAGTAGCAGACGATATTGCTATTTACTTAACTAAAATAGAAAAACAACACCCAAATTTAGCGCTAGTGCATGGCCTAAAAAATAAAGGGTTAAGCACATGCATGAACTACATTATCGACTCAACCTTACCACTAAATCCAGAATACTTTTTTAGAATGGATGCCGATGATATTTGCGTACCTCACCGTTTTGAAAAACAAGTTACTTTACTAAATAAGCATCAAGATGTTGATGTGCTTGGCTCTGCTTTGTGGGAAGTAGACGAACAAGGTAACAGAGCGGGTATACGTAGGTTACCCCTTACTCATTCTAAATTAATTTGCGCTTTTTCGCGTCGTTGCCCTATAAACCATCCTACGGTTGCTATTAGGTATAGTGTATTTACACGTGGGCATAGGTATTTAACTAATATGCTTAACACTCAAGACTATTTTTTATGGATAGCACTGGCAAAAGATGGCTGCAAATTTGCGAATGTAAAAGAGCCATTACTTCATTTTAGGCGCATAAATGGTTTTTATAAGCGCCGTGGTAGAGGTAAGTCGGTAAATGAATTTAAAGCTAGGCTTTTAGCTATGGATTCCCTTAAGCAAAAGTCGTTACAAAATTATTGTTATGCGTTATTTGTATTAGTATTACGAATGATGCCTTCATGGATTATAAAAGTTGCATATAAAGCCGACCGCTTTATATTGGGCTTAAATAAACACAATTAATTATGATTGGTGCAGTTTTAGTTGTTTATAAGCCCGACCTAGCGTTAACAGAACGATTATTAACGCGTTTATATGGGCAAACAGAAGAAGTGGTTATAGTTGATAATAGCCCAACCCCTCACGATTTCACAAAAGTAATTAGTCATTACCATTATATTCATCTTGCTGATAACTCGGGTATTGCGCATGCGCATAATGCTGGGCTTATTTATCTTTTAAAAGCAGGGTGTGAGTATGCCATTTTACTTGACCAAGACAGCTTAATACCTACTGATATGGTTTTCAATTTAAGCAGTTTGCTTAAGGCATCTACTAAAGTGAAGCAAAATGTAGTTGCTATTGGCCCTAGAATTCGTTGTAGTTTTTCAGATAAAAAAGTAAACCCTATGGTTCAAAAAGAGGTGTTTGAATACGACGACCTAGTCGGTGTTACTCAAATTATTGCTTCAGGGATGATGATAGATTTAAGCGCTCTTGATCATATAGGTTTAAAAGACGAATCTTTATTTATTGATGGGGTTGACCATGAATGGTGCTGGCGTGCTCGAAGTATGGGGTTTGATATTGCTAAAGCCAAAAATATAGAAATGGTTCATCGTTTAGGAGACTCACGTAGTAAGTTTGTGGGTATAACTTATAAAGTTGGTGCCCCAATTAGGCTGTATTATCAGTTTAGAAATATTTTATTGTTGAGCCGCAGGGCTTACGTTCCAAATTATTGGAAAGTAAGGTGTTTGTTTTTTATGCCGATTCGCTTTTTTTTAAATTCTGTTATGCAAAAAAATAGGCGTAAGCGCCTTGGGTTTATGCTTAAAGGTATTTACGATGGATTGCTAGGAAAAAAAGGCTCTTATGATGAACATTGGAAATAGTATAAAAAGAGCGACTATATAGGTTTTGTAATCACTCATAAAATGAGTAACTACCACCACTGAGAAGAGAGGGAGAAGTGAAAGAGAAGATCTAATAACTTCTCTGTGTAGCGCGAAGTGCTTCTGTGCTCTCGGTGGTAAAAATGTTTTGTAGGTGAGGTTTTATACCTCGCTTATGGTGTAAGTGATTAAGACATTATTATCACCACCGAGAAGACAAGGAGAAGTGAAAGAGAAGATCTAATAACTTCTCTGTGTAGCGCGAAGCGCCTCGGTGCCCTCGGTGGTAAAATTGTTTTGGGCTAAATGCTCATAAAGTGATTAAGACATTATTATCACCACAGAGAACACAGAGAAGTGAAAGAGAAGATCTAATAACTTCTCAGTGTAGCGCGAAGCGCCTCAGTGTTCTCGGTGGTAAAAATGTTTTGTAGGTGAAGTTTTATACCTCGCTTATAGAGTAAGTGATTAAGACATTATTATCACCACAGAGAACACAGAGAAGTGAAAGAGAAGATCTAATAACTTCTCTGTGTAGCGCGAAGCGCCTCGGTGTTCTCGGTGGTAAAATTGTTTTGGGCTAAATGCTCATAAAGTGATTAAGACATTATTATCACCACCGAGAAGACAAGGAGAAGTGAAAGAGAGGATCTAATAACTTCTCAGTGTAGCGCGAAGTGCTTCTGTGCTCTCGGTGGTAAAAATGTTTTGTAGGTGAGGTTTTATACCTCGCTTATAGAGTAAGTAATTAAGACATTATTATCACCACCGAGAAGACAAGGAGAAGTGAAGGAGAAGATCAAATAACTTCTCCGTGTAGCGCGAAGCGCCTCGGTGCCCTCGGTGGTAAAATTGTTTTGGGCTAAATGCTCATAAAGTGATTAAGACATTATTATCACCACAGAGAACACAGAGAAGTGAAAGAGAAGAGCTAATAACTTCTCTGTGTAGCGCGAAGCGCATCTGTGTTCTCGGTGGTAAAAATGTTTTGTAGGTGAGGTTTTATACCTCGCTTATAGAGTAAGTGATTAAGACATTATTATCACCACAGAGAAGTGAAAGAGAAGAGCTAATAACTTCTCTGTGTAGCGCGAAGCGCCTCTGTGTTCTCGGTGGTAAAATTGTTTTGTAGGTGAGGTTTTATACCTCGCTTATAGAGTAAATAAGGATTATTTACTCTCTTGATGATGCACGCAGCACCTTAGTGAAGAATATAGTACTATGAACGCATACTTGCGCATTGAATGCGGTGTTTATAATATTTAAACTAGTACGCATAATAGTTTTAGTTTAGCCAAATAATATTTTAATAATTGGCTTGGATGGATTTTGATAATTTAGGATATAAACAAACGTTATGAATGAAGAAAAGTTAACTCACCTTAAGGCGCTCGAAGCCGAATCAATTCATATAATGCGTGAAGTAGCCGCAGAATTTGATAATCCAGTAATGCTTTACTCTGTTGGTAAAGACTCTTCGGTATTACTACATTTAGCACGTAAAGCTTTTTATCCAGGTAAAATACCTTTTCCGTTAATGCACGTAGATACAAACTGGAAATTTAAAGAAATGATTCAGTTTAGAGATCAAATGGCTGAAAAGCATGATTTCGATTTAATTGTTCATAAAAATCCTGAAGGTTTAGAAATGGGGATTAGCCCATTTGTTCATGGTAGTGCTAAACATACTGACATTATGAAAACTCAAGGTTTAAAGCAAGCCCTTGATATGAATGGTTTTGATGCTGCATTTGGTGGTGCTCGTCGCGATGAAGAAAAATCTCGTGCTAAAGAGCGTGTTTATTCATTCCGTGATAAAAACCACCGTTGGGATCCTAAAAACCAACGCCCAGAACTTTGGAATGTTTATAACAGCAAAGTCGATAAAGGTGAAAGCATTCGCGTATTCCCACTTAGCAATTGGACTGAGTTAGATATTTGGCAATATATTTACCTTGAAGGTATTGAAATTCCGTCATTATATTTTGCACAAGAGCGTCCGGTTGTTGAGCGTGATGGCACATTAATTATGGTTGATGATGAACGAATGGAGCTTGAAAAAGGCGAAGAAGTTCAGCAAAAAATGGTTCGCTTTAGAACATTGGGTTGTTATCCATTAACTGGTGCTGTTGAGTCTGTGGCTCAAACATTACCTGAAATTATCCAAGAAATGCTGCTTTGTACTACGTCAGAGCGCCAAGGCAGAGTAATCGATAACGATTCAGCTGGTTCTATGGAAAAGAAAAAAATGGAAGGTTATTTCTAACCATACGTTAGAAGCTTTAAGAGACAAGTTATTACTAAATTATAAATAACTACTTGTTATTAACCTATTATGAACCAAATTTCAGAGAAAATTATGACACAAGATACAAACTTACTTGCAACCGATATTGAAGCTTATTTAAAAGTACACGAAAACAAAGATATGCTGCGTATTTTAACCTGCGGCAGTGTAGATGATGGTAAATCAACGTTAATTGGCCGCTTACTTTACGACAGCAAAATGATCTTTGAAGATCAGATGGCTGCTATCGAAAAAGATTCAAAACGCTTTAACACTACAGACAACGATTTTGACTTAGCGCTTTTAGTTGATGGCCTTCAGTCGGAGCGTGAGCAAGGTATTACAATTGATGTTGCATATAGATACTTTGCAACGGACCAACGTAAATTTATTATTGCTGATACGCCAGGGCATGAGCAATATACTCGTAATATGGCAACGGGCGCTTCAACATGTGATTTAGCAATTATTTTGATTGATGCTCGCCATGGTGTGCAAGTTCAAACACGTCGCCATAGCTATATTTGTTCTTTGTTAGGAATTAAAAATGTAGTTATTGCTATTAATAAAATGGATGCAGTTGGTTACGAGCAATCTGTTTATCAAAACATTAAAAAAGATTACCGAGAGTTTGCTGAAAAACTATCTTTTGATGATATACGTTTTGTACCAATTTCGGCACTGCGTGGTGATAACGTAGTAAATGAAAGTGAAGCGATGTCTTGGTATCCTGGCTCTACGCTAATGAAGCTTTTAAACACGGTTTCAGTGACGCATGCTAAAAATGATGAATTTAGACTGCAAGTACAATATGTTAACCGCCCTAATTTAGATTTTCGTGGCTTTAGCGGCACTATAGCTGCTGGCGATATTAGAGTGGGGGATACTGTTGCGTCATTACCTTCAGGTAAAGAAAGTAAAGTTAAATCAATAGTTACTTTTGATGGCAACCTTGAAAAAGCTTCTGCGGGTATGGCTATTACATTAACGCTTGAAGATGAGATTGATGTTAGTCGTGGCGATATGCTAGTGCGCCCTCATCAAAAACCTCATTCATCTGCTAATTTAGAAGCTGATGTGGTTTGGATGACTGAAGAGGCATTACAAGTTGAGCGTGAGTATGAAATAAAAGTTGGCAGTAAGTCTGTTTTTGGCCACGTAGAAGCTGTTAACTATAAAGTTGACGTGAATACGCTAGAGCAAAAAGAAGCGTCGCAGCTAAACTTAAATGAGATTGGTAACTGTCAATTTGCTTTAACAGCACCTGTACAATTTGATGCTTATGATACTAATAAGCACACAGGAGCGTTTATTATTATTGATCGCTTAACTAACGTAACTGTTGGTGCTGGGATGATACGTAAGCCTCTGGATGCTAAAACGAATAAATCGCAAAGCCAACACTCTGTTTTTGAAGTTGAGTTTAATGCGTTGGTTCGTAAACACTTTCCTCATTGGGATGCAAAAGTAATCCGATAGATTGCTCGTGCTAAGCATTGCGGGCTTTTTTAGCCCGCACTTTTGTTTTATTAACTATGGATGGCTACTATAATTATGCCATTAGATGCTTATCTAACGCTTTTTATTTTTGCACTTACGGTTTCTGGATTAATTGTTATTCAAGGAAGGCCTGTCGCTGTTTTTGGAGCGACACTTATTGCTTTGATAGCTTGTGATTTGGTTACCAAAGAGCAATTTTTAACAAGTATTGCAAACCCTGGTTTAGTGACTTTAATTTTACTTGTATTGTGCTCTTTAGCACTTGAAAAAACACGTTTGTTAAGGGTTGTAGCATCTAAAATAATTGTGAGTAGTTACCATTCTACTTGGTTTAGGTTATTTGGAGTTACTACACTTTTTTCGTCTATTTTAAATAATACAGCTGTTGTCGCTACGTTACTTTCTCCTATACGTAATAATCCTCACCACTTTTCGAGTAAACTACTTTTACCTCTTTCCTACGCTTCTATTTTAGGTGGTACTTTAACACTTATAGGAACGTCAACTAATTTGATTGTTAACTCAATGTATATTGAGGCTTCTGGACGTTCACTGTCGTTTTTTTCGTTCACAGCAATTGGGGCTATTTTAGTTGTTTGCTGTGGTGTTGTTATGTATTTTTGCACGAATATGTTACCCAGTATTGAGCAAAAAAAGGCGACCTCTGAAGGGTATTTTATTGATGCTAAGGTTGCTGAAAACTCTGAGCTTATCGGGCGTTCCGTTGAAGCTAATGGCTTAAGGCATTTAGAGTCATTGTTTTTGGTTGAAATAGTGAGAAAGGGGCACTTAATTAGCCCCGTGTCTCCTTCGGAGGTTATACAGTGCTCTGATAGGCTTATATTTTGTGGCGAAGTTACTAAGTTACTTCAGCTTGGACAATTTACAGGCTTAGAGATTTTTGCTGAAAAAAACGGTACGTTAAATAGCAATTTAACTGAAGTAGTGGTTAGACAGGAAAGTATTATTGTTGGTAAAACCTTAAAAACAACAGGTTTTAGGGCTTTATTTGATGCCGCTGTAGTTGCAATTAGACGCGATGGTGAGCAGGTCTCTGGAAAGTTAGGGGATGTTGTAATTCGTTCTGGTGACTTTTTAGTCTTAGCGGTGGGTAAAGATTACAAAACAAGAACCAATATTAATAAAAACTTTTTAGTACTTTCTGGTGTTGAGCCTGAATCAAGAATAAATGGGTGGCGTGCTTGGCTATCTATTGGTGGGTTTATTTCAATCATTGTACTGGCCGCTTTTGGTATTCTAGATTTATTAGAAGGTTTAGTATTATTACTCGGAGCGTTATTATTCACTCATAGTTTAACTACGAATGAGCTGGTTAGACGCTTTCCAGTTGATATTTGGTTAGTTGTTTCGTCGGCAATTTTGCTTTCAAATGCTTTAGTTAATTCTGGTGTAGTAGTTACATTAGGCGATTTTATTGGTCAGTATAACGATCCGAGTTATGTATATATTGCTTTAATTTTTGTTTATATAGCAACTTGGTTAATGACTGAGTTTGTGACTAATAACGCGGCAGCTGCATTAATGTTTCCTATAGGTTATACCATTGCGCTTGGGTTTGGAGTAGATGTATTGCCGTTTGTTATGACAGTTGCTTTTGCTGCAAGTGGAAGCTTTATAAGCCCTTATGGTTATCAAACTAATTTAATGGTTTTTAATGCCGGTAACTATAGATTAAATGACTTTGTTAAAATGGGCTTACCTGTCAGTGTTGTTTATGCAGTGGTTGTTTTAGTTTGTATTCCGGTGTTTTTTCCGTTTAAGTAGACATGTAATGGACTATGGTGTCACATTTTAAATTATATTACGTCGGTGTGGGGTTACCTCGGGCCGTACAAGAATAAAAGGTAAGGTATATTAATGAGCCAGGATGAAAATATAGTATGGCACACGCAAACGGTGTCACGAGAACAAAAGCAAGGTCATAAAGGACATAAGCCGGTTTTGCTTTGGTATACGGGATTAAGTGGCTCAGGTAAATCGACTATTGCTAATGCGGTGGAATCAAAATTATTTGAATTAGGTTGTCATACTTATTTGTTAGATGGTGACAATGTTCGTATGGGTCTAAATAAAGGGCTCACATTTAGCGATGAAGACCGTATTGAAAATATTCGTCGTATTAGTGAAGTTGCTAAGTTATTTGTTGATGCTGGCTTAATAGTGTCGACAGCATTTATTTCTCCATTTGCTACAGATCGTGCCCAGGCTCGCAGTATTATGGCCAACGGTGAGTTTATTGAGGTGTTTATTGATACTCCAATAGAAGTATGCGAAAGCCGCGATCCTAAAGGTTTGTATAAAAAAGCGAGAGCTGGCGAAATACCTAACTTTACGGGGATTAGCTCTGCTTTTGATGTACCAATATCACCAGAGTTACATGTAAAAACAGCACAGCAAAGTATTGAACAAAGTGTTGAGCAAATTATTCAGTATTTAAAAGAAAAAGAAGTTATAAAATTATAGGTATTCAGACTTTGATACCTGAATAATTTAAAGATTAACCGCTTAGTTAAGCAAAGTACTTTGTTTTCTGACTTTGAGACTATTATGAAATACGATGTTTTTAATGGTGATGCTGATGGTATTATCGCATTACTTCAGTTACAACTCGCTAATCCGACAGACACAGTTAAAGTAACTGGGGTTAAGCGTGATATTCAGTTACTAAAAAAAGTAACACCACAATCAGGCGACTGTATTCGTGTGCTTGATATTTCAATGGAAAAAAATATGCCAGCTCTTCATGATGCTTTAACGGCTGGCGCTAAAGTTATGTATGTTGACCATCACAAAGCAGGTGACATTCCTAATCACGCAAATTTATTTCCTCATATAGATCTGGATGCAAATATGTGCACCAGTTTAATTGTGAATGATTTACTTAATAATCAATTCCACCTGTGGGCAATTACTGCTGCATATGGGGATAATTTATTTGCAAAGGCTGATGCTGAAGCTGATAAGTTAAAACTGACTGAATTACAAAAATCGCAGCTAAAAGCATTCGGTACGTATATTAATTATAATGGTTATGGTAGTGAAGTTGCTGATTTACATTTTTCTCCAGAAGATCTTTACGAGCAACTTTTGCAATATAAATCGCCGCTTGATGCCATAAACGATGAAAACTCTGCTTACTATACTTTAGAGCGTGCTTATAAAGCTGATATGAAAAAAGCTGCAGGGGCCAAAGTTCTGCATGATTGTGATACTGCCAAAGTTATTTTATTAGATGATGAGCCTTGGGCGCGTCGCGTTAGTGGTGTATTAGGTAATGATTTAGCTAACCAAGCTCCGACTAAAGCGCATGGTGTTGTTACAAGCAATAATAAGGGAAGTTATACTGTTAGTGTACGCGCTCCACTTAGTAATAAGCAGGGAGCTGTTGATATATGTAGTAAGTTTGCAACAGGTGGTGGGCGAGCCGCTGCTGCTGGAATTAATGAGCTGCCTGAGTTGCAACTTTCAAATTTTATAACTGAACTAGTAGGTTACTATAAGTAATGTATTTAGATGAGTTCTAAATCTTATTTATTAAGTGAATAAGTAATAGTTATCAACACAGAGGGTACAGAGAAGTGAAGGAGAGGAGCTAATAACTTCTCCGTGTAGCGCGAAGTGCCTCGGTACTCTCGGTGGTAAAATTGTTTTGTAGGTGAGGTTTTATACCTCGCTCATAGAATAAATAAGTGATTATCACCACAGAGAAGACAAGGATAAGTGAAAGAGAAGATCTAATAACTTCTTTTTGTAGCGCGCAGCGCCTCTGTGCTCTCGGTGGTAAAATTGTTTTGGGCTAAATGCTCATAAAGTAATTAAGACATTATTATCACCACCGAGAAGACAAGGTGAAGTGAAAGAGAAGATCTAAGAACTTCTCCGTGTAGCGCGAAGCGCCTCTGTGCTCTCGGTGGTAAAATTGTTTTGGGCTAAATGCTCATTAAGTGATTAAGACATTATTATCACCACCGAGAAGACAAGGAGAAGTGAAGGAGAAGATCAAATAACTTCTCGATGTAGTTCCTCTGTGTTATGGGTGATAAAATTGTTTTTAAGTGAACGCTCATAAAGTGATTAAGACATTATTATCACCCCCGAGAAGACAAGGAGAAGTGAAGGAGAAGATCAAATAACTTCTCTGTGTAGCGCGAAGCGCCTCTGTGCTCTCGGTGGTAAAATTGTTTTGGGCTAAATGCTCATAAAGTAATTAAGACATTATTATCACCACCGAGAAGACAAGGTGAAGTGAAAGAGAAGATCTAATAACTTCTCTGTGTAGCGCGAAGCGCCTCTGTGTTCTCGGTGGTAAAATTGTTTTGGGCTAAATGCTCATAAAGTAATTAAGACATTATTATCACCACCTAGAAGACAAGGAGAAGATCTAATAACTTCTCGATGTAGTACCTCTGTGTTATGGGTGATAAAATTGTTTTTAAGTGAACGCTCATAAAGTAAAATTAGAATGATTAACACTATAAATATTAAGGGAATAAAATGAAAATTGCCGTTGTAGGTACAGGCTATGTAGGCCTTTCTAATGCTATGTTGTTAGCACAACACAATGAAGTGGTTGCATTAGATATAGACGAACACAAAATTGCGCTTTTAAACAATAAGCAATCGCCTATTGTTGATACTGAAATTAGTGATTTTTTAACACGCAGTGATTTAAATTTTACAGCCACAACTGATAAAGTAGCCGCATACAAAAATGCCGATTTTGTAATTATTGCGACTCCAACCGATTACGATGTTGAAAATAACTACTTTAATACAAGCTCTGTAGAGGCTGTAATTAAAGATGCGATAGCGCATAACCCAAATGCAGTTATGGTGATTAAGTCGACTATACCGGTTGGTTTTACGCAAAATATTAAAGAGACGTTGGGTATTAGTAATTTAATATTTTCACCGGAGTTTTTACGTGAAGGTAAAGCGCTACACGATAACCTATACCCATCGCGTATTGTTGTTGGTGAGCAAACTGAGCGTGCAAGTGTATTTGCTAACTTACTTAAGCAAGGCGCTATCAAAGAAGATATTGAAGTACTTTTTACTGACTCAACTGAAGCCGAAGCTATTAAGTTGTTCTCAAACACTTATTTAGCAATGCGTGTAGCTTACTTTAATGAGCTTGATAGCTACGCTGAAGCGCATGGCTTAAACTCAAAGCAAATTATACAGGGTGTTAGTTTAGACCCACGTATTGGTGATCATTACAATAATCCATCGTTTGGATATGGCGGTTACTGCTTACCAAAAGATACTAAGCAATTACGTGCAAATTATGCAAATGTACCAAACAACATTATTGGTGCGATTGTTGATGCTAATACGACACGTAAAGACTTTATTGCGGACTCAATAATTAAGCGTAGCCCTAAAGTGGTTGGCGTGTATCGTTTAGTAATGAAAACAGGGTCTGATAACTTCAGAGCTTCTGCTATACAAGGTATTATGAAGCGCATTAAAGCTAAAGGTATTGAGGTAGTAGTTTACGAACCAGTACTTGAAGAAAGCGAATTTTACCACTCTCGCGTAATTAAAGACTTAAATGAGTTTAAGCAAATATCTGACGTTGTTGTGTCTAACCGTATGGTTGAAGAACTCAGTGATATTGCAGACAAAGTTTATACACGCGATTTATTTGGTAGTGATTAAACTACTAACAAGCTATTAGCTTCTTATTGTTTAATACGTATGTAACCCCGTGGTAATCACGGGGTTTTTTATATCTATATAGTGTGAAGGTCTATAGCATTAAGTGCTATACATTTTATTTGGCTTAATAACAATAATACTTAATAAATTTGAGGGGTTAAATCTGACGCTAACTGTGTTAAAAATTCCGATATATAACAAATAAATAACGAAATTTTTGTCTTGTTACCAACACGATTTTATTACCTCAAAATAGATCACCTAATTAAGCGAATTGATATAATTTAAATGTAAGCACAAAACAGCTATTACTAATTAAAATTGGCCGTAACACCTAATTTAGCAAATGAGTCACCGTATACATCCTCACCGCCATAAAAATCTACACCCCAGCTTTTAACTCCCCAAGCTGCTCTAGAAAGCTTTCTATTATAAGTTATTTGTAACTCATAGCTGGTCGTATAAACATCACTTTTGTTTTTTAAACTGCTGAATGTAGTTTGCAGGCTCTCTTTTCGATTCAATTGCCAGTTCCAATTTAAGCTAACGGCCTTAGCAGCAACATAGTCGTCGTAGATATGCTCATCACCAGCCCAGTGGCCAATTACATTGCCGTTATTTCTATTTCCATCTAGATATATACCATTGGCATACCAAAGCTCTTGCCAGTTACTGTGTTCGATGCGTAAGCTGTGTTTGTCGCTGATAAATGGAAGAAATAAACCAAAGCTATATGCATTATTACGATCCCCTCCAAGGGTGTCTTCTAATGCTATTTCTGCATATAGTTCATAAGGTGTATCATAGAGTGTGTTCGAATACTCAAAAGCAATAGCACCTAGTTGATCACCTAATTCAAAGTTAACGTCGTTTGTGTCATCTTCGCCAACATTATCTTTGCTTCCGGGGCTAAAAAAACCTTCAGCAAAATCTTTTAATGATACATCTCTTGGTCCCCCACCGAACTGCATGAGACGGCTTAAACTGACAGTCAGATTGTCAGTTATTGCTAAGCTAGTATGTAGGCCGAATAAGTAAGGTTTTCCGGGTTCATACTCTCGATCTTCTGCGTTTTCGACTCTTTTGTTTTTTAAGATACCTCTTTGCTCAGAGAGTTGAGTAATAAACATATCGTATCGAATATTAAAGCTAGTTATGGGGGTTACATTACTTATGGATATAGACGGAGTTGTTTCGGCTTGTGTGCTGAGTAACATTGCGCTGTTGCTCAAAGGTGAATACCAATGCTCTCTATAACCGATATCAAGTTGTGCATATTTGAAGCCTAAATACATGATACTTTGCGTTAGTAATATTTCATCCTCGTTGGCTATACCCACAGCACTCATACCGAAGTAATCACCAAAATTAGAATAAGCACCACCTTCAACTATTAGGTTTGTTTTTGTTGTTTGGCCGCGTTGATTTGGTATGTTCTTTTCATTCGTGCCTGCTGATAAAGTTACTTTAGCAAGAGTGGTTGCGCTTGATTGTATATAAGGATTAATTTGATAAGTAAGTGTGTGATAAAGCTCAGGGTAGTCATACCTTATGGTTTGTAATATTCGATAAATATCGTGAGATTTATAAGGTTTACTCATAATGTGTGTGTTTTTACTTACAGCTAAAAGTTGTTGTACTAAGTGCTCAAGTTCTGGGGCTTGATTTAAAGGTAAGTAGGGTGATACGCCACCTTTAGCAACAGCATTTGCACTGATTGCCATCCCGATAAACAGTGATATTTTTTTGAGCATAATTATTCCGTTAGCAAAAATTTGTTTAAGTAAAAACGTTAACGCGAGGTTAGCAATAAACGCCTAAGTAAGGAAGAAAAAAGCGATATATTAGTGGGGATATATAGGAGTAGGCTATCATTCGCAGGTGATAGGCTATCCGTTAAATTCGAGCGCGTTTTTGCATGTAGTGTTTTGCTATAAAGCAGGTGACGAATGCATTTAATAAGTTATACCTACAAAAAATAGATTTATAAGTTATTTATTCACAAAGAGGTTAAGAAGGCGCTTCGCTTTAGAGAAGTAAAAATACATAATTACTATTACTTTAATGTCTTCTCATTTACTCCTCTTTTGCTTCTCTTTGTGCAATAAGGTTTTAAGTAATTTATTCACAAAGAGGTTAAGAGGGCGCTGCGCTTTAGAGAAGTAAAAATACATAATTACTATTATTTTAATGTCTTCTCATTTACTTCTCTTTGTGCAGTAGGGTTTTAAGTAATTTATTCACAAAGAGGTTAAGAGGGCGCTGCACTTTAGTGAAGGCAAAAGTAGGTAATATAAATGTTTAAAATTGCGTTTTTACGTGAGTAAGAGCGGCGCTTACCGGTAAGGTTTTACATCTCACTTTTAAAGTCCTGATAAACAAAAGCCCCGATGGTGCATAGTACCATCGGGGTTTTTTTAATCGTTTTAGTAAACTTAAACTTTAAATTCGTCTACCGACAAGCGAAGTTCTTCAGCAAGTTTTGCTACTTCTGAACTTGAGATATTAGTTTGGTTTGCGCCTTCGGCTGTTTGCTCTGCGATGGCTACAATCGACTCAAGGCGTTCGCTAATTTCTTGTGCTACTTGTTGTTGCTCAAGTGCGGCAGTCGAAATTTCTTCACTTACGTCGTGAGCTTGCGAAACCGCAAATGTAATCGAATCAAGTGCGCTACTTGCTAGGTCTGTTTGTTCAACACACGATACCGCACGTTGTTTACCTTTACTCATTGCGGATACGGCAGCTTCTGCGCCTGTTTGTAGAGACTCAATCATTGATTGTATCTCTTGGGTCGACTCTTGAGTTTTACTTGCTAGAGAGCGTACTTCGTCAGCTACAACAGCAAAGCCTCGGCCGTATTCACCTGCACGTGCAGCTTCAATTGCGGCATTTAGTGCAAGCAGGTTAGTTTGATCCGCTATTCCGCGTATTACATCTAAAATGCTGCCTATTGATGCGCTATCTTGATGCAGTTTATTAATGACTTGTGAGGCGTCGTCTACTTCACGCGCTAGCTGTTCAATCGTTGCTTTATTGTTATTCGAAATACCTTTAACGCGTTCAGCTTCTTTATCAGCATTTTTAATTTCGCTAAGCGCTTGTTGAGCGCTGTTACTAACTGTTTGCGATGTACTGCTCATTTCGGTTGTTGCAGTAGCTGCTTGTTCAACTTGTGCTTGTTGGTTACGAATTGCTTGGCTTGATTCTGAGGTAATGGCCGATGTTTGCTCTGATGCTGCTGCAAGCTGAGTAGAGCGCGAAATAATACCTTTAATTAGGCTGCGTAGGCTGTCAATTAGTGTATTACAACTTTTAGATAGTTCGCCAAACTCGTCTTGAGCACTGTCGTCTAAACGTTGTGTCATGTCGCCACTGGCAACAATATCTAAAATGCGATTAACTTCGGCAAGTGGTTTAGTAATGCGGCTAACAGTAATAATGGCAATCACAATTGCTAAAAGAGTGGCTATAACCATGCCAACCCACGTCCATAAATTAGCTGAGTCAACGTCGCTGCGCACACCTTGTTGTAATTTAAACGCAACGTCACTCGCTTGATTAACTAGTTCGTCAATTTGGTTAAGTGCCATTTTGGTGGCTTGCTCTGACTGCGCAAGCTCTGATTGCGTAAGCGTAATCGAATCAATTAAACGTTTTTTGTTTGCTGCTAAGCTGTTACTGCCCTTTATGTTATTTTCTAAAATATCAACATATTCTTTTAGGCTTGAATATAAGTCGCTATGCGTTTGCTCTATTGCTGGCTTAATTAAATCAACGGTGCGTACTACTTCTTCAAGGTAATACGTTTGCTCGTTTTTAACAATATCGAGAGTGTTAAGCGTTTTAACAGTTAGCATGTCGGTGCTGTTACTAACTACCGACATAAAGTTGTTTTCTAAATTATTTGCAGCTTGATAAGCGCGAGGGTGGTTTTGTTCAAATCCGTCAATGTCGGTAATGTCGAGTACAACAGAGTTAGCATCTTCTGCACTTAGTTCTATGTTTTCTAATTGTGCTTTTAATGCTTTATTTAATGCTAGTTGCTTGCCTTTATCTGCTAATAAATTTTCAACGGTGCTTAAAAAGCTTAAATAGGTTTTTTCTACGTTTTGGCTGCTTTGATTAAGTGCAGCATCGTTTTTTACTACGTCTTGAAGCTCACGGTGCAGCGTGTTGAATTGCTGTTTTTGCTCAAAGACCTGTGCTTTTATTGGTGCAAGCTCATTGGCTGATGTAGTGTAAAAGCTCGCTTGTGCGGCTTTACTCATTAAAATAAATTCGGCTTGTAGCTCAGAGCTTTTATTTAATGCTGGGAGTGATAGTTGGTTCACTTTTTGAGTGGAACGGTCAATATTTGCAATTTTTATTAAGGAATTACCACCAATTATTAATAATAATAGTGTGATAAATATAAAACCACCCCAAATACGCTGGCTTACTGTCAGGTTCATAAGATTTCCACTCAAAAAGTACTTCAATTAAGACTTATCGGCGTTTGTACCAATAAGTTAAGTAATTAAAATCAATTACTTTAATTAATTTTAACTATTAATTGATAAATCTAACAGATGTATTGTTTTTTTTCAGTTTATTTAGACGAAAGGTGGGAATTTTCTACAATTACTTTTTTAGTACTCAGCTCCATTAGGCTCATGGTGTTACCCCATACGCAGCCTGTATCTAGGGCGTGAACCCGTGAATTACCTGTTCTACCTTCAAGTGCGGCCCAGTGGCCAAAAATAATATCGTGTTTAGATTTAGCTATATTGGGGTGGTTAAACCAAGGAGTGAGAGTTTCGCTGTCGGTTATTGCACCCTTTGCATTAAGCTCGAGTTTGTTATCACTTGTTAAAAAACGCATGCGGGTAAAGTAATTAACTATGTATCTAAACTTTGCAAAGTCATCAAGGGTGTTAGACCACCTAGCGGGGTGAGCCTGGTACATGTGTTCAAAAAACGCTTTTGCGTTACTTGATTGATAACAGCTTTGTGCAAATTGAGCTTGTTTTAGCGCATCTTCAATAGACCAATCGGGATTTAACCCCGCGTGAGATATAAAGCAGTTATGTTTTTTAAGCTCTAAAGCCAAAGGCTGGGTTTGTAAAAAAGCGATGTAGTTAGCCAATTTAGGGCTTTCAAATATTGAGTTTAATTTATCTTTTGGATTAGTGGGTTTGTTAAGAAAGTAGCAGGCAACCATGTGAAGGTCGTGATTGCCTAAAGTGATGGTCATGCTATTTTGATGTTGGTAAATATAGTGTAAGCAGGCTAGGGAGTCAGGCCCGCGAGCAACTATGTCGCCAACTAAATATAGGTGATCTTTACTTGGGTTAAAATCAACCCGTTGTAAAAGGGTGTTAAATTCACTAAAACACCCTTGTAAATCACCTATCGCATAATCTGCCATCTAAGTGCTTAATGCAAAATGTTAGGGCAAGCCAAACGAAAGACATTAATAGGCGCCTGAAACTCAGAGCCAAATTCGTTGCGTAACGTGTAATGGCCTTGCATAGTGCCTACAGGTGTATCTAAAATTGCACCGCTGGTGTATTTATAGCTTTCGCCTGGGCCAATATCTGGCATTTCGCCAACAACGCCTTCGCCTTCAACTTCTACTTGTTTGCCATTTGCATCGGTAATTAACCAATAGCGGCTCAGTAATTTTGCACTGCATAAACTATGGTTTTTAATTGTTACCGAGTAAGCAAATACGTATTTTTCAAGCTCAGGTTGAGATTGACCTTCTACGTAAAATGTTTCTACAGATACCTTTACAGGCGATCCAATGTTACTGCTTGTTGTCATAAATCCAGTTAGCTATATCAATAAATTGTTGTAAAGATAAGCGCTCAGCACGCAGCGTTATATCAATGCCAATGCTAGTTAGTTCTTCTGCGGTAAGTAAGTTACCTAAACTATTTCGTAGCGTTTTACGGCGCTGGTTAAATGCTTCTAAACACACGGTGTTTAAAATTTTAACGCTTTTTGCTGTACGTTGCTCTGGCTTTTTAGGTATTAAACGAATAACAGCAGAGTCAACTTTTGGCGCTGGTTTAAAGCACTCAGGTGGTACTTCAACAACCGGCATTGCATTACAGTAGTATTGAGTCATTACGCTTAAGCGACCAAATGTTTTACTACCTGGGCCTGCTACCATGCGTTTTACTACTTCTTTTTGAAGCATAAAGTGCATGTGCTCAATATGATCTGAAAATTCAAAAAGGTGAAACAATAACGGTGTCGAAATATTGTAAGGTAAGTTACCAAACACTTTTAATTTTTTGTCATCGCGAACCAAGCTTGCAAAGTCAAACGTCATTGCATCGCCTTGGTTAACGGTTAATTTAGGACCCAAAAATGGGTGTTCAATTAATCGTTGTGCTAAGTCTTTATCTAATTCAACAACCGTTAAATGGCCGCTTAAGTCGGCTACTGGCTCAGTAATTGCGCCAAGGCCGGGGCCAATTTCTACTAAGTTGTCTTCTGGTTTAGGATCAATCGCAGAGACTATTTTATCGATGATAGATTCATCAAATAAAAAGTTTTGCCCAAAACGCTTACGAGCGCGGTGTCCTAAATGTACTTTATCGGTCATTGATTTTGTGCTTTTTCTTGGGCGAGCTTAATTGCTTCGCGGATCGCTAATTCAAAACTGCCAACGTCAGCTGTACCAGTCCCTGCTAAATCGAGAGCAGTACCGTGGTCAACTGAGGTGCGGATAAATGGTAAGCCAAGGGTAATATTTACCGATTTACCAAATCCTTTGTATTTTAGCACAGGTAATCCCTGATCGTGATACATAGCAAGTACTGCATCTGCTTCAGATAGGTATTTATGTTGAAATAAGGTATCGGCCGGTAGTGGGCCAATTAAATTCATCCCTTCGCTTCTAAGTATTTCAAGCGTTGGGGTGATTGTTTCTATTTCTTCACGGCCTAAATGGCCATCTTCACCTGCATGTGGGTTTAAGCCACACACTAAAATACGTGGTTTTTCTATCCCAAACTTAGTTTGTAAGTCGTGATTTAAAATACCCGCTACTTTAGTTAAGCGCTCAGGAGTAATGGCACGCGACACATACGCAAGTGGAATATGCGTGGTTACAAGTGCAACGCGTAAACCTTCAGTTGCAAGCATCATAACCACATCTGCAGTATTTGATTGCTGCGCAAAATACTCAGTGTGTCCGCTAAATGAAATGCCCGCTTTGTTAATAATGCCTTTGTGAACAGGGCCTGTAACAACCGCATCGAACGTGCCATCCATGTTTTTTTCGCTTGCTATACGCAAGGTATCTAACACGTATTGGCCGTTACCGTCGTTTAGTACGCCAAGCTCTACATCCGCACCTAAATCAACCTGATGAATATACAAACTGCCCGCAGGTGCTGCTATGGCGGGGGCATTATCATCAAATTCAATTAAATTTATTGTTAAGCCTAAATGCTTTGCACGCTCTTTTAATAGTTTGCCATCAGCAATCGCTATAAGTTGAGCGTCCCACGCTTGCTGAGCAAGCGTGAGTAGCAGATCTGGGCCAATACCGGCTGGTTCACCCGGTGTAATAGCAATTCTTAGAGTCATATTTATTGGTCTATAGGGAAAATTTCAACGTGAGCTTGCTCGCGCATTTCTTGCTGCCAGTTAAAACTTTCTTCCTTAAATTTACGGTTAAACAACATGCCATGAGCACGGTTACGTTTAGCTAGTTCAGTTTTATCAGCTACACGTTTGCCAAGTAACTGCACAATATGCCAACCAAACTGTGTTCTAAACGGTTCGCTTATTTCATTTTCTTTAAGAGAAAGTAATGTATCTTTAAACGCAGGTACGTAGGTAGTTGGATCTGTCCAATCGTACTCGCCACCTTTAAGTGCAGAGCCAGGATCTTCTGAGTACTCTTTAGCAAGTTCACCAAAGTCGGCTGTTCCTGCGCGTAAGTCTTTTGCAAAGCCTGCAAGCATTGAGCGTGCTTTTTCTTCACTTAAAATAATTGAAGGTTTAATAAGTATATGGCGTGAACGTACTTCAGTTGTTTCTACAACTTGTAGACCACGAACGTCTTGTACTTTAATGATATGAAAACCAGCACCAGAGCGAAGTGGGCCAACAATAGCGCCTTTCTTTTGGCCTTTTACTGCTTCAGCAAAAAGCGATGGCATTTCGTTAATGCCCATGTAACCAAGTTGCCCACCTTCAAGTGCTTTTGAGCCGCTTGATGATGAAATAGCAATACGCTTAAATTCTTGGCCATCGTTTAATAGCTCAATAACTTTATCTGCACGTGTTTTTGCATCAGCAATTTCGTCAGCTGTCGCATCGTTAGGGATATCTATTAAAATATGACCAATGTCGTACTCTTCAGCACTTTGACCTTGGGTTTCCATAATTTTTAGAAGGTTATCAACTTCTTGTTCGCTAATATAAATACGACGATCAACGCTTGCACGTGTTACTTGCTGCGTTGTGATTTCTTTACGAATTTCTTCACGGTAAGCTTGAAAGCTTTCGCCCGAACCTTCGATAGTGCGGCGTAAGTCGGCGATTGTTCCGCCTTGCTCTTTTGCCATGTTAGCGAGAGTTTGATCGAGTTGGCTGTCTGAGATTTGTAACCCCATACGCTCAGCCATTTGCATCATAAGCGCTTGATTAACTAAACGCTCTACAGCTTGTACACGAAGTGTTTCATCTTTTGGTAATTGCTGGCCTTGTTCTTGTGCTTGCTTTTTAACACGATCAATTATGGTGTCTACTTCGCTTTTTAAAATTACGCCTTGGTTTACAACGCCAATAACTTTATCTATTTCTACTGGTGCAGCCATTACACTTTGACAAAGGCTGGCACTTAAAACTGCTGATGTTAATAATTTTTTTAAATTCATATTCTTTTTACTACTCTTGCTGATAGTACTCTAGTTACTAAGAAAATACGGTCTACGATAGCCAAAAATACCTTGTTGTAATAATTTTTGTGCATCATAACGGCTTTTACTGCCAAGTCCTTTTAATACAAAATTCAAACTAATACCTGAATCAAAAGTTGCTTGTTCTTGTCCTATTGACTGATTTAAATCAGTTTCAATTTGGCGATGGCCAGTAATTTGGATAGCCCAACAGCATGATTCATACTGTAATCCGCTCAATACTTCGATACTTCTGTTGTTTTCAAGATCTCGATGATAGCTCGCAATAAATTGCCATTCGTCGCTAATAGGAATACTTGTAAATACACCTGCTTGCTCGATTGTATTTCCTGAGACATCATTTGCATAGCGATGGTTCAATTGTACTAGCTGATTATTATCACCTTTATAATCAAGCGTTACATTTGACTGTACCATTTGCTTGCCATCTGTATCATATTGAATACCTCCAGCGAGGTACCAACGGCGGTGCCAATGTAACATGGTTTGAGCTGCAAATAGTGCATTATAATTAGTGTCTGAGTTTAAGCCTTGCTCTGTTGGCTTGGCATCGTCACTTAAATAAAATATTTGGCCCGCACTAAAGTTAAACACTTCTTCTTGTTTTTTATCAAATAAGCGCGTTGTCGCACCTAAAGTAAACTGATTAGCAGCTGCTATACGGTCAACACCCGAAAAGCGCACGTCTCTAAATAAACCATAATAATCATCTTGCAGTTTGGTTGTATCAAACAAGCCAATGTCTGACTGATCTTTATTAGGTGTATATAAATACTGAATTTGCGGCTCTAGTGTTTGTATACCATCTTCAAAAAAGTAAGATGCGTCACGCTCAAAATTAAGCTGAGAGTACAAACGTACTTTTGGGATAGTACGCGATACAGTATCGCTGTATTGCGTGCCGGTTAAGTTTCCGCTTTGCTTATAATTAGTTTGTAATAAGCTCACTTCAGATAAAAATGACCACGCATGCGTAGCGTAGTTGTAGCGTGCTTTTGGCTCTACGTGTACACGAGTTGCGCTGTCTATGGCCACTTCTGATGAATCATTAGTAAAATGGCTAATCTCGCCCGACACACTAAAGTCAAAATTATCAAAACGCCAAGGCGCTGTTTGCGTAAAATTAACTTGTGGTATTGCAGTGTATGACTCTAAGTGATCGCCGAGTACTTCAAAGTTTTGCACTTTAATATCAGTGCGCCATGTATCACCTAAATGGGTAAGTGAACCAGTACGATACAATTGAGTATCGGTTTTACTTGCGTAGTTTGAAGTTAAGTCGGTGATGTAGTTATCATCGCTCACATTGGTTACATCAACGTTTGCGCGCCAGTTTTCACCTAGGTAGCTTTGCTGTTGCCAATGAAACATGTAGCGTTCATTCAAATCAGGCTCAGAATCATCACTATCTAAGTATTCAATCCCTACTAAGCCTTCGTGTTGCTCTGTTAGGTATCTAAATTCTGTTTGTAACTGCAGCCCTTTGTTAGACATATAACGAGGCGTAATAGTGGCATCAAAATTAGGTGCAATATTTAAATAATAAGGCGTAATTGTTTCAAGGCCGTATTTGTCAGAGCTTGAAATAGTCGGGGTAAGTAATCCCGATTTACGGCGTTCATCTAGCGGGAATGTAAAATAGGGTAAATATAGAACTGGTGTATCTAAAATACGCAATACGGCGTTATATGTTTCGCCCCAGCCTTCTTCGCGTGAAAGGTTTATTTCGTCAGCTTCAATTTCCCATGCTGGGGTGTCACTTGGGCAAGTAGTAAAGCTTGCATTCATGAGTAATAGGCCAGACTGATTAACAGTGAGCTTTTCAGCGCCGCCTTTACCTTGTTGTTCGGTTAGGCTGTAGTCGGCGCCTAACAAACTGACTTCTGAATTATTTAAATCGGCATTTAATCCGGTGCTGTTTACTTTACTTACGTAGTCTTGATAAGTAATTGGCCCCGTTGCATTTAATAAACCACGCTGTTTGTCTATCAACGCAGTTTGTGCGGACAAACTCATCTTAAGGGTGTTAATATCAACATTGCCGGTAAATTCAGCGCTTTGAGTGCCAAGTAGCTCAACATCATCAGCTTGGATATCAACTTCACCAAGGTTAAGGCCTTCAAGTGGTTGCCAAGCTCTGGTTTGCATTGAAATGCCACAAAGGTTGTGTGCCAGTTCAGTTTCGGCAAGCGATGGTGCGCTAACTACGCTTAGCATCAATATGCCCCAGGTTTTGCTCATTTATCGACCTTAATACTTTGTGTTTAATATAATATACACATAATAAAGGAAAATAATGGCAATTACAGTAATTGACCTATAAAAATAGATATCTAATAAAATGACACGCTTTGAGAATTTACAACAATTTATAAACACACACCTTAATGCCAAGTCGCATACTTTAAACGCGATCACGGGGGATGCTAGCTTTCGCCGTTATTATCGTTTAAATCACGATAATAAACATTTAATAGTGATGGACTCAGATCCAAAAAAAGTGAATAACGAACCTTACATTTTGCTAAACCAGGTGTTTGTTGAGCAAGGTTTTTTACTTCCCACTATTATTGCAAGTGATGAGAAACAGGGCTTTTTTATCCTCAGTGATTTAGGCAGTACGCACCTAGCTGACATGCTTGATGATGCAAACCGCACCGAGCATTACCAAGCATTAATTAGTTTAAGTGCTCAGTGGGCAAAAACGCCCACAGCTTCTGCTATGCAAGCGTATAACGAAGATTTTATAAAGCTAGAGCTTGATATATTTAGCCAGTGGTTAGTAAGCGACTTTATTAATGAGCCACTCAGTGCCGAACAAAAAATAATGTGGCAAACAAGTTCAGAGCTATTAATAAAGGCCATGCTTGAGCAACCAACGGTTACCGTTCATCGTGATTACCATAGCCGTAATATTATGAATAGTGACGGCCAGTGGGCCATTATAGATTATCAAGATGCTGTACGCGGGCCGCTTTGCTACGATTTAGTATCGCTACTGCGCGATTGCTACTTTAAATTGCCAGAGCAAGAATTAACAAGTTTACTTGATTTTGCTTATCAAGAATTTACAGTTCAAAATTTACTGACTAACACTTCATTCGATGAGTTTAAATATTGGTTTGATTTAACCGGATTACAGCGCCACTTAAAGGCTGCGGGTATATTTTGTCGATTGTATTTACGCGATGGTAAAACAGGTTATTTAGATAATATTTTACCGACGCTTGATTACATTATTGAAGTAGCAGCAAATTACCCAGAGCTTAAAGCATTGAGTGAGTGGACAAAAAATACCATAGTGCCAAAAGTGACTGAAAAGTTAGCAAAGGAGCACTCATGAAAGCGATGATTTTAGCTGCAGGGCGCGGGCAAAGAATGATGCCGCTTACGCAAAATATGCCAAAGCCAATGTTAAAAGTGGCAGAAAAACCACTTATTGAGCACCATATAAATAACCTTAAAGCAGCCGGCATTACCGATATTGTAATAAACCTTGCGTGGCAGGGTGATAAAATTAAAGACTATTTTAAAGATGGCAGCCAATTTGGCGTAAATATACTTTATAGCCAAGAAGTTGAA
Source organism: Pseudoalteromonas sp. SR41-7 (assembly GCF_014163935.1). Taxonomy (NCBI): domain Bacteria; kingdom Pseudomonadati; phylum Pseudomonadota; class Gammaproteobacteria; order Alteromonadales; family Pseudoalteromonadaceae; genus Pseudoalteromonas; species Pseudoalteromonas sp. SR41-7. The sequence continues at coordinate 530,206 of NZ_JACJEF010000001.1, read as the reverse complement.
GGTGGCCTTGAAACAGCCGGCGGTATTATTGAAGCGTTACCGTTGTTGGGCGACTCGTTCATTGTAATAAATGGCGATGTATACACCGACTACGATGTAAGTGCGCTAATGCAACTTCATTTACAACCCGGTGAGGCGCACATAGTGCTTATAGAAAATCCGCCACATAACCCAGATGGCGACTTTGCATTAAGCCATTTGTCGGCCGAGAGTCAAAAATATACCTTTTCGGGGATTGGCCGCTATCAGGCTGATTTTTTTAAAGGATTAACGCAAGGTATTCGCCCTTTAGGACCTATTTTACGTGAAAAGCTAAATGAACATTTAGTCTCTACTGAGCTCTATATAGGGCAATGGGATGACATTGGTACACCAGAGCGTTTAAACCAATTAAACACGCGCCTTGAGGCGTAACAACTCAATTTTTAAGAAGGCAGTATTATAGATGTGGGGAAAAATTCTCGGTTTTTGTTTTGGCTTTATGTTTGGCAAAATATTTGGTGCTATTTTAGGTTTATACCTAGGTCATTTATTTGATAAAAGCTTAAAAAATAACTTTGATAAAGCAGGCGGTTTTTCTAGCTTATTTAGTGGTGACGATGTTCACGAGCGCCAAGCTTTATTCTTTTCAAGTTGCTTTGCTGTCATGGGGCACATTGCAAAATCGAATGGCCGAGTGAGCGAAATACACATAAAAGCGGCTAACTTGTTCATGGACGAAATGGGCTTAAAGGGCGAAGAACGCCGCGAAGCACAACATGCATTTCAGTCAGGTAAAGAGAGCGACTTTTCACTTAAAGAAACCGTACACGATTTTAAAGAACGCTTTGCTAAACGAAACGATCTAATACAGTTGTTTTTAGAAATACAAATACAAATGGCGTTTTCTGACGGGGTATTAGCCGAACAAGAAAAGCAATTATTAGCAGAAGTAAGTAAACAGCTAGGCATTTCTAAAACACACTTTGCATTTGTATTAAAACGTTATCAAGCTGAGTTTAACTTTAGAAAGCAACAACAGCGCTTTAACCAGCAGCAACAAAGCCAAGGTCAAAGTAGTAGTTACCGTGAGGGTTCTGGCCATCATGTACCGCCAAATAATAATATGAATCGTGCGCAAGCATTGGCGTTATTAGGCTTAAATAGCGATGCAACGCAGCGTGATATAAAAGTAGCTTACCGTAAACTTATGTCGCAACATCATCCAGATAAATTAGTATCGCAAGGTTTACCAAAGCACATGATGGAATTGGCTGTTAAAAAGAGCCAAGATATTCAAGCCGCTTATGAGTATTTAAAAAAGTCGGCGTAAAAAACCGTCTATTTCTTTTGTTAGGCGTGCGTGTTGACCAGGTTGATCGCGCAGGCCAAACAATTGGCGTTGGCGGTAATCAAACTTTGCATTTCGCTCAACCCAGCGCTGACGATTTTTAAGGCTCATTAAAATGTCTGTGCTGTCATTTGCGTAGTAAATATCAAGCAAGGCGGGTGTAACAAGTGACGCTGTTTGGCTCAAACTTTCGTTACGCTTAGTATTAGGTAAGTAACTGCTTAAACTTATAAACGCATCTAGTTTCTCATCTGGAAAATCTGCATAGTACTCCAACAACACACCCGCACTTGTACCTTGTGCAATAACCACTATATTACTCGAATCTTCCATAGCGGTTTGATACAGCGCATTAAACCGAGAAATGAGATTTATTTTATAGTCATCAAGTATGTCGTCAGTTACTTTTTCAATTGCATTAACGTAATGAGGTTCTTCTTTTATTTTTGCAGGCTGTGATTGTGAGTTTGTTGCTGTGTCGGGTGATGCAGGTTCATCGGCTTTACTAGGCGCTGTATCTTCTTCGTTAGGCGTAGCTTTGGCCATTTTACTTGCTTGCCAATCAATGTCGGGCACTGTCATTGCGTAGGTGCTGTAGCCTAAATTATTAAGCTCTTTACGCAAGTAGCCCATACCTGAATTATTGGTAGGTGAAGAATGCCAGTCGGGTATAAGTATTACGATACCTCTAAAATTACTACTCATATATTCGCTGTAAAGGCTTAAAAATTCTGTTTCACCCGCTAATATTGGCTTTATTTCATCACTTGGAAGTAGTCGCTCAATGTCGCTATTTTCAATGCTTGATAAACTAGGTGGGGCAATATGTTCAGCCGCGCAGGCAGGGTTAGCTAAAAGTAGCGCACAGCTGAGCTGTATATAAAAAGCTGCCTTTAAAAACCGTGAAAATAGCATAACGCACCTAACTAATGACAATTAGTTAGGTATCGGCAAGGTTATCTAAAAGTTTAATAATTTACGAAGTATTTGCGCCGGTTAAAATTCTGGCTCAGCTTCAAAAGTAAGTACTTGCTCAGTTACGGGGTGCTTTAATTGCAGTATTTGTGCATGTAACTGTAAGCGAGGAGCCGCAGCAAGTGCCTCTTTATGGGCGTAAAGTCTATCACCTAAAATAGGATGACCAAGGCTTAACATATGCACACGTAGTTGATGCGAGCGACCAGTGATGGGGGTTAGTTCTACACGGGTTGCATCTTCTTCACGCTCAAGTATTTTAAAATGCGTAAGTGAAGGTTTACCTCTGTCGTGATCAACCATTTGTTTAGGGCGATTAGGCCAATCACAAATAAGGGGTAAATCTACTGATCCTGTTTCAGCTTCAAGGTGTCCGTATATACGTGCTATGTAACGTTTCGCTGTTTCGCGCTCTTGAAACTGCATACTTAAATGTCTGTGCGCTGCTTTATTCATGGCAAGGCACAGTATGCCAGAAGTCGCCATATCTAAGCGGTGCACTATTCTCGCTGTTGGAAAAACACGATTAACACGATTAATTAAGCTGTCGGCATGTTTAGGATCTTTACCTGGGACAGTTAATAACTCACTTGGTTTATTAACTATCAGTAAATCGTCATCCTGAAAAAGTATCGTTAAATACGGACTCATAGGGGGATTGTAGTTAACTAACACGGCCGACCTTAGTAATTTTGAAGGGCGCTATTTTAGTAGAGCAAGCCAACAGGCTCAAGTAAAAGTTTGGCTATATTGTTTTAGTTAGGGCGTGTTGAACGTTGGTGGTTGAATTTGCAGTAGTATGTTTGGTTTTTAGGCAAGGCAGAGCCTATGTAGTGTGGTTATTCCCCATAATTAGGCGATAACGCAGCATAAATGCCAAACATGCTCTGCCCTTTGGGTTCTTTCTAGGGGCGATTAACTCTTTGTTGCTCGATTTTTACTTAGCCCACTAGGTTACAAACCTCGCGCCGCGATTAAATCGCCCCTAGATTGAACAAATTTCAATCCACAAAGCTCAACACGCCCTAGTATATCCAAACTTAGGCTCCTTTAAAGCGCTTTTATAACTTAATTTCTTCGGGTGTTAATAATCGATATTCACCACTGGCCAAGTTTTCATCTAGGGTAATCCCCGCAATCTGCTCGCGATGTAACTCAACCACTTTGTTATCTACCGCGTAAAGCATACGCTTAACTTGATGATACTTACCTTCACTTATTGATAAACGCAGTCCGTAATTAGCAAGTCGCTCGGCAATAGCTGGGCGGGTTAAATCTTTTTCGTTATGCAGCATGACACCTGTACGTAATTGCTCAAGTGCTTCATCGGTAATCGGCTCTTGAGTTTCTACTAGGTAGGTTTTAAATTTATTGCTTTTAGGCGACGTAATTTTATGTGACCAATCGCCATCATTAGTAATAATAACTAACCCTGTGGTATCTATATCAAGGCGACCTGCTACGTGAAAGTCGCTCATATTTGGCTCATCAAGTAAGTCAAAAACAGTTTTATGAAGCTCGTCACTGTTGGCACATACATAGCCAACAGGTTTATTTAGCATGTAATAGCGCTTACCTAAAAATACCAAAGGCGTACCTTGGTGCAGTACTTCATCGTGCTGGGCTAGCTGAAAATTATGTGATGTGATTACTTCGCCATTAACGCTTACTTCTTTTCGCTTAATACTGGCGCGAGCTTGCGTGCGCGGTATTTCAGCTAAGTGGCTAATAAATTTATCTAAGCGGCAAGGGAATTTCATTTTGGTTCACATTTTTAGTCGGCTACAATGGGCGCGATTATAGCCGATAGTGAAATACCATGACAGTGCACAGCACACAAATTTTAAGCCTTTACCAAGCAAAAATAGACACAGGTGAACTGTGTTTTGATGCTGCGCAGCAAAATGCGGTGGAAGCTTTAAATACGCTAAGCGAGCAACTTCAAGCTCACACATCATGGTGGCAAAAAGCGCCCTTAATAAAAGGCATTTATTTATATGGACCCGTAGGGCGCGGTAAATCCATGTTAATGGATTTATTTTATAAAAACCTACCTATTGAGCAAAAGCAGCGACTGCATTTTCATCATTTTATAGCACAAGTGCATACCCAACTTTCGCAGCTACAAGGTCAAAAAAATCCACTCATTCTAATTGCAAAACAGTGGGCTAAAAATATTCGAGTACTGTGTTTTGACGAATTTTTTGTGAGCGACATTGGCGATGCCATGATTATGGTCAGATTGTTCAATGCGTTGTTTGAACAAGGTGTTGTGCTGGTGGCCACATCGAACGCAAAGCCAGAGCAGCTTTATTACAACGGCCTACAACGAGCGCGGTTTTTACCTACTATTGATTTAATTAATAACCATTGTCATATAATTAACGTGGCAGGGGAGGACGATCACCGCTTTAGATATGGTAAAAACAGCCGTCACTATTTTATTAATTTATCAAATCATGATTTTAAAAATGAGTTTTTAGCTTCGTATCCAGTAGTAACATGCAACAATACAATTACTGTGCATGGGCGCAATTTACCTTATTTATTAAGAGCCGATAATGCCTTGATGATTGATTTTATGGCGCTATGTTCAGGCCCACGCAGTGCTAACGATTATATGTATTTAGCAACGCAATTTAATGTGTTATATGTATCGAACGTGCCGCAAATGGGCGTTAAAGCAACGGGTAAAGTTATTGTTCACGGTATAGAAGATAGCTACCAACGCGAAAAACAAACGCTTGATGAGCACACATTTGACGACGAAGCACGGCGCTTCATTGCCTTAGTCGATGAATTTTACGATTGCCATAAGTTGCTAGTAATAAATGCGCAAACCGACATTGAACATTTATATAAAGGTAAAAAGTTGAGCTTTGAATATGCACGCACGCAATCACGCATAGTCGAAATGCAAAATTGGTAACGCTTTAATATATATTGTAAACGAGCTTGCTCACGCGAAAAGCGCAGCGCCTTCTCAACCTCTTTGTGAATAAATCACTTAAGATCTTATTGCACAAAGAGAAGCAAAAGAGGAGTAAATGAGAAGACATAAAACAATAGTAATTATGTATTTTTACTTCTCTAAAGCGCAGCGCCTTCTCAACCTCTTTGTGAATAAATCACTTAAGATCTTATTGCACAAAGAGAAGCAAAAGAGGAGTAAATGAGAAGACATAAAACAATAGTAATTATGTATTTTTACTTCTCTAAAGCGCAGCGCCCTCTAAACCTCTTTGTGAATAAATTACTTAAAACCTTATTGCACAAAGAGGGGTAAATGAGAAAACATCAAAGCATAGAAATTACGAGCTTTGCTCGTCACAGCCAGCAAGCTGTGCTTATACAAGTAAATTTAACCACGGCGTTAAACTTACCCTTCTTGGCGCACTATATTCTCAAGGGCGCGAATATTAGTAATTAAGTCCTGGCGTTGTGGGTTGGCTTGTAATGCTTTTCTAAGATGCTTTAGCGCGCTCGGGTAGTCTTTAGAATCAATTGCTATTTGCGATAATCCAAGCCACGCCGATAGTTGGTAATCAGGTAGAGCTTGTGCACGAACATACATAAGTTTAGCTTGGGTAAGTTGGCTCTTACTGCGATATATACTCGCTAAACTAAGTAGGGCATCACCTAAATTCGGGTTTATTTTAAGTGCGTTATTTAAGCTTTTAAGAGCACGTTTAGTATTACCTTGTTGCATAGCAATTTGTGCGTTGTATACAGAAAACTGCGCTTGTTCATCACGGGGTAGCTGCTTAGTTAATCTTTTTGCGCTGCCTATTAGCTCTTTAGCTAAATCCCATTTTTGTTGAGATACTAGCCAGCCTAAAGTTTGCATCGTGGTATTAATAACCTCAACTTTCTGCTGTTTAGTGGCGTGTTTTAAACCTTGCTTTAATAAACTCACTGCGCGTTCAGTGCTGCCTTCAGTTAAATGCAGCTGGGCTGCTAAAAGCTGGTTACTGGCATCTTTAGGGTTGAGTTTTAGGGCTACTTCAATAGCAGCAAGCGCTTGCTTTTTTTGATCAAGCTGTAATGCTATTTGTGCACGTTGCAGCCAAAGTTCAGCTTTATCAGGGCTTTTATTGAGTAATTCTTTTAATAATGCATTTGCCTGGCTTAAATCACCCGATTCAATTAACGCAAACAATAGACCTTGTTGATATTGGCTTGTTTCTGGCGCTAGCATAAGCGCTTGGCGGTAGGCCGCTACTGCGCTCCAAGGTTGGTTGTGCTGTACGTGTATATAAGCAAGTTGCGCATAACTTTGTGCATCAGCTTGGCCAAGTTCAATACTGTGAACTAGATGTGTTTGCGCTTTATCATACTTTGCTTGTTGCATGTATAAAAGGCTCAAACCTTGGTGAGCTTTTACTAAATCAGGTGATGCTTTTAAACACGCTAGGTAAGCTAGTTCAGCGTTATTAAAGTCTTTTGTTGAAAGCAGAACTTGTGCACGTAATAAGTTTAAAGCAGTGCTATCTTGGCTTATATCTCGGCCTTTAAATAGCGCCGCAACTTCACTGTAATTACCGGCTTGTAATAGTGGTTGTACTTGGCGAGCAAAACCGCGCTCGGTAGGCTCAATAAGAACCTCTGTAGGGCCTAGTAATTTATTATTTATAGCCAACTGCCATGTTGGATCGCTAGGCGATAACGTTACTTTTAGTGGCGCACTTTTTAATGTCGTACTAGCAGCGCTTGCATGCACGCTACTTACACCTAATAAAGGGAGTGAGCACATTAAAGTAGTGATAACTGCGCGAGTTAATGGTTTTAGCGTTTTAAATATATTCATATTTTTCATTTTAATAGGCTTAAGGTTTAAATTCGATTGGCCAAATAAAGCGAGCGCGTACGGTTTCACCTTCTTTTTTAGGTGCACTAAAGCGGCTTTGTTTAATAATTTTGTCGATAGCTGGTTTAAGTTCAGGGTATGGGTTTTGTACTACCTCAATTAAACTTAACTTGCCACTTTCATCAATAAATACATCGAGTTTTACAGTAAATACATCAACACCTCGGCGGGTTAAGCTTTTTGGTAAAACGGCCTTGACGGGAGTAAGTAAAGTGGGGAGACCATCGAGTTGATTTAAGCTAAATGCATCCCAATTTACACTCATTGATTGCCATTGTGGCGCGCTTACTTTTACGTTGGGTGTATCGGGTTTTACAATACTTAAATCACTCTTTATCTTAATTTTTACGGCTTGAATTGACGCGCCTGCACCTTCTACCGCTAAGCTTTGCATTGGCTCACTTGTTTGCTGTTGTGATATTGATGGAGGTGGCGGAGGTGGCAGTGCCACCATGGCAATCTCACGTACAACCACTTTGTCTTGTATATGGTGTTCAGCAAGTTGCCCAAGCCATAAAAGCAGTAATGCAGCACTAAGCACAATGAGGCTAAGGCCAAATGCAAACAGCGGATGGCGATTGTTTTTTGTTTTTTGAAGCGAGTTAATCGTGTGCATACTATTGCTTGGTCGCTAAGTTAACTTGCGCCGCGCCTGCCAGCTTTGCTTCGTCAATTACTTGAACAAGTAACTCAGTAGGTACTGTTTTATCAGCTTGAATAACCACAGGACGTTGTTGCTGTTTTAACATTTGCTCGACACTACTACGCACACCAGCAACACCAATTTGGCTGCCATCAAAAAATACTTGTTGGTTGTCGGTTATTGCTAAAAATATAACTTGCTGCTCAAGACGACTAGCCGATACGGCTTGTGGTTTATCAACCTTAACGCCGCTTTCGCGTACAAATACGGTTGTAACAATAAAAAATATTAGCAATATAAATACCACATCAAGTAGCGGCGACATATCGATATGTTGCCCCGCTTCTTGCTCTAGCTTGTGCTTTAAACGTGATTGCATAGTGTTACCCTAACTGCTTACTTAACGTATGTAATTTAGGATTACGCTGTGAATACGCTAAATACGCTTGCATTAACCACGCAGGAATAGCGCACACAAGACCCAATTGAGTTGTTAGTAATGCGTCACCAATGGCGTCACTCATTAACTCGTTATGGCCCAGCGCCATTACTTTAAATGTATCAAGCAAACCAACAATGGTGCCTAATAAACCAAGTAGCGGAAGCGCTGCAGTTAAAATAGAGCTAACTTCTTGCCAATAACCTTTGCGCTGCGCTTGGTATTGTTTAAGGTGCAGTAAGTCATGAAAAATCAGCTGGTATACAAATAAAGCGAGTAAAAGAATACACCAGCAAATAGGGTTACTAACGATTTTCTCAAACATTGGTTTCTCCTTTCTCTAGTTGACTTAGCTGTAATGCAAAGCCTTCTAGTTGGCTGTAATACGCTTTTGCTTTACGCGATAACAGTGCATTTAAAACGAGTGCAGGTATAGCAACAACTAAACCTAACTCGGTAGTTATAAGTGCTTGTGCAATACCGCCCGATACAACTTCTGGGTCGCCTGAGCCAAACAAGGTCATCATTTTAAATGTTTCGATCATGCCGCTAACAGTGCCTAATAACCCAAGTAGTGGGGCTACTGCTGCAGTAACGGCAATAGCGCCAATAAAGTTATCGAGTTTATGCTTATCATGAATTAACTGATTAAATAATTGATCGTCTCGTACTTGTCCTTTTTCGCTTTGCAGCGTTAAGTTAAATAGCTGCTGCTGCATGCCTGCAAATTCACTGCTATTTTCAGCTTTAAAAAGTTGCTGTAATTGCATTTGAGAGTGCATTTTAATTTTACTTAAACGTAGTAGCTGTGCGGCTTTTAATAGCGCAATGGTAAGTGCAAAGCAGGCAAATAAAATAATAGGGATAGCCCATAAACCGCCTTTTTCTAGGTGTTCAAGCGGACTTTCTTGTTGGGCTTGGCTAGTTACTAAGTGCGTTAAACTAGGATCAAAAGTAAGTAATGTAGAGCCTACACCGTTTTGCTTTAAAGTATTATCGAGTGGGTTGTCGTCACTTGTTGATTGTACTAACGCTACTTTTAATGCATTAGATTCATCATCTAAATTTAATAAACCCATAAGTTTAGGTGTTTGCGTACTAAACCATGCAACAGGCCCTACTTGAAGGGTATTAGCTTGGCTTAATTCGCCATTACTTAGCACAACCGATTGTTTTTTTAACTGTGGATAAAGTGCCTGCTCTTGATTATTAATTAGCGATACAACACGGCTTAATAACTCGTTTTGGCTATTAGCCGACTCGTTACTGCTAGCACTATTGCTGATATTTTGGCGTACAAAACGGCTAAGTAAGTTTAATTGATATTGCTGCTGCTGTTGCCAAGTGTCTAATCGGGTTTGTAACTGATCAAGGCTTAATGTGTTTTCGTCAGCTAGGCGGCGATTAACGGCTGCTTGTTCGCGTAATTTACTGAGCGATTGCTGCTTGGTAAAAATTTGCTTTGCAAGGATTGCTTGCTCTTTTGAAATGCTATTTTGAGTTTTATTTAGAGTACGCTGCGCTGTTTTAATATCACTTAAAATACTTTGCTTAGCATCATCACTGCTAGCTGCAAAAGATATGTTTGCACTAAAAAGTAAAACTGTGGCGCTAAATACTTTAATTATGCTGTTATTCGCCATTATTTAGCCCCTTGCTGGTTTTTATTTACATAACTTAATATAGGGAGTGTTACCCAATCAGCAGCGCGCTTTTTTTGCTGTACAGCAATACCCAGTGCAACTTGTTCTGCATTAATGCTTGAATCAAATTCCCACTGCCAACCTAAGTCACTTGGAAAACCAATACCTACATAACTTAAGTCTTCGCTTACAAACCATGCTTGAGCAGCACCTAAATAAAGCTGCTTAACCCATACTTCTTGCCCGTCAGGATGCTTAATAGCCATTTCGTGAATAGAAATACGTTGTTGAAAATCATTAAGTAGAGTCAGCATTTTTAGTGCTGTTTGTAATTTGTCAGTTGTACTGAGTTTTGAATCGCTTAAATCACCGGCGTTTTTCCAACTACTCAAAAGGGGCGGGGGGAGTTGCACTTGTAATGAAAGTAATTGCCCAGAAATATGTGCTAGTTGATCATTTAATTGCTGTTGATCATTTTCAAGTTCTGATTGCTGAGTTACAAGCTGTTCGCGTTTTTGGGCAAGCTCACTGGTGCTTTTTTTTCTACGCTGATTAAGCTCGCTAAGTTGCTGCTGCTCGGCATTAAGAAGCGTTAAGGTTTGCTCCATACTGCTTTTTTGTTCAAGCCAATGAGTATTTAATTCTGTGTTTTGATTTTCTATTTGTAGCCATTTATTAACGAGTTGTTCTAGCTCACTAACAGTGTCGGCTTTTACTGCCATAGTGCTACAAAGCGCGATAACTACGCTAATTGGTTTAATTAAGCTTCGCATTACTTAACAACAATCCTGAAAGTTACGACAAGCAATTACAAGGACGTAATTACTGTTAATTTTTAAGTGTGTATACAATATAGGAATTCACATAACAATGCAATTGATAACAGTTATCGTTTACATTGCTTTGTTTGAGTGGTAGGATTTCGCCGAAATTAAATATGTACCTTAAATTAACAATAGTTAAGTGCTTAATAAAAACTACGGAGTAACCATGAGTAAGCCATCGAATAAAGGAAATGCGTACGTGAAGCCAATTGCAGCGGTTGTTACAGCTACGCTTTCAACTTGGGCAAGTGCACAGGATGTTCAAGAACTATCGGTAACCAAAGCAGAAACTAAAACTGAGTCTAGTTATGTTGTAGAAAAATCAACGTCGCATAAATACACTCAACCGCTACTCGATACAGCTAAAACGGTAACAGTAATCAACCAAGCGGTAATGAAAGACAGAAACGTAGATAGCCTACGTGATGCTTTGCGTAATGTTTCAGGTATTTCTTTAGCAGCAGGTGAGGGTGGCTCACCTACTGGCGATAGCATGTCGATTCGTGGTTTTAGTGCAACAAATGATATTTTTGTTGATGGTATTCGCGATGTTGCAGGTTACACACGTGATATTTACAACATTGAAGCCGTTGAAGTTGCAAAAGGCCCAGGCTCTGCAGTTTCTGGTCGTGGCGCAACAGGTGGTAGTGTTAATTTAGAAAGTAAAAAGGCGAAGTTAGACAACTTTAACGACGTTTCGCTACGTTTAGGTACAGAAAACGATTACCGTGGTCGTTTTGATACTAACATTCAAGTAAACGACACAAGCGCACTACGTATTAATCTTCTTACTGATAAAGGTGATGTTGCAGGTCGCGACCATGTTGAAAACGAAACAAATGCTGTTGCGTTTGCATTTGCAACAGGGCTTGGTACAAACAGCCGTTTTGATTTAAACCTAGAGTATCAACGCCAAGACAATTTACCAGATTATGGTATTCCTTGGGTTTACAGTGATACGCCAGTAGCTGAACTTGCAGATAGTGCACGCTCACCTTCTCCTGTCGACTTTGATAACTTTTACGGTAATATTTACCGTGATTACGAAGATATTGAAGCCTACTCAACAACAGCTCGTTATGAGTATGATTTTTCTCAAAATACTACGTTACGTGTGCAAGGTCGTTTAGGTAAAGTTAAGCGTGAATCAGTAACAACTGCACCGCGTTATTTCTCGGTTACAACAGACACTGACATTACCTTTGCAGATGAAAAAACACGTGATACTGAAAATTCACTTGCTGCACTTCAAGTTGATTTAATTGGTAACTATGAATTTGCTGGCTTTACTCACGACGTAGTAGTGGGTGTTGAACTTGCAAATGAAACGTTTACACGCCATAACTTTGTTGCAACTACGCTTGATAACCTGATTGAAGATGGAATACGCAATGACTTATACAACCCTGATGCAACAATTGCATTTACGGGTGTGTACGGCCGTGACGGTACAAGCATTGAAGCTAAAGCTAAAAACCAAGCTATTTATGCATTTGATACAGTGACGCTTAACAAGCAATGGGAAGTTACAGGTGGAATTCGCTTTGATAGCTTCACTACGGATTATCACAACGATTACAATGATCCAAGCGCTTTAATTTCTACAAGTGACGACTTATTTAGCTGGAATGCAGCTGTAGTTTATAAACCTACAGAAAACGGCAGTGTATATTTAGGCGCGGGGAATTCATTTAATCCATCGGCTGAAAGCCTAACGGTATCTACGCGTTCAAATGCAGCTGATTTAGACGCAGAAGAAAGCCGCAGTTATGAATTAGGAACTAAATGGAGCCTAATGGATGGTCGCCTGCAAACTAATGCTGCACTTTTCCGTACTGAAAAAACCAATGCCCGTACTGATGACCCATTTGCAGATAGCTCAAGTGACGAAATACTCGGTGGTGAGCAGCGCGTTCAAGGTTTAGAGCTTTCAGCAACGGGCCTAATTACTAAAGAGTGGACTGTAATTGCTTCATACACTTACCAAGATAGCGAAGTAACAGAAGCATTAGGCGACGACGCAACTCAAGTTGGTAACGAGCTTGCGCGTACGCCTAAAAATAGCGCAAGTGTTTGGACTACGTACGATATGTCGGATAAGTTATCGTTTGGTTTAGGTGCGCAGTATGTAGGTGAGCGTTACAACGGCACTACGTCAACACGCTCTCGTGCGCCAGGTTATACTATTTTTGACCTGATGGTTGCGTATGACATATCAAAAGATTTGAGCCTGCAGCTTAATGGTGAAAACCTAGGTGATAAAGATTACGTTGATCAGTTAGGTGGTGGACACTTTGTACCAGGTGATGGTCGTAAGTTTAGTTTAACAGCGAGCTACTCTTTTTAATTTTAAAACAAATTAAAAAATAAAAGTAAGCATAAGGGCAGGCCTATTACCTGCCCTTAATTATTTGATGAAAATGTGAGAGGGCGCACATGATAGTTAAAATTCCAGAGCTATTAACGAAAGAAGAAGTGGCGTATTGCCATGAGGTTTTGCTTAAAGCACAGTGGGCCGATGGCAGTATTACCGCAGGCCATCAATCAACCAAAGCAAAAAATAACTTACAGCTACCTGAAAATAGTCCTGAATGCCAAGAGCTTGGCGATATTATTATGGCAGCACTTGCGCGTAGTAATTTGTTTATGTCGGCAGCGCTTCCTGCAAAAATTTTTCCTCCGTTATTTAATTGCTATCAAGGCGGGCAATCGTTTGGTGTGCATGTAGATAATGCAATTAGACAAGTGCCGGGTACGCCAGTAAAAATTCGTACAGATGTATCAATGACGTTATTTATTAATGACCCTGAAGACTATGAGGGCGGTGAACTTGTTATTGAAGACACTTATGGCTCACACAGTGTAAAGCTGCCCGCAGGCAGTATGGTGTTATACCCTTCAACGAGTTTACATCGTGTAATGCCTGTAACGAGTGGGCGCAGATTAGCCTCATTTTTTTGGCTGCAAAGCATGGTAAACAGCGACGAAAAACGTGGTTTGTTATTTGATTTAGATATGTCGATTCAAAGTTTGCGCAGCAAAGTAGAAGATAGCCCAGAGATTATTCAATTAACAGGTGTGTACCATAACTTACTAAGACAGTGGGCACAGACATAACGAAGATACTCGTTATTAAATACTGGATATAAGTATTTAAATATAAGTAATTAAAAGCTGCGCTTTTCGCGTGGTAAGCGCTACGCTTACAGCCAAAACTTAACGCTGTAGTTAAATTACCTGTAGACGCGCAGCTTGCTGGCGTGACGAGCGAAGCTCGTAATTTCTAGGTTTTGGTTTCTTCTCATTTATTCCTCTTTTACTTCTCTTTGTGCAATAAGGTTTTAAGTGATTTATTCACAAAGAGGCTAAGAGGTCGCTGCGCTTTAGAGAAGTAAAAATACATAATTACTATGTTTTATGTCTTCTCATTTACTCCTCTTTTACTTCTCTTTGTGCAATAAGATTTTAAGTGATTTATTCACTAAGAGGCTAAGAGGGCGCTGCGCTTTAGAGAAGCCAAAATACATAATTACTATTGTTTTATGTTTTCTCATTTGCTCCTCTTTTTCTTCTCTTTGTGCAATAAGGTTTTAAGTGATTTATTCACTAAGAGGCTAAGAGGGCGCTGCGCTTTAGAGAAGCCAAAATACATAATTACTATTGTTTTATGTCTTCTCATTTACTCCTCTTTTACTTCTCTTTGTGCAATAAGATTTTAAGTGATTTATTCACAAAGAGGCTAAGAGGACGCTGCGCTTTAGATAAGCAAAACTACATAATTTCTATGTTTTCTCACTTGCCGTTTTTACTTAACCCTTATAACCGTTAGGGTTATTTGACTGCCAGCGCCAGGTATCTTGCATCATTTCATCAATACCGCGCACTGCTTCCCAACCTAGCTCTTTAAGTGCTTTTTCTGGCGCTGCATAACACGCTGCAATATCACCAGGACGGCGAGGTGAAACCTGATAGGGTACAGCCTGATCGCTTGCTTTAATAAATGCATTAACCATTTGTAGTACAGAGTAACCATTACCAGTACCTAGGTTATAAACTAATGCCCCCGTGCTGCTGGCAATTTTATCAAGCGCTTTTAAATGACCAATCGCTAAATCTACAACGTGTATATAGTCGCGCACACCAGTGCCATCAACTGTGTCGTAGTCATCACCAAATACAGCGAGTTGCTTTAATTTACCTACCGCAACTTGTGCGATAAAAGGTAAAAGGTTGTTTGGAATACCATTAGGATCTTCACCAATTAAGCCCGACTCATGTGCACCCACTGGGTTAAAGTAACGCAAAATAGCAAACGCAAAGCGCTCATCGGATTTAGCGATATCTTGTAGCATCATTTCAACCATTAACTTAGATGTGCCGTAAGGGTTGGTAGTACCGCCTACAGGAAAGTCTTCTTTGATTGGTAAGCTTGCTGGGTCACCGTAAACCGTGGCTGACGAGCTAAATACTAATTTAAATACACCCGCGTCGCGCATCGCATCAACAAGCGTAAGCGTACCTTGAACGTTGTTTTGATAGTACTCAACTGGCTTTGCGACCGACTCGCCCACTGATTTTAAACCCGCAAAATGTATAACACTATCAACCGTATGCTTTGCAAATACAGAATCTAAAAAGGGTTTATCGAGAATATCACCTTGGTAAAAAGTGGCTTCTTTACCTGTTATATTTTTTACGCGCGCAAGTGATTCTTGTGATGAGTTACTTAAATTATCAATAACAACAACATCGTTACCTTGCTGTAAAAGTTCTAAAACAGTGTGCGAGCCAATATAGCCTGCGCCACCGGTTACTAAAATAGTCATGAAAGCTCCGTGGGTACCTTTTATCAATTAAGTTAATTTCACCATAAATAGAGGTGATTTACATGTTTTATCTGTAATTTATATGATTTTAATCGTATTTTTTTGATATCAGCACATTAAATACTTTTGATTACATTTTGTGCAAAACAAGTAACACTTGATTCGTAAGATTAAGTTATAGTTAATAAACAAGTGCTAATATAGCTTTAGTAATAGCTAATGCTAGGTTTACTCCAATCCACACTTTTGTGATTGGTTACCTCTTTGGAGAAAGATATGAATTTAGTTAAAAAAATAGCAACAACAATGTGTATCGCATTACCTGCGCTTGCCCATGCTGGTGAGTCTGTTGTTAAATGGAATGACTTTAATGATTATCGTGATGTGCGAGCGTCTAACCAAGCTAAGGGCTCGTATCACAAAAGTATTGCGGCAAGTTTTGAAAAACATATGTCTAAATTAGCTGAGCAACTACCAAAAGATTATAAGTTAAACGTAGAGTTTACTGATTTAGATTTAGCGGGAGATGTGCGTTATGGTGGTATGGAGGAAATTCGTGTAGTAAAACCAATATACTTTCCACGCATTAAGCTTAATTATTCGTTAACCGATAACGACGGTACAGTGCTTAGTAAAGATACTGATGTGGAGCTCAAAGATATGGGCTTTATGGATAAAATTAAAATGGGCCGCGACGAATCACTATATTACGAAAAACGCTTATTAACAGAATGGTTTGGTGAGCAAATATTACCAAGTTTAGATTAACTTAAAATAAAAATGCCGCTAAATAGCGGCATTTTTGCTTTTTAAATCTTTACTTAAAAGTAGCTAACAGCGTGAGTATTTGTTGTAACTTAATAACGGTTGTTTTAAGTTTTTCTTCATCAAAACCATCGTTAGATAAGCTTTCAACGTCAGCGGCTACGTCAAGAACATACGGCTTAAAGCGTTTAGCTTCAAAGCTAAAACCAGCATCTTGTGCAAATAAGGCTTTAAATTTGCCATGGCCTTGCTGTTGTAGTTCATCGAGTTTTTTGTCGGCATCAAGCGCCTGACGATAAACAATTTTTAAATTAGTATTGAGTTGTTCAATAATTGAATCCATGGTTTTCCTAAAGCTTTGTACTGCATGGCCGACATAATACTTGGATTACATTTAAAAGTCAGGTTTGTTATATGAATATATCAGGCACAAGTTTACCCGCTGTTTCTGGCTCAGGCCAAGGCAGTGAGCTTTATAGCGCTGCTTTATCTAAAAAGCAGCAACTAGCAGATGGCGCAGCAGCACTTGCACTTATTGAAGGTGCTGCACAATCGTCAAGTGCGCAAACACCGGCTAAATCGGTAACAGCATCATTGGGTAACAACGTAAATATATACGTTTAAATGCTGTTTTAAATTAGCTTAAGATCGATAGGTGTTTTACTTTTTTGACCACCTATTTCTCTAACTAATTTAGGCACTAAAAATCCAGGCAGGGCTTTTAATAGCTCTGCCATTATTTTTATAGCGTCTTCTTCGTTAATATCAAAGTGGCTGGCCCCTTCAACTTTATCGAGCAAATACAAATAATACGGCAATACGTCTGCGTCAAATAACGCTTCGCTTAAATTTATTTGCGCATCGAGCGTATCGTTCACATCTTTTAAAATTACAGCTTGGTTTAAAAGCGTTACGTTTGCTTGTTTAAGCTTTTGCATAGCTGCTTTAAAATCAGCGTCTATTTCATTGGCGTGGTTTATGTGATTAATAAAAATAATTTTTAATGGCGATTTTGCTAATCGCTCACATAACTCATCGGTAACTCGCGTCGGTATAACTACTGGTAAACGGCTATGAATTCGCATTCGTTTAATTTGTGGTAATTGCTCAAGCTCATCTAAAAACCAACTTATTGCATCGTCTTTGGCCATCAGCGGATCGCCACCACTTAAAATCACTTCGTTTATATTGGCATCAGATTTTATGTAGCTTAGTGTTTCAAGCAGGCTTTTTTTATTAAGTTGGTTTTCTTGATACGGAAAATGCCTTCTAAAGCAGTAACGACAATTGACTGCACAGCCGGTTTTAAACATTACTAAAACACGCGATTTATACTTATGTAAAAGGCCGGGTTGTTCGTTATCTTGCTCAAGTAGGGGATCTTTATTAAAACCCGACTTACTTAAAAATTCTTGATGGCGTGGCATGACTTGCAATAAAAGAGGATCGTTTGGATCGCCTTTGCGTATTTTTTTTATAAAAGGGATAGGCACGCGTACCGGAAATAAACTGCGGGCTTTTAGGTCGTTTTCATGGACTTGGCTCGATAAACCGACCATTTCAAGCAAGGTTTTTGGGCAGGTAACTACATTTGCTAATTCTTTTTGCCAGTTTTTATGCAAATTTGCTTCATTTCTTTGTATCATTGGCATGTAGATTACTCGAAAAAATATAAATAGAGGAAACGATGGCGAATTATAGCACCAACGAGTTCAAGGGCGGCCTAAAAATTATGATGGACGGCGAGCCTTGCAGTATCTTAGAAAATGAAATGGTAAAACCTGGTAAAGGCCAGGCGTTCAACCGTGTTCGTATCCGTAAACTTATCTCTGGTAAGGTGCTTGAAAAAACCTTTAAATCGGGTGAATCAGTTGAAGGTGCTGACGTAATGGATACAGATTTAGCGTATCTATACACAGACGGCGAATTTTGGCATTTCATGAACAACGAAACATTTGAGCAAATTGCTGCTGACGAAAAAGCACTAGGCGATGCTGTTAAATGGTTAGTTGAAAATGATTTATGTACAATTACATTATGGAACGGTAGCCCTATTGCTGTTACACCACCTAACTTTGTTGAGCTTGAGATCACTGAAACAGATCCTGGCCTTAAGGGTGATACAGCGGGTACTGGTGGTAAACCAGCAACGCTTAGCACAGGCGCTGTGGTACGAGTTCCATTATTTGTACAAATTGGCGAAGTAATTAAAGTAGACACTCGTAACGGTGAATACGTAAGCCGTGTTAAGTAAGCTTTAACATTGTTTATAAAATCCCAGCTTAAGCTGGGATTTTTTTTGGAGAAAATATGTCAGCAGATCTTTGGGCCCCAAGCGCAAGCATTGAAACACTAAAACAACGTGCAGCGATATTACGTAGCATTCGTGAGTTTTTTTATACGCGTAATGTAATGGAAGTAGAAACTCCTAGCTTAAGTGCTGCCAGTGTAACCGATGTGCACTTAGCCAGTTTTAACACCACATTTGTAGGTCCAGGGCACGCAGGTGGGCTTCCTCTTTTTTTACAAACATCTCCAGAGTTTGCTATGAAACGCTTGTTAGCAGCAGGCTCAGGCGCTATTTTTCAGCTTTGTAAAGCATTTAGAAATGAAGAAGCAGGTAGTCATCACAATCCCGAATTTACAATGCTTGAATGGTATCGCCCAGGCTTTGATGAGTTTGCACTTATGGATGAAATGGATGAACTAATGCGGCTTGTTTTAGATGTTGAGCCGGCAACAAGGCATACTTATCAGCAAGCGTTTGAACAAGCACTTGGGCTCGATCCGCTAACCGCAAATATAGAGCAATTAAAGCAACTAGCGTGTGAGCAGGGATTTGCTGATATAGCCCAAAATGAAACGCATAAAGATACCTTACTGCAATTATTATTTTGTATGAAAGTGGAGCCCACAATAGGACAAGATAAGCCATGTTTTGTGTATCACTTTCCAGCTTCTCAAGCGGCACTTGCACAAATTTGTGAACACGATACACGTGTAGCAGGGCGCTTTGAGCTTTATTACAAAAATATGGAATTGGCGAATGGCTTTAACGAACTCACAAATGCCAGCGAGCAAGCTAAACGTTTTAATGAAGATAACGCATACCGCGCTGAAAACGGTTTAAAGCAAGTGCCAATGGATACGCGTTTAATTAAAGCGCTGGAGCATGGATTACCACAGTGCGCAGGGGTGGCTTTGGGTATAGATAGGCTTGTAATGCTCGCAACAAATAAAGAAAAAATTAAAGACGTAATCGCGTTTGATATGCAAAGAGCGTGATGCTTGGCTTGTAGGCGTAGGTGGAAAACCTGTAGGTGCGAATTTATTTCGCGCTCATGTAAATTAACTTTATAAATAAGCGAGGTATAAAACCTCACCTACAATAAACATCAACCCCAACAACCTACGACAAACTTGTAGGTGCGAATTTATTTCGCGCTCGTGTAATTTAACTTTATAAAAAGCGAGGTATAAAACCTCACCTACAAATAAAAAACACCGCGTTTAAATTAAACGCGGTGTTTTTTTATTGCTTGCTGTAGCTTTCATTTGAAAGCCAACGGCTATGCTTTACAGATTAAGTGTGAACGTAACACCTGCTACGCGAGGCTCACCTAATTGTGTATAGGTATGCGTTGCGTAACCATCTTGTGGGTCATTACCAAATTCAAAACCACGTGTAGGGACTGTTTCGTCAAATACATTACGAGCCCATGCGCGAACTGCCCACATGTCTGCTTCGTAGCCAAAGCTTAAATTAACTAAGTTGCTGCTTGGTGCTTGTGAGTTATGACTGTCTGAGAAGTAGTAATCGTCCTTACCTTCAACACCAATCATACCGTAAAGCTCACTTGTAAAGTTATAGCGAGCAGTAAACGCATACTGGTATTTAGGTGACTGTGCTTGCTCACGACCGTCTTGGTTTAAAGGGGCTTGATAGATATTAGATCTAGCAACAAAATCGTCTATTTCAGTATTTAAGTAACCAGCACTACCTGTTAAAAACAGGTTATCGGTTAGTTGGTAACTTCCTTCAACTTCTAGTCCGTAATTGCTGCCAGAACTTGCGTTATCAACATAACTGGTAAATTGTTGATCTTCTATTAACCATCCTTTTAACTGCATGTTGTCACGATGCATGTAAAATGCGGCTAAGCGAAGTGTAAATTTGTCATCAAGCGATGAACCTTTAACACCAAATTCGCCACTCCATAAATATTCAGGGTCGAAGCTGGTGTGCTGCTGGAGAAAATCAGCGCTTAGGTTTAAGCCTTCATCTTTTGCTGTAGCCAGTGCTTCTGAATTAATACCGCCAGCTTTGTAGCCACGCGTAATGCTGGTGTAGATCATCGTACGATCAATTACCTGATACTCTAGCGCAATTTTACCGCCAACCATTACATCGTCAGTATCTTCTATAAAGCCATTGCTATCGGTGTAGTCACCTTGGTATTGCTCTACACGTAAACCAGTAATTAATGTAGTTTTTGGACCAATTGATGTCTCTACTTGGCCATAAATCGCAGTATTACTTACTTCATATCGAGAATTAAAGGTTTGGTATTCAGAAAATTTTCTACGTTGACGGTCAAGGTCTACATCACGCACTTGGTAATATGCCCCCAAGACCCAATTTTTTAATTTTCCACTGAGCTGTAATTCAGCTGCTCTATCATCACGATCGCGATAGTAAGCGTCTTCATAGCTGTATCCATCTGGATGTAAGCCAGCAGCACATAACTGTGGTTCACTTGTATCGTTACATACCCAATCTTCGTCAAAGCTGTAAAGTAATTCGGTATCAATAGCCGACAGGTTTAGGTTTACATCAAAAGCGTCAAAACCCGTGTAAGTATTATTAACACCTATTGCGTAGCTTTGTTGATTATCTTGCCCTGGTTCATCGGCAACACTATTGCGGCTGTTATCAAGCGTAAACGCATCGTAACCATTGTTTATGTCAATATAGTGAAGGTTTAACTCAGTATTTAAATGCTTTGTAAGCTGGCTGTTTAATTTAAAGCGGGCTACTTGTTCGTCTTGATTTTGTGTTTCGTCATTTAAGTACAAGTTATCTACGTAACCGTCTGACTTTCTGCGAAAGTAGCTAACGCGTGCGCTAGTGTCATCTGTTAAGCCTGTGCTTGCTGCAATACCTGCTTCGCGGGTGTTGTATGTGCCAGCACCTACTTGTAATTTTAAGCTTGGATCGCTTGTGGCTTTAGCTGAACCCATTTGGATCATACCGGCCATACCGTCTGCGCCAAAGCGTGTACCTTGTGGGCCACGATAAATTTCTACTTGGTCTATATCAAATAATAATGAACTGCCACCAAGGCCAGAATAGTTAATACCATCAATAACTAAGCCTACAGATGGATTAATAGGGTCTACAAATTGTGAACGAAGTCCCACGCCACGAATTTGAATATAACGACCGCGCGACGCACCAGATGCAAAATTTACATTGGCGGTACTGCCTAACATTTCGTCTAAGTAACTTGCACCACGTTGATTAATTTCATCTTCGCTGAATAAGCTCGCACTTGCGCTTAAAGTTTGAATGCTTTCGCGCTGAAAATCGCCAGTTACAACAATTCTTTCTAGGTCGCTATCATCAGCGTTAGCTGCAATTGGTGCACCAAGCAGCGGTAAAAGTGCGGCAGTAATTAAAGACAAACGTAAGTTCATTGGGTTACTTAACTCCATTTTAGGGACTCGTATGGTAGCAATTATTTAAACACATGTGCTATAAACGCGGCAATTATACGTTAAATAATCAGGATTACTAATATGACCTTTAAAGTTGACTTCAAGGTACGTGATTACGAATGTGACTTACAAGGTATTGTAAACAACAGCGTCTATTTTAATTATTTAGAGCATGCTCGACATGAGTTCTTGTACGCACACGGTATTGATTTTGCTCAGTTAGCAAAAGATAAAATTAACCTAGTCGTGATGCGCAGCGAAATGGACTATAAACATTCACTATTACCAGGTGATGAATTTTATGTGGCTGTAGAGCCGCAGCGTATTAGTCGTTTAAAATTTGCCTTTAAGCAAACGGTTATACGTAAAAGGGATGAAAAAGTAATGCTCAATGCACTGGTTATAGGAACGTCTGTTAATGAAAAAGGTAGACCGTTTTTACCAGAGCAAATAGATAACGTATTTAAAACTACAACTTAGTACTTAATCGCATAACTTTTGAACTATCATAGAACAAAAATTTACATTTAAAACATGCATTTTTAACGGATAAAGGGCATAAATATTGTTACAATTACATTAATTAGACAATTAGTTAGTAGTAGCATGAAATTAGCAGCAATACCGATGCTTATAGTCGGTTTATGTGTTGGTTGCGCATCAACAGGGACGGTTACCAGTGAGCAGCTTAAATACACCCAATGGCAATTATCACGTGTTGATGGTTTAGCAATTCCACCTTCGTTTAATGCATCAATGAGCTTTATTGAAGCACTGCAAGTAAACGGTTTTGCTGGCTGTAACAAATTTTTTGGTGAAGGCTCGCTTGAAGAAAGTAACCTTACCGTAAGTAAATTAGGAATGACGCGCAAGTCATGCGGCGAAGACCTTGATGAGTTTGAGCAGCAGTTATTACAAGCCTTAAAGCAAGGTGCAGAGCTTAAAATGCAAGACCAGCAATTAGTCATGCAAGGCGAGCAAACATTTGTGTTTATCCCTAAATAATTTTAAGTTTTTGAAAAACAGCCCCTTGCGGGCAGTTTTTAACTGACGTACACTCTGCGCAGATTTGTTGAATAATATCTTCGAATCGACGAACAAAATTTATATATCAATACTTGTCGGAGTGCCAAAGCTAAGTAATTAGTTTTTGGCTGAGATCGCGAAAGCGGGATCCGTGAACCTGATCAGGTTAATACCTGCGTAGGGAACAAGCTGCCTAAAATGGGACGCTTGTGCGTCTTTTTTTATGCGCACAATAAAGTGATTTATTTTTTAGGCTGCAAAGTAGCATGTACGCTACTTTACGATCTTTCTCTATTCCTCGGAATATCTGACAAGACAACCCTTAAGCAATGAGGCAAGTCATGTCAAATACTACAAATAAAGCGTCACGCCGAGAAACTCGTGCTGCCGCGTCTGAATATATTTATAACTTAACGGGTCAACCGTTCCCAAATTCTCATAAAGTATACGTTGAAGGTACTCAACCTGGCGTGCGCGTTGGTATGCGTGAAATCACATTAAGTGATACGTTTATTGGCGGTACAGATGAAAACCCTGTTTATGAGTCAAACGATCCGCTACGTGTTTACGATACGTCGGGTCCGTATACCGATCCTAATTTTGAACTAGACGTGCGCAAAGGCTTACCAAAATTTCGTGAACAATGGATTGAAAACCGTGGTGACACCGAAATTTTAGAATCAGTGACGTCGCAGTTCTCGCAGCAACGCATGGCAGATGAAGGGCTGGATCATATTCGCTTTGATCACCTTCCAAAAATTCGCCGTGGTGTCGCTGGTAAAAACGTAACGCAAATGCACTACGCACGCCAAGGGATTATTACTCCTGAAATGGAATACGTAGCCGTTCGCGAAAATATGGGACGTGCAGAAATTCGTAAAGAATTACTAGCCGCGCAGCATAAAGGCGAGTCGTTTGGTGCGAGTATTCCTGAATTTATTACCCCAGAATTTGTACGCGACGAAATAGCCCGTGGTCGCGCTATTTTACCAAATAATATAAACCATCCAGAAACAGAGCCTATGATTGTAGGTCGTAACTTTTTAGTAAAAGTTAATGCCAACATTGGTAACTCATCGGTTAGCTCATCTATTGAAGAAGAAGTAGAAAAAATGGTGTGGTCTACCCGCTGGGGCGCAGACACCGTGATGGACTTATCAACGGGGCGTTACATTCACGAAACGCGCGAATGGGTTGTACGTAACTCGCCTGTACCTATTGGCACAGTACCGATTTATCAAGCGCTTGAAAAAGTAAATGGTGTGGCTGAGGATTTAACGTGGGAGATTTTCCGCGATACGCTTATTGAACAAGCCGAGCAGGGTGTTGATTACTTTACTATTCATGCGGGTGTACTGCTTCGTTATGTACCAATGACGGCTAAACGTGTAACCGGTATTGTGTCGCGCGGTGGCTCAATTATGGCTAAGTGGTGTTTAGCGCATCACAAAGAAAACTTTTTATACACGCACTTTGAAGACATTTGCGAAATTTTAAAACAATACGATGTGTGTTTTTCACTCGGTGATGGCCTTCGCCCAGGCTCGATTGCTGATGCCAACGATGAAGCGCAGTTTAGTGAGCTACGCACATTAGGTGAACTGACTAAAATTGCGTGGAAACACGACGTACAAGTATTTATTGAAGGCCCAGGGCATGTGCCAATGCACATGATTAAAGCCAATATGGATGAGCAATTAAAGCATTGCGACGAAGCGCCATTTTATACATTAGGCCCGCTAACGACTGATATTGCACCAGGGTATGACCATATTACCTCGGGTATTGGGGCGGCTCAAATAGCATGGTACGGCTGTGCAATGCTGTGTTATGTAACACCTAAAGAGCATTTAGGTCTGCCAAATAAAGAAGATGTTAAAGAAGGCTTAATTACCTACAAAATTGCAGCGCATGCCGCCGATTTAGCAAAAGGGCACCCTGGCGCGCAAGAGCGCGATAACGCGCTATCAAAAGCACGTTTTGAATTTAGATGGCACGACCAATTTAATATTGGTTTAGATCCAGACCGCGCTCGTGAATATCACGACGAAACCCTTCCGCAAGAATCAGGTAAAGTTGCTCACTTTTGCTCTATGTGTGGTCCTAAATTTTGCTCTATGAAAATTAGCCAAGAAGTACGCGATTACGCTAAAGATTTGGAAACACGCGGTATTGATCCAAATGATGCTGGCGAGGCTATTGAAATTAAAATGGTTGATGTAGAAGCCGAAATGAAAGCTAAATCAGCTGAGTTTAAGCAAACAGGCTCAGAGATTTACCACAAAGCGGTATAGCTAAAAGTTAGATGCAGACGTAGGTGAGGTTTTATACCTCGCTTCTTTAAAAGTTGAAGAAGTGCGAGTGAATTCGCACCTACTAATAACTGCTTTGGAGGTTTTATGTTTTATAACATTGCTGTGGTGGGTTTTGGTTTAGCAGGGCGCTTAGCTGCCCTTGAGCTAAGTAAGTTGCATCATGTAACGGTGTTTGAAGCTGACGATGAGCAAACCCCAAATAGCGCAGGTAAAGTGGCAGCAGCAATGCTCGCCCCGCTTGCTGAGTCGGTGTTATGCGAGGCTGACTTAGCATTAATGGGGCTTGACTCAATGAAGCGTTGGCCGGGTATTATTGCTGAACTTGAAAGTGATGTTTTTTTTCAGCAGCAAGGCACTTTGGTCATTGCGCACCAACAGGACAAAGGCGATTTACAAAGCTTTGCACAGCGTATAAAACCGCTAGCTGATCACACTGCCGAACATATAAATGCTCAACAAATTACAAAGCTTGAACCTGAACTTGCAGGGCGCTTTAATCAAGGCTTATTTTTACCCTGCGAGGGGCAAATAGATAACCAAGCATTTTATAAAGCCAGCTTTGCACAGCTCAACAAACGCAAAGTAAAGTTTGTATTTAATCAGCGCGTAACCATTAACGACAACAAAATAAATAATCGACCATTTGACTACATTATTGATTGCCGTGGGCTTGGTGCTAAAAATACTCAAGTTGATAAACCGCTTAGAGGTGTGCGCGGCGAAGTAGCAAGGTTATACGCACCAGAGGTAAGTTTAATCAGGCCCGTGCGTTTAATGCACCCGCGTTATCCAATTTATATAGCGCCTAAACCCAATAATGAATATGTAATTGGTGCGACCGAAATCGAATCGCAAGACAGCGGCGCGGCAACAGTGCGCTCAACCCTTGAATTACTTTCAGCCGCTTATACCGTACATAGCGGGTTTGCCGAAGCACGACTACTTAATATTCAAACCGGATTACGCCCCGCATTTAGCGATAACCGCCCAGAAGTATCACAAGCTGGTAATGTAATTAGCATTAACGGCTTATATCGACATGGTTATATGTTGGCGCCGGCATTAGTGGCGCAAGCAGTTTCACGAATAGAGTGAGAGTGAAGGTGAGAATAAAATGAACATTACAATTAATGGCGAGCTACTTAATGTTAATAGCAAAGCACTCGTTGAGGTACTTCAAAGTTTTGGTGCAGTTGCGCCTTTTGCTGTGGCTGTTAATGGCGAATTTATTCCACAAAGTTGGCACAGTAACTATGTACTTAATGAGGGCGACAGTGTTGAGTTGCTGTCACCCATTCAAGGCGGATAAAGCTCATGCAAGCTAAAGACTGTTTAACTATTTATGGTGAGCAAATAAAGAGTCGTTTATTAATCGGCTCTGCGCTTTATCCGTCGCCCGATATTATGACCCAATCGATAGTCGCCTCAGGGGCTGAAATTGTTACCGTGTCGCTTAGGCGTCAGCAAAGTGCAGCAGCAGGTGATGACTTTTGGCAGTTAATAAAAAATACAGGCTTAAATATACTGCCTAATACCGCAGGGTGCCACAGTGTTAAAGAGGCCATAACGCTTGCAAAAATGTGCCGAGAGGTATTTGCCACCGACTGGATTAAGCTAGAGCTGATTGGCGATGATTACAATTTACAGCCTGACCCTTTTGCGTTACTTGAAGCGACAAAAATATTGATTGATGATGGCTTTAAAGTATTGCCTTATTGTACCGATGACTTAGTACTTTGCCAGCGCTTAAATGAGCTAGGGTGTGAGGTGCTTATGCCGTGGGGGGCGCCAATCGGCACCGGTAAAGGCTTGTTAAATAGTTATAATTTAAAAACTATTCGAGAGCGTTTACCCAATACCACATTAATAGTAGATGCTGGTTTAGGTTTGCCATCGCATGCCTGCCAAGCACTCGAAATGGGGTATGATGCGGTATTATTAAATTCAGCCATTGCAGGGGCGGGCTGCCCAATTACTATGAGCCGCGCATTTAAAGCCGCAGTTGAAGCAGGGCGCTTTGCATATCAAGCAAAAGCAATGCCTGAAAAAGACGTTGCAGCCCCATCAACCCCAACAATGGGTATGCCATTTTGGCATCAGCAGTGAAGGAAAGAATATGAATAACGTAGTGTGGACAATTGCCGGATCTGATTCGGGCGGCGGTGCAGGTATTCAAGCAGATATAAAAGCAATGCAAAGTTTTGGTGTACATGGCTGCACGGCAATTACGGCGCTTACTGCACAAAATAGTTTAGGCGTAGAAGCTATTAATGCAGTGTCTACCGATATTATTGAATCGCAGTTACTTGCGCTTGAAAAAGACATGAAAGCCAAAGTAATAAAAATTGGCATGTTAGCCAATGTGCAGCAAATTCAGTTGATCAGCGAGCATATAAGCCACTATAAAGCTAAGTGGTCTGTGCCTCCCGTTATTGTATATGACCCTGTTGCTATTGCCTCAAGCGGTGACTTACTAACAGAAGAGGACACGGTAAGTGCAATAAAAGAATGTTTACTGCCGCTAGTGGATGTAATAACTCCAAACACCCACGAAACACAGTTATTAACTGGTGTGTATTTAATTGGCCCAGCTGCAATAAAAGAAGCGGCTAATAAGCTATTAAGCTGGGGGGCAAAAGCTGTTGTTATTAAAGGCGGACATTGGGATTACCCAAGTGGCTACTGCATTGATTATTGTATTGATAGTAATACACAAAATGGTGAAGAATACTGGTTAGGCAATCAAAAAATACAAACCCCGCATAACCACGGCACCGGATGTAGCATGGCTTCGGTAATTGCAGCGTGTTTAGCTAAAGACTACCCATTAAAAGACGCCTTTATTTTAGCTAAAGCATATATAAACCAAGGGCTAAAACAGTCGGTACGTTACGGCGAAGGGATTGGACCGGTTGCTCATACATCGTTCCCTACTAATTTAGCTGACTACCCACAAGTGATTGAGCCGGGGAGTTGGCTGGGTGATGAATTAGATTTTGATGTGCCGCTTGATTTTAATATGGCTGCTGATTTTGCTCCATGTGAAAGTAAATCGCTTGGCTTATATGCAGTTGTAGATAGTACCGATTGGTTAGAAAAGTGCTTACAACAAGGTATTAAAACAGCGCAGTTACGCGTTAAAAATAAAACGCAAGACGAGCTTGATGAGCTCATTAAGCATGCTGTTGAGCTGGGCAAGCAATACAACGCACAGGTATTTATAAATGACTACTGGCAGTTAGCTATTAAGCACGGTGCATATGGCGTGCATTTAGGGCAAGAGGATTTAGACATTGCTAATTTAGCGGCAATTAAAGACGCTGGGTTAAGGCTTGGGCTTTCTACTCATGGTTTTTATGAAATGCTGCGTGCGCATAATTATCGCCCTAGTTATATGGCATTTGGCGCTATTTACCCAACCACAACAAAAGATATGACAGGTCAAATACAAGGCCTTGAAAAGCTGATTAAGTTTGTACCACTTATGCAAAGCTACCCAAAAGTAGCAATAGGCGGTATTGATTTAAGCCGTGCTGAGCAGGTAGCGAAAACAGGCGTGGGCAGTGTTGCCGTAGTGCGTGCGATTACCGAAGCTGATAATTACGTAGAGGCTATAAGCGCTCTGCAAGTGGCCATAAGCAGTGCCAATTAAAACTAACAAGGGTAATACTAATAAGGCTGATAAACGTGAGTGAGCTAAGCGATAAAGAAACTCTGCGTTACAGCCGCCATTTATTGCTTGAAGAAGTTGGGCTTGAAGGGCAATTAGCACTTAAATCCTCAACGGTTGCAGTAGTGGGGGCTGGTGGTCTAGGTAGCCCAGCGCTTTTATATTTAGCCGCTGCAGGTATTGGAACGCTTATTTTAATTGACGATGATGAGGTGGAGCTTTCAAACTTACAACGCCAAGTGCTTTATAAAATAAATCACTTAGGACAAAGCAAGGTCGCCGCAGCGGGTAAAGTATTAGCGAGTCTTAATAATCAAATAAACATAGTAACGCATTGTCAAAAGCTAGATGAGAGTAACGCAGCTAACATGCTCAAAGGTGCTGATATAGTACTTGATTGCTCTGATAACTTTAGTACTCGCTATTGCGTTAATCGTTATTGTATTAGTAATAAAACACCGTTAATTTCGGGTGCTGCACTCGCAACCAAAGGGCAACTAATGGGCTTTGATTTTAGGCAAAGTGATAGCCCATGTTATGGCTGTGTTTTTCCACAAAGCGAAGCTATACCAGTTATAAATTGCAGTAACGCAGGGGTGATTAGCCCGCTACTTGGTGTAATAGGCTCTATGCAGGCGCAACTTACGCTCAACTTATTGCTGGGGCATGCAGAGAGGTGTGAATTTATAACCTTTGATGCGCTCACTTTAAAACAACAGCACTTTAAAGTGATTAAAGATTCAGAGTGTAAAGAGTGTGGTAAATAAGTTTTTGAGGGGCTTGTGCCTTTTATTAAATGTAGCGTTAAAGAATTAAAAGCTGCGCTTTTCGCGTGAGCAAGCTTCACGCCTACAACATATCAAACTTTTGCACCAAGCTTGTTGACGCACAGCTTGCTGGCGTGACGAGCAAAGCTCGTAATTTCTATGCTTTGGTGTCTTCTCATTTACTCCTATTTGTGCAATAAGATCTTAAGTGATTTATTCACAAAGAGGTTAAGAGGGCGCTTCGCTTTAGAGAAGTAAAAATAAATAATTACTATGTTTTATGTCTTCTCATTTACTCCTCTTTTACTTCTCTTTGTGCAATAAGGTTTTAAGTGATTTATTCACAAAGAGGTTGAGAGGGCGCTTCGCTTTAGAGAAGTAAAAATAAATAATTACTATGTTTTATGTCTTCTCATTTACTCCTCTTTTACTTCTCTTTGTGCAATAAGGTTTTAAGTGATTTATTCACAAAGAGGCTAAGAGGGCGCTGCGCTTTAGAGAAGTAAAAATAAATAATTACTATGTTTTATGTCTTCTCATTTACTCCTCTTTTGCTTCTCTTTGTGCAATAAGGTTTTAAGTGATTTATTCACAAAGAGGTTGAGAGCGCTTCGCTTTAGAGAAGTAAAAATAAATAATTACTATGTTTTATGTCTTCTCATTTACTCCTCTTTTGCTTCTCTTTGTGTAATAAGATTTTAAGTAATTTATTCACAAAGAGGCTAAGAGGGCGCTGCGCTTTTCGCGTGAGCAGGCTTTACGCCTACAAAAATAAAAAACCGCGTTTAAATAAACGCGGTTTTTTGATTTCTAATTAACGATTGATTTTAGTCGTTAATTTTTGCAAACGCAGTACCTAAGCGAGTAACCCCTTCAGGTAATTGATCGTCCAGTATTTCAGCTTTATCAGCACCCCATGCTAGTACCACAGTAGAGCCTAATTTAAATCGCCCCATTTCTTCACCCTTTTTAAGCGTGATAGCGTTATCGCCAGTGGTTGGGTATTTCCAACTAAATACATCGCTACCAGCTGGTGGCGTGACAGTACCGGCCCAAATCGTTTCTATGCTGGCTACAATTGTTGCGCCAACAAGTACCATTGCAAGCGGACCAATCTCAGTTTCAAAAATTGCTACTACTCGTTCATTACGCGCAAACAAGTTAGGCACGTTTTGCGCGGTAAGTGGGTTTACTGAAAATAAATCACCTGGCACGTAAATCATTTTGCTTAGTGTGCCATCAATTGGCATATGAATACGGTGGTAATCTTTAGGTGCTAAATAAA
Source organism: Pseudoalteromonas sp. SR41-7 (assembly GCF_014163935.1). Lineage (NCBI taxonomy): Bacteria > Pseudomonadati > Pseudomonadota > Gammaproteobacteria > Alteromonadales > Pseudoalteromonadaceae > Pseudoalteromonas > Pseudoalteromonas sp. SR41-7. The sequence goes on along the minus strand of NZ_JACJEF010000001.1, from coordinate 499,113 downwards.
TCGTTGCAAACTTACCGCCTAAAAATGGTGTTGTATCATCTTGTGAGCCGCCTAGTAGCGCTTGTAAGCTGTAATCGTGACCTTTAGCTTGTATTAGCTGTCCGTCAACAATATCGCCTAGCTGGCTGATTGCGCCATCCACTGGATGAATGATGATATTGCTATCTTCTACCATTGGGCGCATGCCGTCTTTTAAAGGGCGAGTAAAAAATTCATTAAAGCTTTTATAATGAGTCGGATCTGGGTATTGGGCTTCGCTCATATCTACTTTATATTGCTTAATAAATAGTTTAATTAAAGTCGTTGTTAAAGCACCTGCTTTAGCTGCGGCTAATTTACCCACTACGCGTGAAATAAAATGTTTTGGCATTGCGTACTGCATTGCGATTTTAAATTTGTCTAAACTCACAGTATTTATCCTAAATTATACGCGAGGCGCACGGGCGCCTGCACGGCCATCGGCCATTGTTTCTAAAATTCGGTGGTAGCTGTCAAAGCGCAATTGAGAAATTTTGCCATCTGCTACAGCTTCTTTAACTATACAGCCCGGATCGTTTAAATGTTTACAGTCTCTAAAGCGGCATCCGCCTATAAATTCTCTAAACTCTTTAAAGCACCAGGTTACACGCTCAACATCTAAATGCCATAAACCAAATTCGCGAATTCCTGGCGAGTCGATTAGGTTACCGCCACTTGGTAAATGGTGAAGGCGTGAAACAGTTGTTGTGTGCTGGCCTAGGCCGCTGTTTTCAGATACTTCTTTAGTTAATATTTCAGCGTTAGGTAATACAGTATTAACGAGGGTTGATTTACCCACACCACTTTGACCAACAAAAATGTTATTTTTACCAACAAGTACTTCTTTTAATTCATCAATACCATTACCCGATATATTACTAACAAGGAGTACTTGGTAATCAAGTTTACGATAGATATCGAGAACTTTTTGTATTTCGCTAAGACCTGCGTCATCAATTAAATCTATTTTATTGAGTACTAAAATTGGCTCAATACCCATATCTTCACAGGCTATTAAATAGCGGTCGATAATACTTGGGGTAAACTCAGGTAATACCGCCGATACCATGAGTATTTGATCAATGTTAGCCGCAATAACTTTTACGCCGTCGTAAAAGTCAGGGCGGGTAAGTTGCGAGCGACGCTCTTGCGTGGCTTCAATTACTCCGGCTAAATCACCTTCACTTACTTTGGCACGGCGAAACAATACCTCATCACCACACACTAAATTTGACACGGTACGTCGTATATTACAACGAAGTACATCGCCATTTTCAGTTTCGACATCGGCGTGTTGGCCAAAACGACTGATCACAATTGCGCTCTCGACCTGACCTAAATTATCGGTTTGCCACTCTTGCGCGCCTTTTTTAGCTGGTCTTGAGTCTGCGCTATTAATGCGCTTTTGGTGGTTGGCCTTGATCTGACGCGATTGGCCTTTACTTAATTTTTTCTGTTTTGCCACTGGAGGCCTATAACCTTAGTTAAATGTCGCTTTTCCTAAAAAAAGCTTTAGCTCGACGGTTGATGCTAATATGATATATCGAAATGCGTTGGATCTAAAGGAAAGCACCGCTTAGGTAATTATGACTATTAATAAATCAAATTTAATTTGGCTCGATCTTGAAATGACAGGACTCGAACCAGAGACCGATAAAATACTCGAAATTGCGACGGTTGTCACTGACGCAGACCTGAATATATTAGCCGAAGGGCCAACCATAGCTATTCATCAAAGTGATGAATTACTAAATGGTATGGACGAGTGGTGTACTACGCAGCATGGTAAGTCGGGTTTAACAGCGCGCTGTAAAGCAAGTACATTCGATGAAGAGTATGCCGTGGCACAAACGTTAGATTTTTTAAAACAGTGGGTGCCTGCAGGTGTATCACCAATGTGTGGTAATTCAATTGGGCAAGACCGCCGCTTTATGAATAAATACATGCGTGAACTTGAAGATTTTTTTCATTACCGCAATCTTGACGTGAGTACTATTAAAGAATTAGCACGTCGCTGGAAACCCGAAGTGCTTGCAAAAGTGAATAAAAAAGGCTCGCACCTTGCTTTGGATGACATTAAAGATTCGATTATGGAATTAAAAGTCTATAGAGAAAATTTCTTTAATTTGTAAAAAACACTTGCAAACACATCGGATTATTGTAGAATCCTGCCCCGCTCAAGACGATAACCCACGCGGGGTTAGTGTGTTTGAGTGATTGAATTACCATCAATAAATGCGGTACTAGCTCAGTTGCTAGAATGTTGAACGCGACCTGTCGCGCTTAAGCGTAAAATAACTGAAGAAATAAAAAATGCGGTACTAGCTCAGTTGGTAGAGCGCGACCTTGCCAAGGTCGAGGTCACGAGTTCGAGCCTCGTGTACCGCTCCAATTTCTAACCAAAAGAAATTGTAGTGTTGAATGAAAATATAATGCGGTACTAGCTCAGTTGGTAGAGCGCGACCTTGCCAAGGTCGAGGTCACGAGTTCGAGCCTCGTGTACCGCTCCAATTTCTAACCAAAAGAAATTGTAGTGTTGAATGAAAATGTAATGCGGTACTAGCTCAGTTGGTAGAGCGCGACCTTGCCAAGGTCGAGGTCACGAGTTCGAGCCTCGTGTACCGCTCCAATCTTTTTATATCCTTTCAAAATCCTTTGTATTAAAAATCATAAATAAAATTATAATTTAAAATCTCTCTTATCTACTTTATTTTTTGTGCAATATTCAGCATTAAAGTTTTGGTTGTTAGAAGCTATGGTTTCTCGCGCGAGCTATGCGCCTACAATAAAGCTGTTGTACTTTGAAGTTATGAGGTATGAGTGAGGTACAGAGGAGTCAATACTTTGAAACCGAGAGCTTTTATTAAAATAGCTCCCCCTGAATAGTTGCTATAACTCGTCTAGAGCCACCAGAATCGCGATGTTCACCTAAATAAATACCTTGCCATGTACCTAACGCTAAATAACCATTTGAAATAGGAATACTTAACTCGCAGCCTAACGTACTGGTTTTTATGTGTGCAGGCATGTCGTCGTCACCTTCATAATCGTGGCGATAATAAGGTTGACGCTCAGGAACGAATTTATTGAAATGGCTCTCCATGTCCATACGAACAGTGGGGTCTGCATTTTCATTTATTGTAAGGCTCGCTGAGGTATGCTGAATAAATAAATGTAACAAGCCTATTTTGTAACTCGCCAGTTCAGGAAGCTGAGACAATATTTCGTCATCGATTATATGAAAACCTCGCGGGCGAGGCTTTAATGTAATTTGCTTTTGCTGCCAACTCATAATTTATCGAAACTAACTTCAATGTTTGCATTACCAGCATCACAGCTAAATGGCATGATGATTTTTTTACCTTGGCTTTTGTGAGTAATTGTATGACCCTTACCCGATACCACAATAGGCGTTGCCATATCAAAGTCGAAGCCTTTCTCGCCAAGTAAATTTTTAGCACCACCTGTTACCATGTTGGTTATTTCGCCAACCATATCAGTAACTTCTTCATCTATGGTATCAGGGCGTTCGCCAAGCATACGCTCCATGATGGTCAATGCTAATCCTTCATCAAATGTAATTGAAAATGATCCTCGCGTTTGCGGGCCAACCATACCAATCAAACCTGATACATCACCACAGGCTATCTCATCAGTTTTAATGCGAGGTTTACCTGGCTTCAATTGAGTTTGAGCCATAGTGCTCAAAACATTAATTAAAGAAGATAAAAAGGGATTGATGAATTCTACATTCATAGTGGCTACTCTTAAATTTGTTCTGTGAAATGACTATATAGTTTGAGTATAGTCACTAAGGATAACTTTGAAGGATTATGATGCTCTGCAAGATTCACATTTACCATGTGCTTCTATTGTCTGCCCTGATACAACAAACCCACCTTCGGCAGCTAAATTATTTAGCTCATGCGAAATTACACTCGAGTGTAATTCTTTGACAAAACCACAGGTATCGCAAATTAACAATTGTACTGGGTGTATATGATCAAAATGATGACACAGCATAAATGCATTTGTGCTTTCAATTTTATGAATAAAACCTAGCTCAGCTAAAAAGTCTAATGCACGATAAATAGTTGCAGGTTTAGCACCCGTTTCAGTTATTTTTAATTGCTCAAGCAAATCGTATGCACCAACACCACCTTGTGCGCTGGCTAATAGGCGAAATACTTTCTCGCGGATAGGCGTAAAACGCGCACCACGGTTGTCACAAACTTGTTTTGCTTTACTTACGAGTGATTCTATATTCATCATTACTCTTATCCTTATGCTACCGTGATATACTAACATACTGTGTTGTAGTTGCAGCGTTTTTATTAAGCGCTTTTTACCTAGGAAACCCAGTAATGCACGAACTATTAGCTATATTTATTTTCTTTTTTGCGGTTATTGACCCCATTGGTACTGTACCTGTATTTATTGCAGTCACACGTGGTGATGATGAGAAATTTAAACGTAAAGTTATATATAAAGCGGTAGGCGTATCTGCATTAGTGCTCTTATTTTTTGTACTTGCAGGTGAGCAATTACTTAACGCAATTGAAATTCCGCTTTCGGCTTTTCAAATAGCCGGCGGTATCATATTACTTATTTTTGCGCTCTCAATGATATTTGGTGAAAGTAAACCAGAAGCCGAAATTAAAAGTGTACGCGACAGCACTGAAACCGCTATTTTTCCGCTTGCGATTCCCTCTATCGCGAGCCCTGGCGCTATGTTAGGCGCCGTATTAATGACTCGTAATGAAGAATATACTTGGGTTGAGCAGTTACTAACGTCTTCGATGATGCTTGCTGTATTGGCTGTTGTACTGGTTTTGTTACTGCTTGCAACGCATGTACATAAATTAATTGGTGACAGTGGTGCAAGTATAGTAAGTAGAATTATGGGGCTTATTTTAAGCTCGGTTGCGGTTACCAATATTTTAAATGGCATAGCCCATTATTTTGGCTTGCAGGTTTTCTCTTAACATTGATGCTCGCTAGACTTTTGTGTAAAATGCAGCGCCTTTTAAGCTGTGCTTAATAACTTTAATACCCTGAGGTTTGCTTTGAATAAATGTACTTTGGATAGACGCTTTTCTGTGGCCCCAATGCTTGATTGGACTGATCGCCATTGTCGTACTTTTCATCGCAAAATGACTAAACATACTGTGCTTTATACTGAAATGATAACCACAGGGGCTATTTTATTTGGTCGAGGCGACTACTTACATTTTAATAAACACGAAGGCCCAGTTGCGCTGCAACTTGGTGGCTCTGATCCTAAAGCGCTTGCGCAATGTGCAAAACTTGCAGGTGAGCGTGGTTATGACGAAATAAATTTAAATGTAGGTTGCCCGTCAGACAGAGTTCAAAATGGCCGATTTGGCGCATGTTTAATGGCTGAACCTCAATTAGTTGCTGAGTGCGTAGCAGCAATGAAAAACGAAGTAAGCATTCCTGTTACCGTTAAAACGCGTATTGGTATTGATGAGCAAGATTCGTATGAGTTTTTATGTGCGCTTATTGAAGCGTCTCATAAAGTAGGGTGTGATGATTTTATTATTCATGCTCGTAAAGCATGGCTTAATGGTTTAAGCCCGAAAGAAAATCGTGAAGTTCCACCGCTTGATTATCCACGTGTTTATCAACTTAAAAAAGATTATCCGCAGCTAGACTTAAGCCTAAATGGCGGTGTTAAAACAATTGAGCAGAGCCTAGAACATTTGCAACATATTGATGGTGTAATGATTGGGCGTGAGGCTTACAGCAACCCATTTATGCTCAATGACGTTGATGAGAAAATTTATGGTGATGCTGCAAACACGCAGTCACGCCACGACGTAGTGCGTTCAATGTATGACTACATTGAAGAAGAAATGCGTTTGGGTGCTAATTTTTGGCATATTGCACGTCACATGCTCGGTATTTTTCAGGGGCAGCCTGGTGCGCGAGGTTTTAGACGCCACCTTTCTGAAAGTGGTCACGGTAAGCAAGCTGATTTATCGGTAATGGATAAAGCATTAAGCTTTGTACCAGAATAAAAACTAAGCTTTAAAAATTCTAAATTTAAGCCACTTTCGAGTGGCTTTTTTAATCCTAAAAATTAGTCAAAATCATAATTTATTGGCCAATTCCACTCTATGTTGTTCAGCTTAAAGTCACTAAAATTTAGAGTGTTTGTTATTTACCATTATGATTTTAAATGCTTTATTTTCTTTTTGATGGACTTGGCACAACTCTTGGAATCTTCTTGTTGAAATTAATTAAAAATCAACAGGAGAATACCATGGGAATATTTAACCGCGTAAATGATGTAATTCAATCAAACATTGTCGCCATGCTTGATAAAGCAGAAGATCCAGAAAAACTTTTAAACCTAATGCTTACCGAGATGCAAGATGCATTGAATGAGTGTCGTAGTACAGCAGCCGCTTTATTGTGTGAAGAGAAAGTAATTAATCGCCAAATTGATACTAAAAAAACAGAATTAGCAGCTTGGCAAATAAAAGCAGAACGTGCGGTTGAGAAGGGCAGTGATGACCTTGCTAAATCAGCTTTACTTGAGAAGCAACGCGTTAACGAAAGCATTGAAAATAAGCAAACTCAACTAGAAACATTGCAAGAGTCTATTGCAAAAATTAAGTCTGATTGTGAACGCTTGCAGCAAAAAATGGCTATGGCTAAAACTAAGCAAGCTCAGTTAATGCAACGCCATAATGTTGCTATTGCTAGAGGGCGGATCAGTACGCAACTACAAAGCGATAAAGTAGCTCATGCGTTGTCTCGTTTTGAACAAATAGAGCAGCGTGTTGAAGGTATTGAAGCTCAAGTAGAGGCTTATGAGCTGACTGATACAGCAAGTTCTACCAGTGCCCAAATTGAGTCGTTAGTTAAAAATGAAAAAGTTGATGCTGAGTTGGCTCGCTTAAAGGCGAACTTAAATACTAATTTAAAACACACTGCTTAGGAGATTGCTATGAACAGCTTTAATCGTCAACGAGGTTGGTATAAAGATACTCTGAATAAAAAAATATCGGGTGTTTGTAGTGGTTTAGCCCATAGATTGGACTTTCCGGTATGGGCAACACGCGTAGTTACTATTTTATTGTTTTTGAGTTTTCCGTTTGCAGTTGCACTTGGCTATTTTATAGCGCATTGCTGTCTTGAAAATAAAGAGTATTAATACCAACAGGCATAAATATTTGAACAATTTAACGAATTAAATCACCCTATAACGTTGTTAAAAATTTTAATTTAGAACAGCTAAGTATAAAAATTTTTGCCTAGTTATAGCGCAATTTTCTTATCGTTAAATAGACCTCATGTATAAGCCGGTTGGTATAAGGAGAATTACTATGAAAGCTTTGGCAGTATGTGTAATTATCTATTTATTACTGTTTACTGATTTAATAACGTTTGTGCAGATTGATTCTTGGCAGTTGCCGTTATGGATTGCTGACATTAGTTGGGCTGGGCTCGAGCTTGTAGGTGCTTTGGCCGCAATTATTGCTGTAGTTGCGGTAGTGGCTTTAATTACTATGGGATTAGTTGGTGCTGGTGTAGTGGCATTAGCAGGGACTGTTTTAGCGCTTTTATTCGGATCTATAATGATTGCATGGCCGTTACTATTTGTTGCAGTGTTGTGTTGGCTTGTTGCCGATAACAAAAAAGTAGCCTCTTAATCCTTAATTTGACTGACTATTATAGGTTAACTATGTTAAATTTAGCCTGTAATTTAAAGTTTTCATAAGGATAAGAATGATGACGAAACTATGTTTTTCGATGGCTTCTGCATTAATATTTAGTTTTTTTTCGTCATCGTTGGCGGCGCACTCAGGGCACGATCATGGTTCTGATGTGGCTGTGCTCGAAGTAACTAACGCGCAAGTTAGAGAGTTTTTACCTGGCAGTACTTCAACTGTAGGTTATTTAACCCTTATTAATCACAGTGGAGCCGCAGCAACTTTAACTAAGGCAACTATTGATGGCTTAGGGCGTGTTGAAATACACGAACATTCACATGTAGACGGCATGATGAAAATGCTACAAGTTGAATCGGTTGAAATTAAGGCGCACGAAAGTGTCAGCTTTCAGCCTGGCGGTTATCATTTAATGGCATTTGAACCACAAGAGCCATTAAAAGTAGGACAAGAACGTAAACTCACACTATATTTTAGTGACGGTAATCGCTTATTTACTAATGCTCAAGTCGTGTCGCTTGAAGCGCAAGCTAAGCAGTCAAAACCATCTACTCAACACGCTCATCATTAGGAGTACACATGTCGCAACATAAAGGAAAAATAGCAGGAATAATTGTTTTACTGCTTATCATTTTTTACGCAATTGCTGTTTATTGGAGCACAGAACCTTCACGTTTTGACGTTGTTGCAAACGCGAAAGAGCAAGCGCAGCTTCGTAATGAAAAAATAGTAACGGGTTATGTAACTACTTCTACATTAATTACGGTAGCCAATACCTTACTAGATAAACCGGGTGGCTACTTATCAAATGATGTAATACCACCAAGTATTATTATGGATGATATGCCAGCGTGGGAATATGGCGCACTAGAAATGGTACGTGATTTATCGCTTTCTATGCGAAAAGATTTTAGCCGTTCTCAATCACAATCAACGGAACATGAAGCCCTTAAAAAGGCGCAGCCGCAGTTTAATATAAGCTCTGAGGCATGGGCATGGCCAAGTGCCGAAGGTGAGTACCAAAAAGGTATTGACTACTTAATGGTATATCGTGGACAAATTGCTAATGAGCATGAGCGCGATAGCCAATTTTACGCACGAGCAGATAACTTACGTAGTTGGCTTAAAGAAGCTGAAAAACGTTTAGGTAGCTTAAGCCAACGTTTAAGTGCCAGTGTAGGCCAAGAAAAAGTAAACACCGATTTAGCGGGTAATTCATCTAATAAACAAGCAACTCTTGCGCCACTGCAGCAGCAAGTAAGAACACCATGGTTAGAAATTGACGATGTGTTTTACGAGTCGCGCGGTGCTACTTGGGCGTTACTGCATTTTTTACAAGCGATAGAGTATGACTTTAATGACGTGCTTGAAAAGAAAAATGCACGTGTAAGCTTACAACAAATCATACGTGAACTTGAGGCGACTCAAGAAACAGTTTGGAGCCCACTTATTTTAAACGGCAATGGTTTTGGCTATGTGGCAAACCATTCTTTAGTTATGGCAAATTATATTTCTAGAGCCAATGCGGCTTTAATCGAACTCAGCGAACTACTAGCTCAAGGATAAAAAATGAAAAAGTATTGTTTAGCAGCAGCCCTTTCAATGGCATGTTTAGCACCAGCAGCGCAAGCTGACACTCTACTAGGTTTATACGTAGGTGTTGATGGGTGGAAGTCAGATAACGATGGTCAATTTTCTTATAAAAATAATGCATCTCAAGATTTTAATTTTGAAGATGAGACTTTTGTAAGTTACTACGCGGCACTTGAGCACCCTGTACCATTAGTTCCAAATATTAAATTAAAGTATACCGAGCTTGAGTTAAATGGTTCTGCGCTACTTACAGATACATTTAGCTTTAATGGCTCTGATTATGTTGTAGGCTCTACGGTAAATACGGTAAGTGATTTAACACACATCGATTACATTTTTTATTATGAGATTTTTGATAACGATTTAATCTCAATTGACTTAGGTTTAAATGCTAAGCAGTTTGATGGTGATATTGTTGTAAATGGTACTACTCAAAATGGTGGTACTAACTTTACCGAAACAAAAGATTTCTCTGGTTTTGTGCCTCTTGCGTATGGCCGTGCCGAAGCCGGCTTACCATTTACTGGTTTAAGTGTATTTTTTGAAGGTAGCTTTTTGGCTATTGACGATAGCAAAGTACAAGATTACCAAGTAGGCGTAGCGTGGGAACTTATTGATAACCTAGCAGTAGATGTTGCTGTTAAAGCAGGTTACCGCTCTATGGTATTAGAACTTGATGATGTAGATGATATTACTACTGATATTGATGCATCTGGCCCATTTGCGGGTATTCAGGTTCACTTTTAATTAGTATTTTCTAATTAAACAAAGCGTGGCATATTATTTTATTGCGTGCCACGCTAAATCAAACTCTCCCTCCAGCGCATTATTAATCAACTGCTTATAGACCTTATTTACAGGAAAATTAATGAGTTTAGATAACTCATCACCTGTTTGCGTGAATTTATAATAGCTCAATACCAAATCACTACTTTTTGCTTTTAACGTTACTTTTTGCGATAAAAATGAAAGGGTAAGTTCTTGTCCCGCTTTAAGCACTGCAGATTCAATTTCTTTTCTATACAGTAAATTAAGATCCATAAGTGTTAAAATATCAGGAAAACTAATACCTGTTTTTCCTAAATTTAGAGACACTTTATTGCCTTTTCGTAGCAAATCAAACAATGACGGTTTTTTGTAAAAGCCGAGTAAAATAAAGTGGCTGTCGTCTTTTTCGTTATAGCCTGAGAGCGATACACATTTTTGCAAAGAGTCAGCTTCTCGCTGTGTCATATGCTTTAACGTTTGCAGGCTTTTAATTGAAAACGTACCAGGGTGGAGTGTTTCTCCCGTTAAAATTTTGGCCCATAAAGTTTGCATTGACGCATTTGAAGTATCTTCGCACAGTGCGATAAAATGCTCTACCCAGTCAGAATCAGGTTGTTTAGTACTTGCTACATCGGGGCAAAACCCCATAGCCATTGCTAAAATTGACTCTATATTTTGTTGTTGTTTTATTAGTAGTAAATCTTGGCGCTTTTGGGCACGAGCTAAAACAGAGTTTTCACTGTTGATATGATAAAGCGGCTTAACTTGGCCTTTAATATCGTAACTTTGTTCGGAGGTAGGCAGTATTCCGTTACTGCCTATTTTTGTTATAGGGTAACCAAGTAAGGATTCGATAATGTTAGCAAGGTTAATTCTCGCTTGTGCTGTCTTGACTGGCATGACTGTGCATTGTCCTTTGTGAATGACTAAGCTGAGCAACAGTTTTAAGGTTATTTAACCCCATTGAAACTGTATTACGGAGCACATATTCGCTCAAAATTGCGGTGTAACCCGATATTAAAGGGGCGGTTGTTTGTCCGTTAATCTTACATATTAAAGTGACGATACCGTTTTGCTCACTAAAATTAAAAGTCCCCCTAATAATATGCTCAGCATTTAAAAGTATATTAAAGCTGACCTTATTTTGACTCACCGAAGTTATGATCATTTCACCATACCCCCATTTTCCCTTCCAAGACTGATGAGCACCCAGGCCAGAGCTCGGTTCGCCCAAGGTAAAACGTATACTGGGGTCTACTTTTTCCCATGGAGACCATTTTTGCCATTGATTAAAGTCAGTAATTAGCGGTTTTACTGCGTCAATATTTGCATTGATTTCTATTGTTTTATTTACATTATAACTTTGGGGAAGTATCAGCCCTACCAGTACTAATACCAATAACAATAACAGTACGCCTTTGATCAATATTTTTAATGGTTTAATAAGCACACCTTTTATTAGTTTTTTGAGTTGAAATACAACAACTTTTTATTAATCGACTATAGTATGAATTAGATTATAAACCAAAAATAATTTATAAATTGCTACCTAGGAGAGCGAATGTCGTCAGATCAAAACGATTTTTTATTTTTTGAACAAGACTATGAAGATGATGCAGTAATTGAGCCGACTAAGTTTTGGGATATTTTAATTGTTGATGACGAACCTGAGATCCACTCTGTAACAAAGTTAGCTTTGTCTGGGGTTGAGTTTTTGGGGGCAGGCTTGCGATTTCATGATGCCTATTCGGGAGCTGAAGCAATAGAGATTTTAGCTGAAAATAACGATATTTCAGTTATTTTTTTAGACGTTATTATGGAAACTGACGATGCTGGCTTGCAGGTTGTAAAAAGGGTGCGTGACGAATTAAATAATCAACATGTGAGAATTATTTTAAGAACAGGGCAAGCTGGTAATATACCAGAAGAAAAAGTAATACGTGAATACGATATAAATGATTATAAAACTAAAACAGAACTCACTCGCTCTAAATTAGTAACATCGCTCATAACCGCTATTCGCTCTTACGAGCAGGTATGCCAGCTTGAATATCAAAGTGATGCAATGAACACGATTGTTTCTGCATCAAAGTCTATTTTAGGGCTTACTGATATTAAGCAACTATGCAAAGAAATCATCAAGCACATGAGTATTATTTTAAAGTGTTCACCTCGAGGGCTTGTGTGCAGCAAATTAGACGGCGATGACTTTATTCAAGTATTAGGTGGTTGTGGGCATTACGAAGACTACTTTGGTGAAAAATTAATTAATGTTGATAGCAAAGTATTTAAACAAGTTGAGTTGTGTTTTGATTTATTAAAGCATCAACATACAGGCTCAAGTGCAACATTTGTATTAAAAAGTAAGCATAGAAAAGCGGCTTTATATATAGAATGTGACCATGTTCCTTTGCAAGCACAATTGCAGTTTGCTGAAATCTTCTTAACAAATGTGAGTGTTGCCCTGGATAATATAAGGCTGTTTGTAAAGTTAAGAGATGCAGCTTATAAAGATGTGCTTACAGGTATTTCAAATCGTACCAATTTTATTGAACGGGTAGAGCGTTATCAAAAGCCGCACGTGAATGATTATGTATTTGTACTACTTGATATAGTTAATTTTGCAGATATTAATAATGGCTTAGGGCAAGAGGTCGGCAATAAAGTATTAATTGGCATTGTGCAAAGGTTAAAAGAAAACTACCCAACAGCTAAGTTACTATCTCGTATTGGTGCTGATGTTTTTGGTTTTATTATTCGCCGTGATGAACTCGACTTAAAAAAATTGAATGAGCAGTTAGGTGTTCCATTTTGCGCAGAAGAGCATACATTGCCTATCGATTTTAGATTGGGTTTATGCCAACAGCAAGACTTTCAAAGTAGCGGGATTGATACACTTAAAGTTGCTTATATTGCACTTAATCAAGCTAAAAAAACAAAACACAAAGAGGGAATTTATTACAGTGTAGACATGCAAGATAAAATGGCTTGGCGCATAGGAATTATTAGGCAATTACGCCATGATTTTGCTCGAAACAAGTTAGAGGTATGGTACCAACCTCAACTTTCATTAGGAGACTTGTCTCTAATTGGGTGTGAGGCATTACTTAGGTGGCCCACCGGTAATGGATCATATATATCGCCAGCGGTATTTGTTCCACTTGCAGAAGATGCGGGCTTGATTGTTGATATAGGGCAGTGGGTTTTAGAGCAAGCTTGCCAACAACAAAAGCGCCTAGAAAATATGGGTACCGAAATTTGTATTGCGGTTAATGTGTCTGTTCCACAGTTTAAAGTAAAAGGCTATGCTCAAAACGTTAAAAATACATTATTAAAATATGGCGTTAAGCCAAAAAACATAGAATTAGAAGTCACTGAAAGCGTAGTAATGGATGAACTCGAAACTGTTATTAATACACTTAGAGAGCTTCAAGAGCTAGGGATGGAAGTTGCTATTGATGACTTTGGGACTGGCTTTTCATCGCTTAGTTATATACAAAGTTTACCCTTGGATAGATTGAAAATAGATCGTGCATTTATTAAGGATCTGCCAAATGATGACACTGGCGCTATTGCTGCCTTAGTTATTTCTCTTGGTGCTAAGTTGGGTTTAAAAACGATTGCTGAAGGCGTTGAAACACAAGAACAAGCTCAGTTCTTAAAAAACTTAGGCTGTGATGAGGTACAAGGTTTTATGTATGCTAAACCAATGCCTGAGCATGAATTGATAGAATTTATAAATAAACGCTAAAAAAGATTAACTTATTATTTAAGCTAATGAACGATTTAGAATTTAAAGCGCGATATGCTTTGACTACTTTGTATATATAAAGAATTTAGTAGGGTATAATTCGCGCCTTTTGTTATTCTACGGCCACAATTATGAGCACACTCAAAGCTAAGCGCGCCTTATTTTCATACCCTAAATACTGGGCTGAATGTTATGGCACCGCGCCATTTTTACCAACTACACGTGAAGAAATGGATGCACTTGGCTGGGATAGTTGCGACATAATAATAATTAGTGGCGATGCGTACGTTGATCATCCTAGTTTTGGTATGGCTGTAATTGGCCGTGTACTTGAAGCGCAAGGCTTTAGAGTGGGGATTATTGCCCAACCTGCATGGGACTCTAAAGATGCATTTATGGAGCTCGGCAGACCGAATTTATTTTTTGGTGTAACAGCCGGCAACATGGATTCGATGATCAACCGCTATACAGCGGAAAAACGCATGCGCCACGATGATGCTTACACGCCTAATAACGTTGGCGGTAAGCGCCCAGATCGCGCCGTGATGATTTACTCGCAAAAATGCCGTGAAGCATACAAAGGTATCCCAATTGTTATTGGCGGTATTGAAGCCAGCCTTCGCCGTATTGCTCATTACGACTATTGGCAGGAAAAAGTACGTCGTAGTATTTTGTTTGATGCAAAAGCCGATATTTTAATTTACGGTAACGCAGAGCGCCCGCTAGTTGAAGTTGCACACCGTATTGCGGCGGGTGAAACGATGGATACGATTCAGGATATTCGCGGCACGGCTGTTATTCGAAAAGAGCCTCTACCTGGTTGGCGTGGCAGTGATTCTACCGCTATTGATAAAATTGGTAAAATAGACCCTATTCCAAACCCATATGGCGCGGATGATGTTGGCTGTAGTAAATCTGAATTTAAACAAGCGGGTATTGATTTAAAAGCAGAAGCGGCAAAACCAATCATGGTTCAGCCTGCACGTCCTAAGCCGTGGGAAAAAACCTATGTTAAGTTACCTGCTTATGAGCAAGTAAGTGTTAACAAACCTTTATACGCCCATGCCTCGAGAATTTTACATCAAGAAACAAACCCTGGTTGTGCAAGAGCGCTTTACCAACGACATGGCGATCGCTCTATTTGGGTAAACCCGCCAGCATATCCATTAGAAACACATGAAATGGATGCTGTATTTGGTTTGCCGTATCAGCGTATTCCTCACCCAAGTTATGGTGATGCTAAAATCCCTGCTTACGATATGATTAAAACGTCTGTTAATATTATGCGTGGCTGTTTTGGTGGTTGTTCGTTTTGCTCAATTACAGAACATGAAGGGCGCATTATTCAAAGTCGTTCACAAGAATCTATTATTGAAGAAATTGAACAAATTAGAGATAAAGTTCCCGGCTTTACTGGTGTTATTTCTGATTTAGGTGGCCCAACGGCGAATATGTATAAGCTGCGCTGTACGAGCAAAAAGGCCGAGAGTACCTGTAGACGCTTATCATGTGTGTATCCAGATATTTGTAAACACATGGATACAGATCATACGCCAACAATAGATTTGTATAAAAAAGCACGTGAAGTTAAGGGTATTAAAAAGGTATTGATTGCTTCAGGTGTACGTTACGATTTAGCTGTACGCGACCCGCGTTACGTTAAAGAATTAGTAACGCACCATGTAGGCGGTTACTTAAAAATAGCGCCAGAGCATACAGAGGATGGTCCATTATCAAAAATGATGAAACCAGGTATGGGAGCGTACGATCAATTTAAAGAACTATTTGATAAGTACTCTAAAGAAGCCGGTAAAAAGCAGTATTTAATTCCTTACTTTATATCTGCTCACCCAGGTACAAAAGATGAAGACATGGTAAACATGGCTTTATGGCTTAAATCAAACGACTTTAAGCTTGATCAGGTACAAAATTTTTACCCATCACCTATGGCTAATGCGACGACTATTTACCATACAGAGATGAACTCTTTACGTAATATAAAAAACAACTCAGAAGTTGTTCCAGTACCTAAAGGCGCACGCCAACGTAGATTACATAAAGCTATTTTACGCTACCACGATGCAGCTGGTTGGCCAATGATACGTGAAGCTTTACGTAAAATGGGTAAAGCTAATTTAATTGGTAAAGGGCCTAACTGTTTAGTGCCAGAAGAAGGGCGCGATGAAAAATCAGGTAAAGGTGGTAAAAAAGGTGGGCGTCCGGCACTAACGCGACATACTGGTTTTAGCCAATTTAAAAAGGCAAACACTAAGCCAAAAGTGGGCGGTAATCGTCAAAGCACACGTTAGTA
The DNA here is from genome assembly GCF_014163935.1 of Pseudoalteromonas sp. SR41-7. NCBI lineage: Bacteria > Pseudomonadati > Pseudomonadota > Gammaproteobacteria > Alteromonadales > Pseudoalteromonadaceae > Pseudoalteromonas > Pseudoalteromonas sp. SR41-7. The sequence goes on along the minus strand of NZ_JACJEF010000001.1, from coordinate 482,972 downwards.
ATTTTATTCGCTAATAGATAAGGCTAATTGCGGTACGCGTTTTTTAGCTTTTGTATACGTAAATTAAGTCAGCTTTGCTCTTTATTATCTATATTATTGTAGGTGATAAAGAGTGAGGTTTTAGAGCCCCCTCTCTTTAGATATCCTGTGCTAAGTTTAGCTTTTTTTTAAAGCATTGATGATAACCACAAACGCAATTTAAGTGACCATAACGGCTGAATGCCGGTGAGTCCTTGCGTCATTTTATTATCTTTTAAGATTATATAAGATGGCGTGACTTGTCCCTGCCAATCGGAAAATATCTCCCCGTGTTGATCGTTAACAGTACTGAAGCTGTAGCCTTGCTCATTTAAATAATCATGCAGCTCTTGATCAGAGCCTGATTTTATCGCGATGCTCACAACAGGGTATTTATTCTCGTTTGCGAGTTCGTTTATGGCAGGGGAGGTAATACTACAAATAGGACACCAAGTTCCCCAAAAATACACAAGCGTGGGTTTATCTTGGCTCATTGCTGCTAAATTAATGTTTTGCCCTTTATAGTCGATTAATTGTAATTGAGGATTTGCTGGCATGACAGGTTGCCGCCACCAATTGACGGCGGTATAAATGACGAAAAATATAGAGCTATATACCAGTACACTTTTTAATATGGATACGCTTTTTTGTTTTAGCGTTTTTTTAGGTATGTCATTTTTATGTTTGGTATCCGTTGCCATAGCTACTGATTTACCCTAACTATTTTTGCTGTAGTTTTTTACATTTAAAGCGTTTAATTTATATCAGCAACCATGTAGCAGTACCTAAAAAGGCGAATATACCAACAATATCAGTCACTGTGGTTAGCACCACACTCCCTGCAAGAGCAGGGTCTATATTCATTCTTTTAAGAATTATTGGAATACTTGCACCAGCAACACCTGCCACCACTAAGTTCATAAACATAGCGAAGGCGAGTACGCCACCAAGCATAAAGTCCCACTGCCATAGCGCAATAACACCCGCAATTAATAGTGACCACAAAATACCGTTTAGCGCGCCAATGGCCAGTTCTTTCATCATCAAGAAACGTTGGTTTGTTTGGTTTATATGACCTACTGCAATACCACGGATAACAAGCGTTAATGATTGGCTACCAGCAACACCACCCATAGAAGGGACAATACCGTTAAGCACAGCCAAAATAGGGAGAACATCTAAAGTGCCTTCAAAAAAGCTAGCTACAAAAGCAGCTGCAAGTGCGGTTAGTAAGTTAACTCCTAGCCAAACTGAGCGTTTTTTAGAGCTTTTTAGTACTGGCGCGAATGTATCCTCTTCATCATCAAGACCGGCTAGGCTTAATAAGCTATGCTCGGCATCTTCTCGGATTACATCAACGATGTCATCGATAGTAACACGACCGAGGAGTTGGTCGTTATCGTCCACCACTGGGGCCGATATCCAATTATGACGCTCAAATAATTGCGCTACTTCACTTTCATCCATTGAGATTGGGATAGACTCACAATCTTCATCCATTAAATCGCGGACAATTTTTTCTGGCGGATTAGTTAATAATGTACTCAGCGATAAAGCGCCTATAAAGCAGTTATGTTTATCAACAACATATAAATCATCTGTACCCTCTGGTAACTCACCACGCAGTCTAATATAACGAAGTACAACATCGAGTGTTACATCAGGGCGAATGGTCACCGTATCGGTGTTCATTAGCGCACCTGCTGAACGCTCTTGATATGACAGTGCTTGCGTGGCACGTTCACGGTCTTGAATGTCCATCGCGCTAACAACGTCTTTATAGACGGTATCTGGCAGGCTACGTAATACTTCACCTAAGTCATCGTGGCCCATGTCTTCAGTTGCGGCGGCAATGTGCTTAGGTTCCATTTGGGCAATAATGCCTAAACGAACATCTTCAGATAATTCTTCAAGAACATCACCCTGCACATCAGGATCGACCAATTGCCAAAGCAGTCGGCGAATTTTATGCGGTGATGATTCTAATAATAATGCGGTATCACAAGGAGCCGTTTTTGCGAGCATGCGCCTAACTTGAACAAATTGACCACTATTGAGTGACTTCGTCACCTGCTTTAGTTGCTGTAGTGGATAATCTTGTTCAAAAGCTTCTGGCATTGGCGTCCTTTATAAATTGTTATATTACTTTATGGGGGGAGGTGAGTTAACTGGCGTTACTAACCTATTTATTTTATATATCTGTTTTAATTGAAGCACTAGTAATGCGAATATTGTTTTTATAAAACAGATTATTCTTGTTCATTAAAGCGTTGTGCTATTAATTCTCCAACAGCGTGTAAAGCTTGCTCAGAATCAGGGCCTTTACAAACAACTTTAACTTCTTTTCCTTGGCTACTTTCAAGTAACATTAATGCAAGTACGCTATCGCCTGCTGCTTCTTTGTCATCTTGGAATAATGTGATTGTCGCATCAAATTGTACTGCTAATTGCGCAAGCACAGTAGCTGCTCTGGCGTGTAAGCCTAATTTGTTTTTTATTAAAAAGGTATCTTCACAATGCATAACTTACTCTACCTAAGCTGAACAGGTGATTATTCAGCTATATTATTTTTCTTGCTCGCGATGGCGAATTTTTACATTGGGATGTGTCATTGCAAAACTTTCACCGATAGTTTGCGCTAAATACACAGAGCGATGTTGCCCGCCTGTACACCCAATAGCAATGGTTAAATAACTGCGGTTATTTCTTTCTAAATGCGGTAACCACGTTTGTACAAATGTTTGAATTTGCCATGTGAATTTTTGCACTATGCTGTGATTAGCTAAATAGTCTTTAACCGGTTGATCTAACCCATTTAAAGGCTTCAACTCTGGTTCCCAGTGTGGATTTGGTAAAAAGCGTGCATCAAATACGTAGTCTGCTTCTTTTGGTATACCGTGTTTAAAGCCAAATGATTCAAATGTGACAATCAGTTGCTTATCTTTTTTACCTAAAATCTTTTCACGAATAGATTCAGCGAGTTGATGAACACTTAAATCAGTCGTATCTATCATAAAGTCGGCGCGAGTGGTTAATACATCAAGTAATTCTTTTTCTTTTTTGATGGCTAAATCAAGGGGCAACGAGTCTATTGATAGTGGGTGTAATCTGCGTGTTTCAGAAAAACGTTTGATCAATGTCTGATCGTCGCTATCTAAATAAAATAACGTAGGGTTTGCAAAGCCTGGTAAGTATTCAAGAATATCGTTAAATTCATCTTGTTCTTTAGGGATGTTGCGCACATCAATGCTAACAGCAATTTTATCGTAGCTATCAGATACACTGCGAACTAATGAAGGAAGTAGGTTTACTGGAATATTATCTACGCAATAATAACCTAAATCTTCTACAACGCGCAAAGCAACCGACTTTCCAGAACCAGAACGGCCGCTTATGATAATTAACTCCATTTAACACCCTTTATAAAACTATGATTGATCGACAATAACTTGGTAAAGCTCAGTATCAGATTTTGCACTGCGTAACTGTTTACAAAAATCTTTGTTGTTTAGTTTATCAGCAATGGTTGCTAGAGTCTTTAAGTGCTGCTGGTTATCGCCATCTGGTACGATGAGTGCGACAAAAATATCAACAGGGCGATTATCGATTGCATCAAAGTTTATTGGAGTTTCGCTAACGAGCACTAAAGCCAAAGGCTCTTCTGCACCGCTCATTCTTCCATGAGGAATAGCAATGCCACGCCCTATACCTGTACTACCTAATTTCTCTCTGCTCATTAAAGCATTAAGAATATCTTGTTGCGGTAAATACGGAAGTTTGTCGTGAGCAAGTTCGCTAATGAACTCTAAAATTCTTTTTTTGCTATTAAAAAGGACCGCAGCTTTGCTGCAGTCCTGGCATATAAGTGAACTTAATTTCATCATATTAGTGTCGAGCAAGCTTCTCTTTGTGTTTGATTACTTGGCGATCGAGCTTGTCGATCAACGAGTCAATAGCGGCATACATATCTTGATGTTCTGTAGAGGCAAATAGCTCAGCACCGCTTACGTGTATTGTGGCTTCTGCTTTTTGATTTAATTTTTCTACATCGAGAATGACATGAACATTATTAATATGATCAGAGTGTCTTTCAAGCTTCGCAAATTTAGTATTAATATAGTCTCTTAGTGAATCGGTTAATTCTACGTGACGACCAGTTAAGTTTAGTTGCATAAGCATTACCCTCTTAGTTTAGCGTCTTAAATCAGACTTTTACGCTGATTTGACGGTGGAATAGCAAGAGATTCGCGGTATTTTGCGATTGTACGTCTCGCTACTTTAATTCCTTGCTCAGCCAATATATCCGCTATTTTGCTATCACTCAATGGTTTTGCTGAGTTTTCTGCTGCGATTAATTTTCGGATAAGCGCACGTATTGCTGTAGATGAACATTCACCACCGTTTTCAGTACTTACATGGCTTGAGAAAAAATATTTAAGCTCAAATATACCACGGGGTGTATGCATGTACTTTTGAGTAGTTACGCGAGAAATTGTCGATTCGTGCATTTCTACCATTTCAGCAACATCATTTAAAACCATTGGTTTCATGGCTTCAGGGCCATGTTCAAAAAAGCCTTGTTGTTGCTTAACAATACAATTAGTAACTTTTAATAGCGTGTCGTTTCTACTTTCTAAGCTTTTAATAAACCATTTAGCTTCTTGTAAATGTGAGCGAATAAACTGGCTGTCGCCACTTGATTTTACAGTGCGAGACATTGCTGCGTATTGGCTATTAACACGAATTTTAGGCATGCTATCTGGGTTTAATTCGACAACCCAGCGGCCTTTAATTTTTTTAACTGACACATCAGGAATAACATACTCAGATTCTTCCCTTACAATAGTATCTGCAGGTTTTGGGTTGAGAGTATGTATTAGTGTCATTACTTCTTTAAGCTCTTCTTCTTTGAGCTTAGTTTTTTTCATTAATGTACGATAGTCGCGAGCTGCTAATAGATCAATATGCTCGGTTAAAATCATTTTCGTTTCATTAATATAAGGTGTTTCTTTATCAAATTGATTAAGCTGAATACACAAACACTCTTGTAAACTACGTGCAGCAATACCAACAGGATCAAACAGTTGGATGCGTTTTAATACCGCTTCAATTTCATCAAGTTCGACTTCGTTATCATCTTCGTTTTCTTGATTAAAGCTTTCTAAAATCTCTTCGCAGCTTAGTGTTAAAATACCTGAATCATCGACAGCTTCTACAATAGCAATAGCAATAGCTTCGTCTGTAGGGCTAAATGGCGTTAGTTGTAATTGCCACATTAAATACTCATGGAGCGTTTCAGTAGAGGCGCCTTGGTATATTGATTCGTCTTCAGGCATTGGACCTGATGAGGCTGCAGGAGCGGCACTCATGTACTCATCCCAACTGACATCCATAGCCATGTCGTCACTTAGCGTGTCTTTTGCAAGTGCTTCACCAGTATCTTGTTCGTATTCGCTCGGAGCATCATCAGCAGATGCGCTAACAGTTATGTCATCGGTATCAGCTTTTTGCTCGTTTTTACCAGCAGCGTCTTCGGAATAGTCTGCCTCTTCAACCTCTAATAGTGGATTACTGTCGAGAGCTTCTTGTATTTCTTGCTGGAGATCCAATGTACTGAGTTGCAACAAACGAATAGCTTGTTGCAACTGTGGAGTCATTGTAAGTTGCTGGCCCATGCGCAGCTGTAGTGATTGCCTCATGTATCTCTAACAATCCTTTTATGTTGTTATAATTAATACTAGCAGATGCTTAAAGACATGGCGTAAATGTTACAGCCTAAATTGCTCGCCTAAGTAAACATCGCGTACTGTTTTATCATTTAATACGTGTTCTGGAGTACCTGATGCAATCAGCTCCCCATGAGAAACAATGTAGGCTTTTTCACAAACATCAAGGGTCTCTCTTACGTTATGGTCGGTAATTAATACACCAATCCCACGATTTTTAAGATGTTCTATTATTTTCTTTATATCTAATACCGAAATAGGGTCAACACCGGCAAACGGTTCATCCAGTAATATAAATTTAGGATCTGCTGCCAGCGCTCGTGCTATTTCTACACGACGACGTTCTCCCCCCGATAATGCCATACCTTGGCTATCACGAATGTGTTGTATGCTAAATTCATCTAATAAGTTATTGAGCGTGTCTTCTCTGGCTTGTTTATTTAGTTCTTTGCGCGTTTCTAAAATGGCCATTAAGTTTTGATAAACAGTCAGCTTTCTAAAAATCGATGACTCTTGTGGTAAGTAGCCTATGCCTAATCTAGCACGACTATGCATAGGTAAAAGAGTAATATCGTTATCATCAATAGATATTTTACCTTTGTCGCTAGGAACAAGCCCTACAATCATATAAAAAGTCGTTGTTTTACCAGCACCGTTAGGGCCAAGTAAGCCAACTATACTGCCAGCTTGTACTTCAAGGCCGACGTTTTTTACAACTTCACGACCTTTATAGCTTTTTGCCAATAGTTCTGCTTTTAATGTGCTCATGGTTGACCTTTATCGCCTTTTTTACTTTTTTTAGTTTCGATCGGTACTAAAATTGTGTGAACGCGGTCAGTTGAGTTTTCATCTTTTTCGGCACTGATGAGCTGCTGCTCTATGTCGTAGGTAATGCTTTTAGCATTTATTTTTTGTCCGGCTTGCGATACTTGTGCATTACCAACAAGCGTTAAAAAACGCTTAGATACATCATAACGTACTTCGTCAGCACTGGCGCTCATAGTCGTGCCGTCTGATTGCTTTTCTTCAAAGTGCGCAGGGCTACCTGTGGCAATTAATAATTGTTTATTATCACCAAGTTCATCACGTTTGTGTACTTCGAGGCGATCGGCTGTAATGCGGCGATTACCGTGAATAATCTCAACGTTTTTCTCAAAAATACCCACATTAGCTTTCAATTGACCTTCTTGCTTGTCGGCACTTATTGAAATCTGATTGGCAGCAGGTTGCGTGTTTTGCTCTGCAGCACTACTATTAAACGCTAGTATAAGTGTAGGAATTATAAGTGATTTTAATATTTTATTGGTCATAATATATGGTTCGCGTATGGTTAATTAGTTTTATCACTTCGGTTTTCAAGTCGGCTTCTAGGCCTTTACCGGTGATTTTTAAATTGGGTCCAGTGATAATGACGGGTTGCTCCGAACGCATTGTTAATAACTTTATATCAACCTGAATATTATCAGCATTGATTTTGTCTATCATGGCGTTATCGGTTAAATTTTTGGCAACCACATTACCTTCTAAAATTAATTGTTTATCTTCATATAATGTTGCTTCGTCTGCATTTATTTGCCACGTTTGTTGCTCGTTATATAAAGTAAAAATGGGTTTTTCAAAAAACGTGAAACCTAATTGCTGGTATAGCTCCATTTTAGCCGCAGTGACTTTGTGGCTAATTTTACCTTGCTCATCATAGGCTGTCTGTTTGAGCTCAATAGCTATGTAATCAGGCTTAGCAACAACTTCAGGCTCAGCCTGAGGCACAATATTTGTTTGTGTAAAATAAGGGTACCAAAGCCAAACCATACAGCTAATGAATAAAACGCTTAATATTATGCGCGCTGCATTCATGAACTAGTGCCTTGTGTAGTCAATGCTTTACCATTTTCAAGCATGAGCAAATCGGTGAGTTCTCTCACAGCGCCAAAACCACCAGGCATTTGCGTTACATAATGTGACAAACGCTTAATAAGAGGGTGGGCATCATTTACTGCAACGGCAAAGCCTACTAACTCCATAACAGGCATGTCAGGACCGTCATCACCAATATAAGCAATTTGTTCATCGCTAAGGTTGAGTTTATCTTTTAACTCTTGATAGGCAATGAGCTTATTTTCTTGGCCTTGATAAATATGCTGTACGGTTAAGCTGCTCATACGTTGTTGTACTATCTGTGAATGACGACCAGTAATAACAGCTACTTCAAAGCCACTGTTTATAAGTGCTTTAATGCCAAAACCATCTTTTGTATTAAATGCTTTTAGCTCTTCACCTTGATTGCCAAGGTAAATACGGCCATCAGAAAATACACCATCAATATCGCATATAAGTAGTTTTACTTTTTTAGCGCGTGCTTTTGCGTCATCGCTCAGCGGTTGATAGAGTTCTTCAAATTGCATTTATAACACTCCTGCTTTTAATAGGTCTTGCATATTTAATGCGCCAATAGGTTGGTTTTTCTCATTGACGACGATTAGGCCATTTATACGTTTACGTTCCATAATATTGAGCGCTTCAGCGGCTAAAATATCTTGCGTAGCTGTAGTGCATGACTTAGTCATAACAACATCTATTTGTGTTGTATGAATATCAATTCTTTGTTCTAAAATGCGACGTAAGTCACCATCGGTAAATAACCCTACGAGTTGCTGATTTTCATCAACAATGGCTGTCATACCTAATCCTTTAGCTGACATTTCTATTAGAGCATCTTTAACTGTTTGTGAAACATCAATAATAGGTGTATTTGCGCCGCTGTGCATAACATCTTTTAAAGTAAGTAATAAGCGCTTGCCTAAACTACCACCTGGGTGAGATAGCGCGAAGTCATCAGCTGTAAAGCCGCGAGCTTCTAATAATGCAACTGCCATGGCATCGCCCATCGCAAGCGTTGCAGTGGTACTTGATGTAGGGGCTAGGCCCAATGAACAAGCTTCTTTTTCTACTTTAATGCACACATGTACATTAGCAAGGGTTGCCATGGTTGATTGTGTATTGCCAGTCATCGCTATCATTTTGGCACCAAGTCGTTTTAAAACCGGAATGATATTTAAAACTTCGCTGGTTTCCCCTGAATTAGAAATAAGCATAACCACGTCATTTTTAGTGATCATACCTAAATCACCATGACTTGCTTCACCAGGGTGAACAAAAAACGCTGGGCTGCCAGTACTTGCAAGGGTTGCCGCTATTTTATTGCCAATATGGCCTGATTTTCCCATGCCAATGACAATAATACGGCCTTCACAGTCGTACATTAATTGGCACGCGTAATGAAAATTTTCATCTACATATTGTGCAATATCACTAAGTGCTTGGCGCTCAACATCTAAAACGCGAAGGCCTTGTTCAATAAAGTTTAGCGTTGCCATCATTTACCCTACTTGACTAAAAATATACCCTTGGTAACCCAAAAACGCTATTAGCAATAAGCCGCCTTCTACCCTATTGATACGCTGGGTGCCTCTAAAGTTCAATGACATAATGATAAGAGCAAGTGTTGCACCAATCATAATTAATATATCTCGGCTTACTAACGATGGATCAATTGCTGAAGGATTAATAATACCTGCTAGAGGTAATACAGCTAAAATATTAAATATGTTTGAGCCAACAATATTACCTAGTGCTAAATCATCTTCATTTTTAAGTACACCTGCAACCGAGGCGGCAAGTTCAGGCAAGCTAGTACCAATGGCAATAATTGTTAAACCAATGACTAAGTCGCTTAAGCCGAAGTATTTAGCAATATCAACAGCTGAGCCGATTAAAAAATGAGAACTAACCGGCAGGAGTATCATGCCAACAATTAACCAAAATACCGCTTTTTTAGTAGGTACATCGTTTGGTACATCGTCGCAGGCTTCTGAGACAAATGGGTCATCTTGGTTTTTTGCACGCATGGATACAATGATTAACCCACCGATGAATACGATAAAGCCAACTAAAAGCGCAACACCTTCACTAAATGAAAAGTAGTTATCTGAGAACACATACCAAGTAGCTAAAGATACGAGCATCACTAATGGCATTTCACGTTTTAACGTACTAGATGAAACTGAAAGAGGGCGAAATAGAGCAGTGATACCTAACACAAGTAAAATGTTTGTAATATTAGAGCCAACAGCATTGCCAACGGCTGTGTCGGTTTTGTTAGCCAAAGCGGCAGAGGCTGAAACCATCATTTCAGGGGCTGAAGAGCCCATGGCTACAACGGTTAAACCAACAATAAGTGTAGGTACACCAAAGTTTTTAGCAAGAGCCGCAGCCCCATAAACAAACCTATCGGCACTCCAAACAAGAGCTGCAAAACCAAGAATTAAAATAACAAACGAGGTAACCATTGTGTTAAGCCAGTTATACAAAATACGGATGGCGCGAATAGTAACAAAAGCCAAGATGAAAGTATAAATAAAAGAGTAAGGTCAACTAGGTAACAATGTTGCTTTTAAACAGCTAATTTAAAAATTTAAGCCGGGGTTAAGCTGTTTTGAGCGAGTCTTATAATCCTTTTCATGGGTGTATTACAAAATCTTACGAATTGTTTTTTCCATCTTTGACAAAAAAGCTTTAAAATAGGGGCACTAGTGAACATTTTTATGGAGAGCGACTTGTCGCAATCAATAGTAGAAGTCAAGGATGTTAGCTTTTCGAGAGGCAATAGAACCATATATAAAAATATGAGTTTTAGCGTTCCTAAAGGTAAAATTACTGCGATTATGGGGCCAAGCGGAATTGGCAAAACCACTATGTTGCGTTTAATTGGTGGTCAGCTTAAACCAGATTCAGGTGATATTTTATTTGAAGGTGGCAGCATTCCTAAAATGTCTCGTAAAGAGTTATACGAAGCACGTACTAAAATGAGTATGCTTTTTCAAAGTGGTGCGTTGTTTACTGATATGTCGGTATTTGACAATATCGCGTTTCCTATAAGAGAGCACACAAAGCTAAGTGAAGACCTGATTCGATTAGTTGTGTTAATGAAACTGCAAGCGGTTGGACTACGTGGCGCTAAAGATTTAATGCCATCTGAGTTATCCGGCGGTATGGCAAGGCGTGCTGCACTTGCACGCGCTATAGCACTTGATCCAGAGCTAATCATGTACGATGAACCATTTGCAGGGCAAGATCCTATTTCGATGGGCGTATTGGTTAAGCTAATTAAGTCGCTCAACGAAGTATTAGGTTTATCGTCTTTAATCGTGACGCACGATGTAACAGAGGTAATGAGTATTGCCGAACACGTTATAATTATCGCCGATCAAGGGGTAATTGGTTCTGGTACTCCAGATGAAATGCGTAATCATGAATCTCCTTTAGTTCAACAGTTTTTAAAAGGCTTGTCGGATGGTCCTGTACCATTTCATTTTCCGGCTCAGGCTTATGCAGACGAACTACTTGGAGAAAAAGCATAATGTTGGATTTATTTCAAAAGCTAGGACATAAAACGCTAGGACGCTTTGCGGCCCTTGGTCGTTCTGCTTATATGCTGTTTAGTGCATTAGCGCATGTTCCTAATTTTAAAAAAGGCACCCCGTTACTTGTTCGCCAGCTCTATATGGTTGGTTCGCAATCGTTACTCATTATTATGGTGTCGGGTTTGTTTATCGGTATGGTGTTGGCTTTACAAGGTTACACCGTATTGGTTGGTTATGGCGCTGAGGATAGTTTAGGGCCGTTAGTGGCACTGAGTTTATTGCGAGAACTAGGCCCGGTTGTTACTGCATTACTATTTGCAGGACGTGCAGGTAGCGCTTTGACCGCTGAAATTGGCTTAATGAAAGCAACAGAGCAACTTTCATCACTTGAGATGATGGCAATCGATCCGCTAAAACGTATTATTGCACCGCGCTTTTGGGCGGGTTTTATAAGCATGCCATTGCTTGCATTGATATTTTCAGCTGTAGCAATTGTAGGCGCTCATTTAGTGGGTGTAGATTGGCTGGGTGTTGATACAGGTAGTTTTTGGTCAATCATGCAATCGCAAGTGTCGTTTCAGCAAGACATACTAAACGGTATTATTAAAAGCTTTGTATTTGCCATAGTGGTGACCTGGATTGCGCTTTATAAAGGATATGACTGTGTGCCGACCTCAGAAGGGATCAGCAAAGCAACCACCGAAACGGTTGTTCATTCGTCATTAGCAGTTTTAGGTTTTGACTTTATTTTGACAGCGGTAATGTTTACCAGCTAATAGGGTATAGATAATGAATTCACGGAAATTAGAAATTTTAGTTGGTTTTTTTGTAGCACTTGGCATTTTAGCTTTTGCGATGCTTGCACTTAAAGTTGCCAATTCAGGTATTAGTGGCTCTGGCGAAACATATACGCTTAATGCCAAGTTTGAAAACATCGGCTCGTTAAAAGCGCGTGCGCCAGTAAAAGTAGGTGGTGTTGTAATTGGCCGTGTTGAATCAATTTATGTTCACCCACAAGAGTTTTTACCAGTCGTTAATATGACCATTGACGCACAGTACTTATGTCGTTTTTCAGACACAAGCTCAATCTCTATTTTAACGTCGGGGATTTTAGGTGAGCAGTACTTAGGTATTCACCCTGTAATTTCTCCAGATTCTGCTAAGCAACGTTGTTTAGGCGAAACAGTGACAGAAAACAAGCAAGATGAAGCAATTGACGATTTATTTGGTGTGGAAAGTAAAGCACTAGGTGATGGCGATTCAATCACTGATACTAAGTCTGCCATTGTACTTGAAGAATTAATCGGGCAGTTTTTATTCAACCAAGGTAGTGAGTAATTATTATGTTGAAAAAGTTTTTAGCTATTGTAGCAATTGGCACAATGACGCTAACTCAAAGCGTAAGTGCAGCAGATGTGAAATTAGTCGATCCTAATAAAATGGTACGCCAAGTTGCCGATAATACATTTGCGCGCATTAAAAAAGATCAGCCATTAATTGTTAAAGATCAGGAATACCTTCGCGTAATAGTCGAAGAAGAATTAATGCCTTATATCGACTATAAATATGCAGCACTTCGTGTACTTGGCAGTGAAGTATCTAAAGTTCGTGCAATTACCGACGAGGCTGAAAAGGCCAAAGCAATTAAAGAAATTCAACGCTTTATTGGTGTATTTAGAGAGTACTTAGTTGCTACTTATGCAGGTGTATTTACTCAATACACAAACCAGAAAGTTGAGTTTGGTGCAGAGCAAGCGTTTAAAGGTAAAGACGTCGTTGTTGTTAAGACTAAAATTATTGAAGACGGTAAACCTGATATCAGAATCGATTTTAAAGTACGCGAAGACCGCGACGGTGAATGGCGCGCGTACGATATGATTGCCGAAGGTATTAGTTTACTGGATGCAAAGCAAAGCGAGCTGCAAGGTATTTTGCGTCAGCAAGGTATTGATAATGTAAGTAACCTTTTAGAGCAAAAGAGTCAGCTACCAGTTCAGTTTAGAGGCAGTAACTCGAATGACTAAATTGGCAATAAGCCAAGTTGATGGACAACATTTTGGAGTAAGCGGTGAGCTTACTCGAAATTCAATTGGCGATGAACAGCTTCTGAACAATAAGTTATTAACTAAGCATAAAATCATCTATTTCGACCTAAGTGGAGTATCAAGGGTTGACACAGCTGGCTTAGCTTGGTTAATTCACTCTTTTGCAGAACTAAAGCAGCAAGGCATTCGCCTTGAATTGCAAAACCTACCTGAGCAATTGCAAAATTTAATGCAATTGGGTCAGGTTACAACCCTATTTGAGTGAGAGTTATGGAAACTAGCCAAGTCGAAACATTATTACGCGAAGAACTTCAATTAGCTGAAGTACATGTAAAAGCCAATGGTAGTCATTATGAAGTTGTTGCAGTAGGCGAATGCTTTGACGGTTTAAGCCGAGTTAAAAAGCAGCAGCTAGTTTATGGTCCATTAATGAATACAATTTCAGATGGGACAATTCACGCAGTATCTATTCGTGCATTTACTCCTGTAGAGTGGAAGCGTGAACAAAAATTCATTTTACCGCAATAACTAGGGCCTCCTAATGGATCAATTTGTAATTCAAGGTGGCACTTCACTTGCTGGTGAAGTGACTATTTCGGGCGCTAAAAATGCCGCACTTCCTATCTTATTTGCTTCACTATTAGCTGATGGTAAAAGTATATTTACTAATGTACCGCGTCTTCGCGACATAGTGACCACTGAAGCCTTATTAAAAACTTTAGGTGCAGATGTTAATTGGCAGGGCGATACGCTAGTAATTGACGGTGCAACGGTTAATAAAACATTAGCGCCTTACGACTTAGTAAAGCAAATGCGCGCCTCTGTGCTTGCATTAGGCCCTCTAGTTGCACGTTTTGGTGAGGCTCAAGTGTCTTTACCTGGTGGGTGCGCTATTGGTGCTCGCCCTGTTGATATCCATATTCAAGGTTTGGAGCGCATGGGCGCACAAATAAACGTTGAAAATGGTTATATTAATGCCAAGGTTAATGGTCGCTTAAAAGGCGCTGAAATTTTTATGGAAATGGTAAGCGTAGGTGCTACCGAAAACCTATTAATGGCAGCGGCCCTCGCTGATGGTAAAACCATACTTGATAATGCGGCACGCGAGCCTGAAATAATTGATTTAGCTAACTGCCTAATTGCTATGGGCGCTAAAATCACAGGTGCAGGTACTAGCCGCATTGAAGTTGAAGGCGTTGAGCGTTTAGCTGGCTGTGAACACAGTATTTTACCTGACCGAATTGAAACTGGGACGTTTTTAGTCGCAGCAGCAATGGCTGGCGGTGAAGTACTTTGTAAAAATACAGACTTTCATTCTCTTGAGCCTGTGATTGAAAAGCTACGTGCTACGAATGCGCACCTAGAAGTACATAACGATAGTATTTATCTTGATATGCGCGGCCGAGAACTTAAAGCCGTGAATATTAAAACAGCTCCACACCCAGGTTTTCCTACGGATATGCAAGCTCAGTTTACAGCATTGAATGTAGTAGCAAATGGTAGTGCAACGATCACAGAAACGATTTTTGAAAACCGTTTTATGCATGTACCAGAGTTGCAGCGTATGGGCGCTAATATTCGTTTAGAAGGGCATACCGCAATTTGTGGTGAGACTGAAAGCTTAACGGGTGCGCAAGTGATGGCAACCGATTTACGCGCTTCAGCTAGCTTAATTTTAACGGGTATAGTGGCACAGGGTGAAACGGTTGTTGACCGTATTTATCACGTTGATAGAGGCTATCAGCGCATTGAAGATAAGCTAAGTGCGTTGGGTGCAAACATTAAACGTAGAAGTAGCTAAGTAGATAACTAGTTAAGCTATTTAAAAAAGGTCGGATACGCAAATTGCTATCCGACCTTTTTATTGACGATTGGTATTACTCTTTATTAGAGCTTTGTTTCAAGCTCAGCTACCACCACCATGATTTTTTCTATTTTGCCATCTCTGTATAGCTCAAATTCTATTTCTTTACCGGGCTCCGTATTACCTATTTTTTCAAGCACTTTTTGTGGGTTTGCTACCGAAAGCCCTGCAATTTTAATGACGATATCTTGCTCTTCAATACCCGCTTGCCATGCTGGCCCCAAAGGGTCTAAATTAGTAATGCGCATGCCGGTAACCGGCGTTAGGCTGTCGTTTACTTCTTTACCTGTACTATCTACTGCTGTGCCTTCAAAGCCTAAATAGCCGCGTACAACCCGACCGTGACGAATGAGTTTACCCATCACTTTTTTAGCAAGTGAGTAAGGAACCGCAAAAAATATTCCTTGAATATTCAAGTTCTCACGCGTTTTAAATTGTGCAGAAGTAATGCCGACTAAATCACCATTGGAGTTAACTAATGCGCCGCCGGAGTTGCCCACGTTAATAGCTGCATCCATTTGCAATAAGTTATTGTAAGGGCTATCTGTAATTTTTTGCTTACCCGTTGCACTAATAATGCCTTGAGTGATTGTTTGCCCTAAGTTAAGCGGGTTGCCTATAGCAAGTACAACATCGCCTACATTTGATACATAGCTATCGTTTACGGGAATCACCGGGAGGTGATCTGCATTGATTTTAAGTAAGGCTAAATCAGTAATGGTATCAAAACCAATTAGTTGCACATCAAAAAAGCGTCGGCCATCGGTTAAGATAACCATAATTTGGTCTGCATTATTCACAACATGGTAGTTAGTAAGAATATAACCGTCCTGCGACATAATGACGCCAGAGCCTAGCTCTTGTACCGTGTTTTTTCTTTTATAACGAGGTTCTTTGGAAATGCTTTCTGAAAAAATAGTAACTACAGAAGGAGCTGCTCGTTTAACTGCATCAGAAAAACTCAAGTGACTCGCACTCATCGCGCTTGGAAGGGGAACATTAGGAAGTAAGGCGGCTCGCATATTAGGGCTGAAAAAAACCACTAAAAAAGCAATACTTAGACCTGCAAATAAAGGGGGAAGAATAAATTTTATTAATTTCAGCACAGTTTTCTTATTATGTAAGTGAGCAATCTCTTTATGATGACATAAAAAAAATAACAGCGGCAAGTGCCACTGTTATTTTTATTACATTAATAGTGCTATTTATTACTGAATTAAAATAAATATAGACTCACGACCACGTTGCACGCCAAGTACGATATTACCTTTAGTGTTTTCGATAATCTTATTCATATCACGAATAGTCTCTACTCGTTGGCGATTCACTTGCATAATAATATCACCTTCTTCAAGGCCAACACGGGCAGAAGGTGAGCGAGGGTCTACAGACGTAACCTCAACACCTTTATTACTATTTTTTTGCACGTTTTCAAGTGTCGCGCCTTGGAACGCAGGATGCAGCTCTTCGCCTGTCGCTGTAACACCTGATGCACCATCAAGAGTTACTTTTACCGTTTTAATTTTACCATCGCGGTAAATACCTAGTTTTATTTCGCGGCCTTCACCTAGCGTAGCAATTTTGCTGCGCAGCTCGTGGAAACCACTAATATCACCGCCATTAATGCTAACAATTACGTCACCTGCTTTTATACCTGCTTTACTTGCAGCAGTGTCGTCCATTACTTGCATTACATAAGCACCTTGTTTAACGTCAAGTTGCTGCGCTTTAGCAAGGCCTGCATCAAGTGGGCGGCCAGAGATACCGAGCGAACCTCGGCGTACTTCACCGTGTTCAACAATTTGATCAACTAAGTTTTTCATCATGTTTGATGGAATGGCAAAACCAATACCCACGTTACCGCCAGAAGCACCTAAAATCGCAGTGTTAATACCAATCAATTCACCGTTTAAGTTAACTAATGCACCACCAGAGTTGCCTTGGTTAATAGCAGCATCGGTTTGAATGAAATCTTCGTAGCCCTCAATATTTAAACCACTACGACCAAGAGCACTAACAATACCAGATGTAACTGTGTGGCTAAGTCCAAATGGGTTACCAATAGCAACAGCAAAGTCGCCCACTCGTAAACTGTCTGAATTTGCGAGTTTTATTTCAGTTAAGTCATTAGCGTCTATTTGTAAAAGAGCGATGTCTGATTCTGTATCAGTACCAATTTTAGTTGCTTCAAATTCACGGCCATCTTCGAGGGTTACTACCATTTTTTCGGCATCTTGGATTACGTGATTATTAGTGACTACATAACCCTCATCAGCATCAATAATCACCCCAGAGCCTAATCCACTAAATTGACGCTTTTGACTGCGAGGCTGTTGCTGTCCAAAAAAGTATTCAAGCGGATCTGCACGGCGGCGTACTTCTTTTGAGCCTGAAACTTGGATACTTACAACACCTGGAGATATTTTCTCTAGCATGGGGGCAAGAGTTGGTAGTTGTTGACCATTTACTGCAATTGGCATTTTTGCATAAGACGCTACTGGGCTCATTAACAAGCTTGTAGATAAAATAGCTGCGCTGATAAGTGATAATTTCATTTTCATAGTCAGGGGTAACTCCACTTAAGATAAAGCAAAACAAAAAGGGCTACTTTACAGCAGCCCTTTTCGGTTTATTAAGATAAAACAACAAAGCTGTTATATCTAAAGACTATGGGGTCAAAAAAAAGTTCATCAAGATGCTTTAGAATGTTCTGAAACTTTATTTTGACCAGCAAATAAACCTGATTCACCTGATACATAATCAGCTGGTTGTGCTGCGGCTGTAGAACGATCGCATTGACGCTCTTTTAATGAAGCCTGCAGTTGTTCTGTTGTTTCTTTTGAAAAGAATGGTTCAGCTGGTGCTTTATTTCTATCTTCTAGAAGAAGCTGGTTTGTTTCTTCAACGTGACTAAGCAGTTGATCATAGTTTTCTTTCATTTTATTTACGAGCTTACCAGTATTCGCTAAATGATCAGCTACATCTTGGCGATACTGCTCTAACGCATTTTCAGCTTGCTCTGCTTGCTCTTTTAATTCATCTTGTTTGAACTGTTTTTTAGTAACAAATGCGCCAATAAAAAATGCTACAACAGCAACAATAACAATCAAACCTACCCACATAACTGTGCCCATAAAAACTACCCCTTTGGGAAAATAACTAACGAATGCCGATTCAATTATAAATCATACTAAGTGTAATATACCCCGAGTTATGATGCGTGTTAATATGCTTTGCAAATTAAACTGTGTTTTAACTGTAAATAGATATGACTCCTTGGCAAACATACCAACAAGACTTAAAGCGAGATGACTTTGTACACGACGCAGCACAAGAAAATGCTGTGCGCCATTTACAACGTCTATACGATGACCTAACTCAGACAAAGCCAAAACAAAAAGGCTTTTTTGCTAAGCTATTTAGTAAAGAAGAACCTGCGCCTGTAAAAGGTTTGTACTTTTGGGGGGGAGTAGGGCGTGGTAAAACTTATTTAGTTGACACTTTTTACGAATCATTACCGGGCACACGTAAAATGCGTGTGCACTTTCATCGATTTATGCACCGAGTGCATAACGAGCTTAAAAAGCTAAATAATACGGCTAATCCATTAGAAAAAATTGCTGACACTTTTAAAGCAGAAACAGACATTATTTGCTTTGATGAGTTTTTTGTACAAGACATTACTGATGCCATGCTATTAGGTGGCTTAATGGAAGCGCTATTTGCACGGGGCATAGTACTTGTAGCAACCTCTAATATAGTGCCAGATGAACTTTACAGAAATGGCTTACAGCGAGCGCGTTTTATGCCAGCTATTGAGCTTGTTAAAAAAAATACCGAGATAGTTAATGTAGATTCAGGTATTGATTACCGCTTACGTACTTTAGAGCAAGCTGAAATTTTTCACAGCCCATTAGATGAAGATGCGGATAAGAACCTATTTGAGTACTTCGATAAGTTATCGCCAGAGCCTGGGCAATTAGATGAGCCGATAGAGATAGAAGGGCGAAAAATCAAAACGCGTAAAGTAGCTAAATGCGTTGTGATGTTTGAGTTTAGTGAATTGTGCGAAACAGCACGTAGCCAGGTCGATTACATGGAGATTAGCCGCTTATACAATACGGTGATTATTTCTAACTTAAAACAGCTAGGGCAAACTAATGATGATGCTGCTAGACGCTTTATTGCTTTAGTGGATGAATTTTATGAGCGCCATGTAACTTTAATTATATCGGCTGAAAAACCTATTACCGAACTTTATACCCAAGGTAATTTAAACTTTGAATTTAAGCGTTGTATTAGTCGTTTACAAGAAATGCAATCCTTAGAATATTTAGCTAGAGAGCATTTAGTTTAAATAAGTAAGTAAATGTGTAATAGGGCAACTATAAAAAAGAGGTACATATATAGTACTTCTTATTTCTGAAATTTCTTGTGGAAAAAACAACCGGCGAGTAGCAATGTGTTTTAAGTGCTGGTATACTCCCGCGTCTGCCACGTTGCGTTCTATGTCCTCATATAGTCTAGCCACTTGTGAGCGGCGCAAAAGTCTAAAACTCGAAGGGGTTATAGCAAACTTAGAGCAGTAGTTAATATTAACTACTTGTGGTTTTAATTGAAAAACATTGGATTTTTATAAATGAAAACGTTTGTTGCTAAACCAGAAACAGTAAAACGTGACTGGTACGTAGTTGACGCTGAAGGTAAAACTTTAGGTCGCATCGCTACTGAAATCGCTCACCGCCTACGCGGTAAGCATAAAGCTGAATACACTCCTCACGTAGATACTGGTGATTACATCATCGTTATCAACGCTGAAAAAGTTACTGTAACTGGTAACAAATTCAAAGATAAAGTGTACTACGCTCACTCTGGTTTTCCAGGTGGCCTTAAGTCTACTACTTTTGATAAACTTCAAGCTGCAAAGCCTGAAATGATCATCGAGAAAGCTGTAAAAGGCATGTTGCCACGTGGTCCTTTAGGCCGCGCTATGTACCGTAAACTTAAAGTTTACGCAGGTACTGAGCATAACCATGCTGCACAACAGCCTCAGGTTCTAGACATTTAAGGAGCACCATCATGGCAAATCAATACTACGGTACAGGTCGTCGTAAAAGTTCAAGTGCTCGCGTATTCTTACGCCCAGGCACTGGTAACATCGTAATCAACAAACGCTCTCTAGAGGAGTATTTTGGTCGCGAAACAGCACGCATGGTTGTTCATCAAGCTCTTGAGCTAGTTGATATGACTGAAAAATTTGACCTTTACATCACCGTTTCTGGTGGTGGTACAACTGGTCAAGCTGGTGCTATCCGTCACGGTATCACTCGTGCACTTATGGAGTTTGACGAGTCACTACGTCCACAACTTCGTAAAGCAGGTTTTGTTACACGTGATGCACGTAAAGTTGAACGTAAGAAAGTGGGTCTTAAGAAAGCGCGTAAGCGTCCACAGTTCTCAAAACGTTAATCTATACGTTATCAAGAATTCAAAAACCCAGCTTATGCTGGGTTTTTTGTTTTCAAATCAAAAAGTTTACATTTGCTACTTAATTTAAATTTGTTTATAGCGGTCGCCATACTTGGTATTGCTGTAATTAATGATGATCAAATTTATTAATAACTGCGTATTAATCGAACGAAAGTTAAAAAACACTCAGATAGCTGCAAAAAAGTTAAATAATTATCGTAATTAGTTTAAATCCATCAGTTAATTGGTGGAATTTTTTGCTACAATTGGCGTGGAAGTAAAATGAGTGAGTTTAACGACACTATGTACAGTTTTTACTGTTTCCTCTTAGTGGTGTTGATCTCGGTCAGTATATTGTTTTTACAGAAGCGTTATTATAGTCGTTCGGCTTTATTCTCGAGCTAGCTTAATCAAATTTTTGATCAAGTCAGGTTTATTCGAGCATGGGGCTTTGAATAACCTTGTTTTAATCAAGGGTTTTAATTATGATCGCTTCTATTTTAAAAATTTCGAATAATTAACCTGCTGTAACTGATGTTCTCAATATAGCAAGTGTTGAGAATCATAGTGGAGATAAGTGGATGAGCAATGCGCCTGTAGACAATGGCCGACGTCGCTTTTTAACCATAGCTACCTCTGTTGTAGGTGGTGTTGGTGCGGCTGGGGCTGCTGTTCCTTTTATTGCGTCTTGGAATCCAAGTGAGCGAGCTAAATCTGCGGGTGCGCCTGTAGAAGTAGATATCAGCAAACTTGAGCCTGGACAATTAATACGTGTCGAGTGGCGTGGTAAACCTGTATGGGTTGTATCACGTACCCCAAAAATGCTTGAGCAGATGAAAGAACATGAAGGTCAACTTCGTGATCCGCAATCGCAAGAGCCACAACAATTAGAATCATCAACAAATGATTACCGTTCATTACGTCCAGAAATATTTTTGGCTGTAGGTATTTGTACGCATTTAGGATGTTCACCAGGCTTTTTACAAGGTAATTTTGGTGAGAAAGTAGAAGGGACTGATGACGGTTTCTACTGCCCGTGCCACGGTTCTAAATTTGATATGGCTGGTCGAGTATTTCAATCGGTACCTGCACCATTAAACTTAGAAATACCACCTTATACTTTTCTAGATGACACCACTATTTTAGTGGGCGAAGAAAGAGGGGTAGCCTAATGTTTGGTAAGATTATTGGTTGGATAGACGACCGAATCCCAATGACACGTGTTTGGAACATGCACATTGCACAGTATCCAGCACCTAAAAACTTTAACTTCTGGTACTTTTTTGGCTCACTAGCCATGTTAGTACTAGTAAACCAAATCCTAACAGGTATTTGGTTAACGATGAACTTTGTTCCGTCTGCTGAAGGTGCTTTTGCTTCGGTAGAGTACATCATGCGTGATGTAGAATATGGCTGGTTACTACGTTACTTGCACTCAACAGGTGCATCAGCGTTTTTCATCGTTGTATATATGCATATGTTCCGTGGCATGATCTACGGTTCTTACCAAAAACCGCGTGAATTACTGTGGTTATTTGGTATGTTCATTTTCTTAGCGCTAATGGCTGAAGCATTCATGGGATATTTATTACCATGGGGCCAAATGTCGTTCTGGGGCGCACAAGTAATCATTTCATTATTCGGTGCTATTCCGGTTATTGGTGATGACTTAACACTTTGGATCCGTGGTGACTACGTAATATCAGGTGCAACGCTTAATCGCTTCTTTGCATTACATGTAATTGCACTACCACTGGTTATTGTAATCTTAGTTTTCTTACACATTGTTGCTCTACACGAAGTGGGTTCAAATAACCCTGAAGGTATTGAGATTAAACGTAAGAAAGGCTCAGTAGCTGAAGAAGATAAGCCTAAATTTAAATTCCACGAGTATTACACTAACAAAAAAGACATTGTTGATGCGATACCGTTCCACCCTTACTACACAGTTAAAGATATTGTGGGTGTGGTTGGTTTCTTAATACTGTTTTGTTGGGTTGTGTTCTTTATGCCGGCGATGAATGGCTTCTTTTTAGAAGGTCCAAACTTCGAGGCAGCTAACCCACTTAAAACACCTGAGCATATTTTCCCGGTTTGGTACTTTACGCCATTCTATGCAATCTTACGTGCAATCCCTGATAAGTTAATCGGTGTTGCGGCGATGGGTGCATCGATTGTAGTACTTGCATTACTACCTTGGATAGACCGTGGTAGAGTTAAATCGGTTCGTTACCGTTGTGGTTTCCATAAATGGAACATTGCAGGCTTTGTTGTAACTTTCGTTCTTCTTGGTTGGGTGGGTGCAACTCCACAAACTGATATGAAAACGATTATTTCTCAAATCTGTACTGTGACTTACTTTATGTTCTTCGTACTGTTGTTTGTATACAGTAAGAACGAAAAAACTAAGCCATTGCCAGAGAGGTTAACGAAATGATGAAGAAGCTTATTATTGGTTTATTTGCTTTATCAGTAAACTTGTTGCCTAACATGGTTATGGCAGCAGGTCCGTCGGTTCCTTTAATGGAAGCGAATAACGACCTTACTGATCAACCATCTTTACAACGCGGTGCAAAGTTGTTCATGAACTACTGTCTTGGTTGTCACCAAATGCAGTATCAACGTTATGAGCGTACTTTTCGTGATATCGGTATCCCAACAGAAGTTGGTTTAGAGCAGTTAATTTTTGACGGCTCTAAAGTAGGTAGCCATATCACCAACGCAATTACAAAAGACGATGCAGCAAAATGGTTTGGTGCGGCTCCGCCGGATTTAACTCTTATTGCACGTGTAAAATCACCAGATTATATTTACACGTACCTAAAATCGTTTTATAAAGATGAATCTCGCCCGTTTGGAGTTAACAATATTGTTTTTCCATCGGTAGGTATGCCTCATGTTCTTCAAGAACTACAAGGTTTACCAACGCCTATCACTAAAGAAGTAGAAGAACATGGCCACACTGTGACCAAAGTTATTGCTACTGAAACTGATGGTACGGGTGAATTAAGCGTAGATGAATACGACCAAGCGGCTCGTGATTTAACAAACTTCCTTGAGTACGTGGGTGAACCTTCACGTCTTGAATCGGAAGCGCTAGGTATTAAGGTAATAGGATTCTTAATAATTCTATTTATCTTGGCATTTATGCTTAAGAAAGAATACTGGAGAGATGTTCATTAACTTGAACATTTTTAAAGGTAATTTTGCAATAGGGGCTTAAGCCCCTTTTGCTGTTTTAGTTATTTAATGGAGGTATAGGCATGGCCGTAGCTGCCAATAAGCGCCCTGTAATGACCCTTTTTTCTGGTGCTAACTGTATGTATAGCCACCAAGTACGTATTGTACTTGCGGAAAAAGGTGTAAGTGTAGATATTCATTTGGCTGAAAAAGATAACTTGCCAGAAGCACTTCACGAAATTAACCCTTACGGCACAGTGCCAACACTGATTGACCGTGAGCTTGGTTTATACCAGGCAAACATCATCATGGAATACCTTGATGAGCGTTTTCCTCATCCTCCACTAATGCCTGTTTACCCGGTAATGCGTGGTCGTAGCCGCTTAATGATGCATCGTATTGATACTGACTGGTACAGCCTAGCTGACAAAATCAGTAACAACACGTCAGATGCTGCTCAAGCTCGTAAAGAGCTAACAGAAGCATTACTTGCTGTAGCACCTATTTTTAGCGAAGCACCTTACTTTATGAGTGAAGAGTTTAGCTTAGTAGATTGTTATTTAGCTCCACTATTATGGCGTTTACCAGAGTTTGGTATTGAGCTTAATGGTGCAGGTTCTAAAGAGCTTAAAGAGTACATGATCCGTTTATTTGAACGTGAGTCATTCCAAGCCTCTTTAACTGAAGCTGAGCGTGAGATCCGTTTATAATGACGCCTAATCGTCCTTATTTATTACGTGCTTTTTTTGATTGGATAGTCGATAACGAGTGTACACCGCATTTAGTTGTAGACGCTGGGTTTGCAAATGTACAAGTGCCAACACAGTTTGTTCAAGACGGACAAATTGTTTTAAACATAAGTCCATCAGCGGTCACACAGTTTTCGTTAGACTTAACCCAACTTAGCTTCAATGCGCGCTTTGGTGGTCAGCCAATGCAAGTGTATGTGCCTCTAGGTGCTGTGCTTGCAATATACGCGCGTGAAAATGGCGAAGGAACAGTCTTTACTGCAGATGAGTTTTTAGAGGACGAAGACGATTTTGTGCCTGAGCTTGAAAGTGTTGATTCATCAGCTGAATTTATTGATGAAACACCACCAGAAAAGCCACAGAAGAAAAAAGGCTCTCATTTACGCGTTATTAAATAATAAGTAAATGCAAAAAAAAACCGCTTAATAAGCGGTTTTTTTATGTCTGTATTTTACTTTACATATATTCAAATACTTTAATTACCCGCTCTACGCCAGATACATTTCGGGCAATGTTTACAGCTTGAGTAGACTCAGAGTCAGATACTAAACCCATTAAAAATACTTCAGCGTTTTCAGTAACTACTTTAATGTTATTACTGCTAATGTCTTTTGCTGTTAGTAGCTGAGCTTTTACTTTAGATGTTAACCAAGAGTCATGCGTTTGTGTAGTAATGCCAATATTTGAGCCAATACGAATTTGGTTATGTATCTTACGAATACCTGAAACGCCCTCAATGGTACGCTGTGCTTCGTTTCTCATTTCTTCATTAGATACTTGGCCTACAAGTAAAACAATACCGTTAACGCTTACAGCGCTTATATTGGCAAACTTTTCAAGGCGTTCTACTTCGCTAAGTGCAATACTGGCTTTTATTTCAATATTGTTATCGTCAATTTGAGAGCCAATGGTACGGCGATCGTTCGCTGCAGTTACTGCACTGGCTGTACCTGCAACAACAGCAGCTGCGCAGCCTTGTAGTAATACAACAGTACCTAAAACAATAAGAGAGCGTTTAAACATAATTTTCATCCTGAGGGAAAAGCGTTAAATCAACAAGTTCGCTTAAACAATGTAAGTTAACTAAATGGGATTCGATAATGCGGCTAGGGCGTTTAGATGGCGATCTAATTTCAACATCGTTAGGGCCAAGTAGGCCAACCAACTCGCCACCATCATCACCAACCATAACTATGACCTTCATATCTTTAGTTAGTGCTGCTTCAACGGCAGAAATAACATGCTTTTCGTTACCGTTAATAGCCAGTACGAGCAATAAGTCGCCTTGCTGGGCAAAAGCGCGGACTTGACGAGCAAATGTATCGTGATCGTCTACCTGGGTACTTTGCCCAAGATTAACGTTTTCTTGCGATAGAGCGATTGCCGGCAAACAAGGACGCTCGGTTTCATAGTGATTAACCAATACACCCGCCATATGCTGAGCGAGCATGTGGCAATTTGCAGTACCGCAGCAAATGAGTTTATTTCCGTTGATCAGACTTTGTGCAATAGTAAATGCAGCTGACTCAAGCGCACTAGGTAGCACTTCACCAGCAGCGATTTGAACTTGAATGCTTTCTGTAAAAATTTCTTTAATTGTGTCTTGCATAGCCTACCAATAATTTATCTTTGTATTTGCGTTTAAAATACATTTTTAAGCCAATTAATATTAGGAGATGCTTCTCCTGTAATGGCTACATAATCAATTCTTAGTGCTTGGTTAGTTAAATTTTTAGCTGCTAAGTAATGATAAATACTACGTTTTAATCGAGCTTGTTTTTGTGGGCTAAGTGCATAGTTGGCACCGCCACGGGCATTATTTTTGCGAAACTTGACCTCAATGAATACAAGGGTGTCGCCTTCTTTCATAATGACATCAAGCTCGCCAAAGGGGCAGTAATAATTACGTTCAATGGGTGTTAAGCCCTGAGTAACTAAGTATTTTTGCGCTTCAAGCTCATAATACTGGCCTTTTTCGCGACTATTTTGCCACAGCTCTTTAAACCACGACATGCCGCCCCCTTAACTTAATAAAGTTTAATTTATAGTTTGTATATCACCCGCTGATTGCATAAACAATGGTACCGGGCGTTGTGTTTCTAATTGCACAGGCTTAATACGACGGTTTGTATATTGAGCCCAGTCGAGCATGCGTTCTATATGGCCGCTGGTATTAACAGACAACTTACCACTTAAACCACTATATTGATTGCCTGGCATTACGCTTAACTGTCTAATGTCATGTAATATTGATACAGCATCGTACGCCATTGCAAATAAGCGTTGGCTAATATCAATTTGCTCAGGCCATAGAGAGTTGTACTGCTGGCGTAAATTATGTTGTTTAATTTGTGAATCAAGCATCCACGGTAATTCTGTGAAGTATAGGCCGTCTAAGTCGCCTTTGTCTGTACTGTCAATTTGTTTACTATGACTTTTAGAGCTTGCATAAAGTGGGATACGATCAGCAAATGTACTGACGTTTACATCAAGGTAAGGTTTAATTAAGCGAGTTTCTATGGCATCACCCAAAATATAAATAACGTCTATATCACTGCGTGAACGCGTTTCGTTTTCTACTTCTTGCTTAAATAATGCTTTAACTGTTTGTATGCGATCTTTTGACTTATCAACTTCTAATAAGCTGGTAATTGTGTTTGGCATATCTTTTTTATCGTTATAAAAACCGATTTGTGGCTTGGTTTCGCTGTAGCGTTGCCACTGTAGGTTAAAATAATCAACTAAACGTTGGCCATTTGCATTATTTGGCGCAAGCAGCATAGGCTTTTGATAGCCCTTAGTTAAAAAGTGTTCCAGAGCTTGTTGTACTTCGTGCTCAGGGTTCAATGCAAAGTAATAATGCTGAAGCGAAATGCGCTCACCATCAAAGGTGTTTAAATGCAGTACCGGAGTATCAATAAGAGTTTGTGCATTGGCTAGTTTATCAATATTTGCTTTAAGTAGAGGACCAATTACAAAATCAGGCTTTATTTCTTCAAGTTGCGCTGCGATTTCCTCAGTGCTTAGGTTTTCATCAATAAAAATAGTGTCGTTGATAGTTTGCGTATCAAGTGCAGCTAACACACCCGCTTTAAGCGCATCACCTAAGCGTTCGTTAGGGCCTGATTGTGGAAACAACACAACTAAACGCTCTATATTAATAGGGGCGAGCTCAGTAAGCATTTCGTCTTGTTCAGGTAATACAGAAAAAGCCGGATGCCCAATATAGCGCCTGCGCCAATTATTAATTGCTTGGTCTAGCTCCACGCCACTACTTGCATATACTTGATAGTATAGACCAAGGTTTACCCAGCCTTGCTGGATAACCGAACCACGGTTAAAACGTTCAAGCGCATATGAAGAGAGCTGTTTTAAGTTATCCCACAAATTTTGATTGAGCTGAGGGATTTCTATATTGTTTTTTGTAGCTGTTTCAGAAGCTCTAAAGAAATAGGGGGCAGCTTTTTTTGGAAAATTTTGCGATGCATAAATACTGGCTGTTAAAAACTGATGCCAAGCAAAATGCTCAGGTTGAGTAAGTTGTCCGTCTAGCGATTGTAAAATCACCAAAGCTTGATCATTCTTATTCTGTTGTTTTTGTGCAAATGCAATATAAAGACGGTTTTGGATTTGATCAACACTTGCGGTTAATTCAAGCTCATTACCAATTTTCTCTAACAAAGGCCAATTTTGCTCACTAATTGCGGCATCACGGGCGCTATACAATAACTGTATTTTATCGGCACCTTGGCGGTTTTGCGCCAATTGATAGATAGATTGCGCACTGGTTGCCTGATTTTGCAGTGCATTAGTGCGGTTACTTACGTTATCGCTGTTTTTAGTTGGTTTTTCGGTTGTGCTACACGCCGATAACCCTGACAATATAATTAATAGACTAACTAGTTTAAGTCGCACAATGATTTCCCAATACGTTAACGCGATTTGCTTATATTACTGACTGACGCAGGAGACCTCAATGTTAAATGAGGAGAATTCACAGAAAATTGGCACTCTTTACATTGTTGCCACCCCAATTGGCAATTATGACGACTTAAGTCACCGTGCCATTGCGACATTATCGCAAGTTGACTTAATAGCTGCTGAAGACACTCGCCATACCGGCAAGCTACTTAGCCACTTTGGAATTAAGGCAAAAACGTTTGCATTACACGACCACAACGAAAAGCAAAAAGCACAACAAATTATTGATCAACTTAATCAAGGTTTAAATATTGCTTTAGTATCTGACGCTGGTACGCCACTAATTAGTGATCCAGGCTACGCTGTGGTAAATCTATGTCGCGAACAAGGTGCTCATGTTACACCTGTTCCAGGTGCATGTGCTGCAATTACAGCCGTATGTTGTTCAGGCTTACCAACCGACCGTTTTCAGTTTATTGGTTTTACGCCAGCTAAAAGCAAAGCTCGCCAAGACTTTTTTACCGAAGCTGTTAACTCAGGTATCACCAGTATAATGTACGAAAGTACGCACCGTATTATGGCAAGCCTTGATGATTTAGCACTAGCCCTTGGTGATGAGCAGCAAGTTGTGTTTGCTAAAGAGCTAACCAAAACCTTTGAAACATTTTTTAATGGTAGTGTAAGTGAGCTTAAACAGTTTTTAACTGATGATCCTACCAAGCAGCGCGGCGAAATAGTGCTTATGCTTGCGGGCAAACCAAAGCAAATAGACGATGTTCCGCCAGAAGCGCGCAAAATGCTGGCACTTCTTGAAAGTGAAATGCCAATGAAAAAAGCCTGTGGCGTTGTTGCTGAATACTTTGGAATGAAGAAAAACGCTTTATACAAAACAATTATTGAAGAAAAAGAGTAAATTTTACTGCGCTTGGTATTAGCCTCATGTATACTGCGCGCCGAGTCAGCCAAGATGATCGCTGCCTGTGACGAAAATGATCAGGGGGAGGAAAGTCCGGGCTCCATAGGGCAGAGTGCCAGCTAACGGCTGGGGGGCGTGAGCCCACGACAAGTGCAGCAGAGAGGAGACCGCCAATCTCGATTGGTAAGGGTGAAAGGGTGCGGTAAGAGCGCACCGGGCCGCTAGTAATAGTTGGTTGCAAGGTAAACTCCACTCGGAGCAAGACCAAATAGGGTTCTATCATTTTAAATAATGAACGCGTGGCCCACGTGAGAACCGGGTAGGTTGCTTGAGCCATAGAGCGATTTATGGCCTAGACGAATGATTATCACTTTCTTCGGAAAGGACAAAACCCGGCTTATAGGCTGACTCACTCATTCAATAAAAAAGCCCGCAGTTAACGCTGCGGGCTTTTTTGTGCTTGTAAATTAAGGCAAGTAATTAGTTTTTGGCTATCTGTTTGCAGTACTCGTTAGAATTTCAACAAAGAGTGATAACCGGGCAGTGAGAAATTATGATGTATGAAGTCAAGATTTGGCCCCGTTGGCTTTTGCACATTGGCTTTTGTTAAATTTCACATAACATTAACAGCTTTACTTGTTAATAAAAAACCGCCATTTGGCGGTTTTTTTGTATAATTTCATTTTAGGAAGGTTTTGCTAATGCTATCGCTTCACCCGCAAGTGCGAAAATATTTTTAAGCATTAATTGTAAAATATGTCTAATCGAAGCGTAAGTAAAAGAAATTACCTTAAATGGATAGCCACAAAATGTTAGTATGTGCCCTAAAATCCCTTTTATATCTTTGGTACAGTTTTTAGAGAAGTCAATGCTATCAGCTAATGCTTTAGCTATCTGATCGTACACTGTGAGAGCGTTCGATAAATGATTTTGTATCGCATATAGCTTACCAGTATCACGTAAATGAGTTATTAAAGCTGCACCAATTTTCCTAGCCCATTTAGACGTGCGGCTACATTCGAGCCGTCTATCATAATCAAGCCTTACCTCTTCTTGAATTCGTTTTTCCATTCCTTTGTTGATAGCAGAGTAACTTTTGAAGTTGCTTGCTGTATGTAAATATCCTGGCGTCTCATTAGTCATACTATGTGCTTTTGGAGTAATAGTGGCAGCACCGTGTAAAATATATTCTTGTTCAGTATGCATAAATGGCCACACAGGCACTAAAGGAACTGGATCTGCGGCATGTACGCAACGATAGATGTTGTTATCTGTTGCGGACTCTGTTTTTACAGCAAAGCTATTATAACCAACGCGCGGCGCACCAAAAGTATATAATTTTACATTGGCACCGAAACGTTGCTTTAGCCAGTTAGCAGCTAAGTTTGCTAAAGCCCCACCTAAACTATGACCTACAACATGAATGTTTAACTTTTTCTTAGTGCTTTTTTTAAAGTATAGTTCTAACTGATTTTTGAAAGAGTTAAATGTATGGTTAAAGCCTGCATGTACAGGTTGATTATTACTACAAGTACTTAAGCCACAATGTAAATCAGTGACAACATCACGAACTTTAGCCGTGCCTCGTAAAGCTAAAACATAATCATCTTCATCTTCATATGCTCCTTTCTTACCCTCTGCAATGCAGCCAAAATTGGTCGAGTGGTTAAAAACTCGTTCGAGAATAGAACCACTTACACCTTTTATAGATTCTGATTCGAATGAAAATAAAGAGCTAATTCTTTCAAAATATGGATTAGCTCTCAAGCCTCTTTTGTCAAGGCTTTCGTATGAGATAGCTGCAAAATTAGCAGCTATTGCAGGGCTTAAAACATTCATTAATATTTCCTTATAATTTAGTTTTTGATTTATTAATTATTATCCGTTTCAATTTCTGAAAGGTCAAAATAAGCATTTTGTTCCACTACTTCAAAATCATCAGACCAACGACAAATACTTAAAGCCTCAAATTTATAGCCTTCAGTTTTCTTATTCTGAAATTTAAAAAGAACCTTTCCATTAGAGATGTCGGCTATTAATTGCCTTAACTTTCTTGCATATTCCTCTCGATATTTAACGCCTGATAATCTAGAACCCCAAAGGCAATATTCTTCATTATTGTAGGATAGATAAATAGCTTGAGAAGTGAAAATCTCAGCAAGTGGGACTGCTGGTTGATTAGAACGGATATTAATTTCAGGTAATGAGAAGCCCCCATTATTATCCGTGTAAGTGAAATCTTCAACACTTTTACCATCAGAAAAATTCAATACTCTCTCTATTTTTACATTCGATAAAGGTTTGCCTTTTTCACTAGCTTGGCCTTTTACCTCAGGGCACAAGTGCACTTTGTAAGCACCAATATGATTACCAAACTTTTTAAGTGTTGTTAAAAATGACATAAACAAGAAGCCTTAAAAATAGGCTGTGAATTTTTTGTGGGGAGGCTACATGATTCCCTTGCAAACTTTAATATTCACATGCCTTTGTAAATAGATCTCATATGATAAACAAGCTTATATAAAGTACAATAGTTAAAACTTAAGATGTATAGATAAAGCGAAAGATAAAGCTGGGCGCGAAGAAAATGACTTTGAGCTAAGGTCATTAATATAAAGGTAGGAGGGTGTTAACTGCTTTTTAGCGATTCGGCAGGGTCAAATCTTACCTTCATACATCAATGATCTAGATTTATAGTTTATTGCTATTGAGTTTATTATTATGGCTAGACCACTACGAATAGAGTATGAAAATGTGTTTTATCATGTGATGAATCGCGGAAGAGGGCGTGAAAACACCTTTTTGAGTGATGACGATTCTAAGCATTTTTTATACTGCATTGAGGAAGCCAGTTTTCGTTTTAATATTGAAGTGCATTCGTATTATTTAATGACCGATCATTACCACCTACTAATAAAAATCCCTGATGCAAACATGGGCAGAGCCATGAAACATATTAATGGTCTCTATACGCAATATTCTAATAGAACACATAATACAGATGGTGAACTGTTTAGAGGTCGATACAAGGCGGTGTTGGTGGATTGTAGTAGTAACTAGACCAGACTAGCTGTGGGCATCTGACCAATGAAGTAAATTTAAATCCAGAGAAAAAAGAAGCAATGCGGGCGGCATAAAATTTTATTTGATGCGACAACTAACTTGAAAAACTCCGCAAACAAAGGGCAAAAGTCGATTAATATCCTATAAAGCCTTTTGCCTTTTCATAAGATACTTCCTAACCAGCGTTAATATATATTAGCGTTGATTACTTATTTTGCTTATTTTGCTTATTGGGTCGAGAGTATTAATATTGAGCTAAATACTAATATATACAACTTCAGCATTATTAAATAATATTTTTACCTTGTTCTGGGTCTCTTGATTGCTCTGCTTGTTCACGTATTTCGTCGGTATCACTGCTCACATCATCAAGTGTTTTAGTTTGATCAACTGTTTCACTTTTTTCGCTTTGCACTTGCGATGGTTGTTTTTCCTCTAAATTAGAAACATTTTCACTAGGGTCGGTGAGTATAATTCTTTCTCGTGCATCATCAGGCATGCTGATGTTTTGTTTTGTGAACTCATTGACTAATTCGCGCATAAGCTGGGAAGCTACTTTTAATGGGCTGTGCTGCTCGCTATTAACCCAAAAATACAAAACGAAGTTAATAGTAGATGAGCCTAAGTTTTTTATTAAAACTTGCGCAGGTGGGTCGCTAAGTACCGCATTTTGTTGATTGGCAATATCTAGTGCGAGGGTTTGTGCGCTGCGTATATCGTTATCATAGCCAATACCAATTTCTACTTTTCCGCGCATTTTTGGATTGGCAGTCAGGTTTTTAATGGTATTTTTATATACCGTCGCATTGGGTATTTGAATATGATTGCCATCGTAATCAACAAGTGTGGTTGCTCTTGCGGTTACTTTTTTAACAACACCTAAACGATTGTCTACTTCAATTACATCGTCGATTTTGAAAGGCCTCTGTATGCTCAGTAATAAACTAGCGATAAAGTTCTCAGCTATGTCTCTAAAGGCAAAACCTAATATAAGTCCTATTAGTCCCGTGCCACTCATAATGGCAACAGCAAACTCGGTAAGCCCTGCTAAACGCAGGAATAAGTACACGCCAAATAAAATAATTAAAGTGCTTATACTGCGCCTTATAACTAGATGAACTAGTTTACTGTCAGTCATGTAGTCAATAGGCTTTATAAGCAATCGAGAAAGTGGCCCTGCAATTAAATAGCTTAATGCTAAAAGTATTATACCGAGTAATAGTGTGGGTAATATTTGCGCTGTTGCGTGAAGTAATTGCACAGCTTGTTCATGAAAAAACTGCCACGTAAACACATCGCCTTGAAAACTTTGCGTGCTGGGAGGCGTATTGTTTAAAGCTATAATGTTTGATTGGCTACTAGGCATGGCTTATCGTCCGTGTTTGGTTTTTATAATCGTTAATATTAGGTAACAGCAAGTTTAGTACCAAATACTTTATTTAACTTGGCAAACATTTTGCTGTAGTAATGTAATACAAATATTGAGGTTTAGAATGAAAGAAGCTAAACGAGGACAGCAAGCTGAGCAGCCTGGTCATATCCCTTTTATAGGTTGGTGGGATATTGTTAAGCGCATTTTTAAGCAAATGAGTGAAGATAACTTATCTATAGTGGCAGCGGGTGTGGCATTTTATGCGTTACTTGCTATTTTTCCGGCCATTGCGGCGATGGTATCAGTGTATGCGTACTTTTCATCCCCAACAGATATTAGTGATCACTTAAGTAAAATAGTTACTTTGCTCCCACCAAGTACCAGTGAACTAATCTTATCTCAGGTTTCTAGCCTTGCAAAAACATCAAGTGCCAGCTTGAGCTTAAGCGCAATTGGTACGCTTATACTTACCATTTGGAGTAGTTCTAAGGGCAGCCAAGCACTTATTACTGCGTGTAATATTAGTTATCGTGAATATGAAAAACGTTCATTTTTTAAAGCTCAATTAGTACGCTTTTTATTTTCGGTAGGGGCGATTGTTGTCGCAATTTTTGCGTTATTAATTATTGGTATTTTGCCTATTGTGCTTAATTTAGTGGGGCTAAAAGAAAGTATAGATTTATTAATTAAACTCATCTCTTGGCCATTATTAGCTTTTACCTTTAATTTTGCATTGGTACTTTTATATCGTTATGCCCCACACCGTAAACCGGCCAAATGGCGTTGGATCACGATGGGTTCGTCTATTGCTACTGTGCTTTGGATTTTGGCATCTATAGGTTTTTCTTTTTATGTGTCGCGTTTTTCTAGTTACAACGAAACTTACGGCTCACTAGGTGGTGTAGTGATCATGTTGATGTGGTTGTACATCAGCGCTTATATAATCACATTAGGTGCGGTTATTAATGCTGCAACTGAGCAGCAAACAGGTAAAGACAGTACTATAGGCCCAGCTAAAGAGCGCGGGCAGCGAGGCGCCTATGTAGCAGATCACCTCGATGTAAAAAATGAATAGCTATTAGCTAGCTAAGTTAGTGAGAGCCGTAAGCTGCTCTTTAAACTCTTGTGCTGCAGGACCAAGCCTGTCGTTGTCGTTGCACATTAAATATAAATTAAGGGTACGGGTTGTACCTTGGTCTAAATTAAGTGGGATGAGCGTTTTATTTTCAATTAAATGTGCTATTTGTGTTTTTGGCAGCCAAGCGTAACCCAAATTTTGACTAACCATATCAATAGAGTTGCGTAAATGGCTGACTGTCCAGCGCATATCAGCACCTAACCAGCCATCATTGTGACTGGTGTGGGTTGCTGAGTCGCGAACTACTATTTGCCGGTGTAGCTTTAAATCGCGAAAGTTGAGTTGTTCAGTTTGTTGGTGTAATACATGGTCTTTATGCGCAACGGCTATAAACTCTATATCGCATAACGTACTGCAACTAATTCCATAGATAGGGATTGATGAAATGGCTAAATCAACCACTGAGTTATGTAGTAATTCGTTTGCACCGGTTAGCACGCTTTCTACTAAATCAATCTTTAAAAGCGGGTAAAGTTCACTCGTGTTAGCAAGTGCCTGGTATAAAATGGTGTGTGGAAAAACCTCATCAACAGCTATTTTTAACGTGCTTTCTACGCCTTCGCTTAGTGTACTTGCTACCGATTCTATTTTAGTTGCTTCTTCAATTAAAAATTCAGCTCTGCGTAAAATTAGTTTACCGCTATCGGTTAAAAATGCTTTACGACCTTTTACTTCAAGCAACTTAATTTGCAAGGCGGCTTCAAGTTTTTGAACAGCATGGTGTACGGTTGACTGACTTTTATGTACAGCCGCACTTGCGCCTGCAAATCCGCCGTGATCCACAACCGCTTTAAACATTCGCCATTGCTCTAATGTTGCTTTTGCCATTTTTAAATCCTGTTACTACTTATATCTGATTGCTTAACTTGACCGCGCAGACGCATTATTTATTGCGTAACAGTGATTTTTTGTCTATTTATTTTAACAAAGCGACTTTTTTATCAGCTAGAAGTGCCATAAAACTGCTTTTATTTAAAGGTCTTGAAAATAAATAACCTTGTCCGTAATCACATCCGGCTTCAAGTAATAGCTGCATTTGTAATTTAGTTTCAATTCCTTCGGCGATTACTTTTAAGCCTAGTTGATGCGCCATAACAATTATAGCTTCACACAGTGCAAGTTCTTGACTGCCTACTTGGATATTATCAACAAAACGTTTATCTATTTTTAAATAATCGGTATCCATTTCTTGTAAGTAAGCGAGTGACGAATACCCTGTACCAAAATCATCAAGGGCAAGCTGCATACCTGATTTTACTATTTCTTTTAAGCGACGTTGCGTTAATGCTTCGGGGTTAATCATTAGGCCTTCAGTTATTTCTGCCACAATTGAGGATGCAGGTAATTTTGCAGCTTTTAGCATATCGTACCATTCATCTATACCACTCTCTGGCGTGGATAACTGCACTGGCGACACGTTTACACTTATTTGAAAAGTGTCATTGGTTAGGGTTTTTATATCGTTAAGCGTTTGCAAGGTTTGAGCAAATACAAATTGGCCAATTGCATTTATTTGCCTAGTTTCTTCAGCAAGAGGAATAAATGCGACAGGGCTAATTAGGCCTTTTTCGGGATGTTGCCAACGAATAAGTGCTTCAGCTTTATGAATATGTAAATCATTAAAAGCAACAATGGGCTGATAAAACAACTCAAACTGTTCAAGTT
Organism: Pseudoalteromonas sp. SR41-7; assembly: GCF_014163935.1. Lineage (NCBI taxonomy): Bacteria > Pseudomonadati > Pseudomonadota > Gammaproteobacteria > Alteromonadales > Pseudoalteromonadaceae > Pseudoalteromonas > Pseudoalteromonas sp. SR41-7. The sequence continues at coordinate 446,426 of NZ_JACJEF010000001.1, read as the reverse complement.
CAATGGCACTTCGTAAGTCTTTTAATAGCACCATGCGCGCGTGTGCATATTCGCGCATGTCAGCAGAGAAAAATTCAAAACAGTTACGACCATTACTTTTTGCTTTATACATAGCCTGATCGGCTGCCTTTAAAAGTTGTTCAGTATTTTCACCATCATTAGGGGCGCATGCTATGCCCATGCTGGCGCTAATAAATAACTCTTCGTTTTCAAGATGCAAAGCCGACGATAGGCTAAGCAAAATATTACTGGCAATTTGATTAATATGACGCGTGCTTTTTATACGATTAAACACAATAACAAACTCATCACCACCAATACGTGCCACAAACTCAGCATTTTTTGCCGACTGGACTATACGCTGAGATACGAGTTTTAATAAGTTATCGCCATAGTGGTGGCCTAATGTGTCATTAATATCTTTAAAGTGATCAATATCTAAAAGCATGACAACCAATTGATTGTCGGGAGTAACAATGCTTGAAAATCGTTGACTTAATCGCTCCTTTAACTCTAAACGATTTGGTAAGTCAGTTAGGTGATCATAGTGAGCTTGTCGCCAAATTGTTTCATCGGCTTGTTTTTTCTCAGTGAGGTCTGTAAATATCGCGATTCGACGAATAGGTGCGTTGTTTGTATCATAAACCGTATCGATTGTGAGCCACTCAGAGTATAGCTGCCCGTTCTTTTTACGGTTAATAACCTCGCCTTGCCAGCGGCCTGTTTGCTGTAATTCAGACCACATTTTATTGTAAAAATTCTTATCATGTTTTCCTGATGAAAGAATTGAAGAGGAGCGCCCAATAACTTCTTCTTTACTATATAAAGTCGTTTTGCAAAACGCAGGGTTTACATCAAATATTATACCCGCTGGATCGGTGATTGCCATGCCTTCACTACTGTTGTTATACACTAGCGAGGCAAGGTGGAGTGCTTCTTCATTTATTTTTCGTTGTGTTATATCTCTTAGCACAACAACGTATTCATTTTTACTTTGCATTGCACTAATACGCGCTTCAAAGCTGCGTTTAGGATCTGATTTTTCGAGTGTAAATTCTAAATTACTCGAAACATCAAGCTTAGATAACTGCGATAACAAAAGCTGCACATTGTTGTGAGAAAGTATTGATGATAAATGAGGTACTGCAGTGCTGTTTGGGTTTACTTGAGGCTTAAATTGCCCCGTTATGTTGAGAATATCGCCATGGATGTTAATTCTAACGTAACTGTCGGGTAGAGTATTAAGCAAGCTGGTAAGCTCATCGTGCTTGTTTTTTAAATTAGCCTCGGCGGTTAACCTAGTTTGCGCCATTGATTTAAAGCGCTGATAGAGAGTATTTAGCTCTGGATTATTTGGCTGTGTTTTTTGTGACGGCATTTCGCCCTTAGCCAACACGTTTGTTGCATTTGTTAGATTATTAATTGGGTCGATAATGCTGGTGTTAAGCAGCTTACGTGCAATTAAACATAGCACTAGCAGTGATAAAATAAACACACCAATCGCTATAAAAAAATTATTATTTATTTGCTTTAAAGCATGCGTAATAGGAAGTGCAATATGTATATTTAAGCTGTTATTACTCGGATCTTTATAAATAATAGAGTGATGAAGCATTCGATCTTCACCCTCAATAGATTTTATTTTTGTTGATGACTCATTATCAATCGAAGAATCAGTTGCTAATAAAGTCTTTGCAATATTATCGCCAAGGGCTGCAGTTGTTGGTGGGTAACGCGCTAAAATTTTTCCATTAGAATCAGCGATTGCAGCAACAGAGCCAGTCGGCAGTTCAATATTATTAAAAGCATTGTTCCACCAGTCAAGCGCAACAACTATAACTACAACGCCCTGAATTACATTTTTTTTATTAATGATAGGCAACGCAAAGTTAAGGGTGTTTTTTTGCAAGTTTCTATCGTGCTGAAAATAACCTACCGACAATTGGTTACTTTTTAAGGCATTTTGAAAATACGCACGATCTGCAATACTTATTGTTTTGGTTAATCCGCTTGTTGTACACATAACAATGCCATTTGGATCTATAATCCCGATATTGGCAACATGGGCATAAATAGCTCTAAATTGATTAAAATAATTAGGGCAGGACGTTGCTATATTTTCTTTCTTACTTTCCTCTTTAGCCAAATAACGCGCTAAACGGTCAATATCATCGACTAAGTGCTTTTGCTGTAAAATTAATTGCTTAGCAATGTTTTCTACTTTTTTTTCACTTTGCTCAATAGAGTGGTGGCGTTCAAGCAGCAGAGTAAAAATAATTACAGCGGTGCCCGGAATACTTAGCAATATAAGCAAACGATAAAGCTGATGTTTGAGAGAATAAGTAAAAATAACCATTCCTTAGTTTCGTATTTTGCAATAACAATTGTAGCCAAATTCACTCCAAATAACCATAGTAATTATAAGGTTGAAAATGTAACCAATGAATCAATGTCGTTCTATTTTTTAGAACCTTAAGCTCGATTTAAAGACATAGTTGTTTTGTTTAATGAATGATTTAATAGCCTCATAAACTTATTCTTTAGAGTGAATTAAAAAATGAAAATATCAAAAATACTTACAGCTTATGCAACTCAAGATGGCGATGGCGTGAGCATTAGCCGTATACCTGGGTTTGATGGTAAATATTTAGATCCATTTTTGATGATTGATGAACTTAAGTCAGACGACAAAAAAGATTATATGGGAGGCTTTCCTGAGCATCCGCACCGAGGAATTGAAACGTTTACTTATATTCTAAAAGGTGGCTTTGAGCATCGTGACCAAATGGGTAACAAAGAAGCAATTAAAGCAGGCGATGTGCAATGGATGAGCACAGGGCGCGGCGTCATGCACAGTGAAATGCCACTCGCTGATGCTATAGATGGTCTGCATGGCTTTCAAATTTGGATAAACATGCCAAGCGCAGAAAAAATGCGTGATTCACGTTATCAAGATACGACTAAAAACCCAGCTCCTAGTTTTACAAATACGCAAGGCGTGACGTTAAAAGCACTTGCGGGATCGTGGCAGTTCGAAAGTGAAACGCTTGCAAGCGAGCTGCAAAGTTTAGCTGCTAATGCGGCGCTCGCTGATATTACATTACCTGCTGGTAAAAGCATTTATTTAGAGCCTCTTAGCCAACAAAAAGTAATGCTTTATATTCATAGCGGCTCACTAATAATGAGCGACAATCAAACAATACCAGCGGGTAAGTTACTTATTTTAGAACCAGGCAGTGATATTAATATTAGCTCTGAACAAGGCGCTGGCGTTTTGGTTTTAGCAGGCGATCCACTTAATCAGCCAATTGCTCATATGGGTCCGTTTGTAATGACGACGCAAGCTGAAGTACAGCAAGCAGTGCGTGATTATCAAAACGGCGAGTTTGGCAAAATATAACGGTATTTTTAGGAGAGTTTTATGGGATTATTAGTTAACGGCCAATGGCAAGATAAATGGTACGACACAGATTCAAGTAACGGTAAGTTTGAACGTGAAACGGCGCAGTTACGTCACTGGGTAACTGTTGATGGTAGCGCTGGAATAACGGGCGAGGCCGGTTTTAAAGCACAAGCGAACAGGTATCATTTATATGTATCACTTGCGTGTCCTTGGGCGCATCGAACGCTTATATTTAGAGCGTTAAAAGGGTTGCAAGATTTAATTACGGTGTCGGTTGTTAGCCCTGATATGCTTGATAGTGGTTGGGCTTTTGATACGCAAAACCACAGTACTGGTGATGCTTTATTTAATAGTAACTACTTACATCAAGTGTATACAAAAAATAATCCTAAGTATTCCGGGCGAGTTACCGTACCCGTATTGTGGGATAAAAAGCTAAATAAAATTGTCAGTAATGAGTCTGCCGATATTATACGTATGTTCAATAGTGCGTTTAATGAGTTAACGGGTAATAACGATGACTACTACCCAGAGGCACTACGACCAAAAATTGATGAATTAAATGCGCTGATTTATCCAAATATAAATAATGGTGTTTATCGTACGGGATTCGCAACAACTCAAGATGCATACGAAGAGGCGTTTAACGATTTATTCAAAGCACTCGATAAAGTAGAGGGGATACTGAGCAAGCAGCGTTATTTAACAGGTAATAGGCTCACCGAGGCAGATTGGCGATTATTCACTACACTCATTCGGTTTGATAGTGTGTACGTTGGCCATTTTAAATGTAATTTACGCACAATTGAAAGCTATCCTGCATTAAGTGGATACCTTAGGGAGCTATATCAAGTTAAAGGAGTGGCTGAAACAGTTGATTTTTATCATATTAAGCGACACTACTATTTTAGTCACACAATGATCAACCCAACACAAGTTGTGCCAAGTGGTCCAAGTATTGATTACTTATCTGATCACGGTAGAAATGTTTAGCGCTTAAGCTATCAAGTTCACTAGCCAGCCGTATTTTCTTACGAAGCTGGTTTCGCTTTTACCCGCTTGTACTGCTGCACCTGCGATAAAGGCACTTGAAAGCCCAACTTTGGTTACGGCAAAACGCTTTAGTCTATATTGGAACGCTGCATGATGTTGGCGTTTCAATTCACTGCGCGTATCCATTTGCTTACTTAGAGCATCAACGTTTTCATTAGGTGCTTTAATTAAGTAGTTAACTAACATACTAATTTCCTTGTAAGTTAAATAGCTGCTTTAAACTTTTAAGTGTTTTACTAAAGCCAATTTTATTGCTTAAGTATACTGTATTTTTCCAAAGCCATATTAAACAAGCAACTTGTAGTAAAGTAGCTGTTGCTATACTTAGCCATACCGACCCAAAAACATCGTATACACCGTATCCAACAGCACCTAGAAATCCTGCCCACAACAAAACCAAACCACTGGCAAAGCATCCTAAAAATATAGTGATCAATGCAAGCGATCTAAGCGATAACCGCCATTCAGCTTTAGCAAGCTGGTGGGTGATCTTTCCTTGAGTATGGTAATCATCCTTGAGCTGCTTAGAATACTCTAAAAGCATTGCAACATGATCTTGCCAATCGTCCTTTTGGCTATGTTGCTCAGTAGTTTGGTCTTGCGCATTACCATCCTTGGTTGCTGTTGTTTGTGGGTTATTCATCACTAATTACTTACGACGAAGTAGTGATGTGATTAACATACCCGCAGCAAAAGCAATACCCGCAGTTGCTAATGGATTTTCAGAAGCAAAAGCACGAGTTTTTGCAGTACATTCGCTTAGTTTTTCACGTGCAATAAGTTGTTTTTCGCTCAATGCATCTGCTGAGCTAGAAGCTCCTTTACGCACACTGCTTTCAGCTGTTGCAGCTTTGCTAGAAAGTGCATCTACAGCATCGTGCGCCGCTGATGTTGCTTTCTCTGTAAGAGGAGACTCAGTATTTGTTAGTTTAACGTCAGGCTTAACATCTGAAGTTGTATTTGGTTTCGTATTCGTTGCAGTAGCCATAATCAATCCTTAATAAGTTAAAAATTTAAATAGTGATTTAGATGATGCAATGATTAAACCAAACTTTTTATTTATTTTAACTGCCTGAATTTGATAGGTTTTGTTTGTGTTTTTTAATTTTTGATAATTAGTATTTTAAAATAAACAGTAACTATTACTACACGGCTAGGTAAATTTTACAAAGAGGATAAAAACGCCTTAAAAATTGTAAATATTCATTGGTTATTCAGTAAGCAATGCATGTAAACAGAAAGTTATAAAAGCAATGCTGATATTTTTCTTTACCTCAATCCCACTTTTTCCCACGTAATTCAAACGCTTCGCTTGAGCCCTTATTTTTTCTAGCTTTGAGACTCACTAAAGCTGGTCAGCTTACTTGACAAAATGGCTTGTCAAGCCCTAAACTGGAGCACTGTGGTAAAAAGTGGTTTTTAGTGGATCTCATTGGATAAAATAAACAAAAAATTGAATAAAACAATTTCAAAGTAGGTTTTTTATGTTTCGTGGCGCGAGTTCACTGAGTTTGGATGATAAGGGGCGTTTTGCGGTACCGACAAAGTACCGAGAATCTCTGTTGTCTGAAGATCAGGGGACAGTTATTTGTACCGTCGCATTAAATGAACCGTGTTTATGGTTATATCCATTGGCTGAGTGGCTCGAAATAGAAAGCCGTTTAGCGAAAATATCTAATATGAATCCACGAGCTCGACGAATGCAACGTATGTTGCTAGGTAACGCTACAGAGTATCAACTTGATAAAAATGGTCGAATTTTGCTTGCGCCGTCATTACGTGCCCATGCATCTCTTGGCAAAAAAATCATGCTGGTTGGTTTGATGAATAAGTTTGAAATTTGGGACGAGGCGCGTTGGCACGAGCAAATGCAGCAAGATACTGAGCTTGAAAGGCTTGGTGATTTTGAACCTAACCAAGATTTAGATAATTTTACACTCTAACGGCACAAAAAAAGGCACACAATAGCTAATGACAGCGCAATTTGAACACGTATCCGTATTAATGGATGAGACCATCGATGCCCTTGCAATTAAGCCAGACGGTATATACATGGATGGTACATTTGGACGTGGTGGCCACTCTGGGCAAATTTTAGCACGCCTTGGTGATGAAGGTCGCCTGCAAGCAATTGACCAAGATCCACAAGCAATACAATCAGCTGAAAAATTTGCTGATGACCCACGTTTTGCAATTGCACATACTCGCTTTTCAAACCTATACGAAGTAGCACAGCAAAACGATCTAATTGGTAAAGTCGATGGCATTTTATTAGACATTGGTGTTTCGTCACCACAATTAGATGACGCTGAGCGTGGCTTTAGTTTTATGAAAGACGGCCCACTCGATATGCGTATGGACCCTACAACAGGTCGCAGTGCAGCACAGTGGTTAGCAGAGGCTGAGTTGGATGATATTACCCACGTAATTAAAAAATTGGGCGAAGAAAAGTTTGGTAAACGCATTGCACACAAAGTACTTGAAGTTCGTGAGCACACGCCAATCACAACTACCAAGCAGCTTGCTGACCTTGTTGATGAAGCTGTACCGGTAAAAGATAAGTTTAAACACCCAGCTACCCGTACTTTTCAGGCTATTCGTATTTACATTAATAGTGAGCTTGAAGAGATTCAAACTGCGCTACAGTCTGCAGTTAAAGTGCTAAAGCCAGGCGGACGTTTAGTAGTGATTTCGTTTCATTCTTTAGAAGACCGTATTGTAAAACAGTTTATTAGAAAACAGAGTAAGGGAGAAGCATTACCCAGAGGTTTGCCTTTAACTGATGCACAAATAAATAAAAATCTGACGTTAAAAGCAGTGGGTAAAGCTATTAAGCCAAGTGCTGCAGAAGTAGAGCGTAATCCACGTTCTCGTAGTTCTGTACTTAGGATTGCACAGAGGTTGGGATGAGTAAAAAAGCGAGCTATCGGCAACCTAATTTATTCTTTGAAATATTAAAAGGCCTAGGAGCTAATAAGCTAACCTCGGCCTTGTTGGTTGTGATATTCGCTTCTAGTTTAGCTGTTGTGCAAACAACCCACTTAGCTCGTGGCCAACTTATACAGCAAGATCAATTATTACAAGAACGCGATGAGCTCGATTTAGAGTGGCGCTACTTACTTGTTGAAGAAGAATTTTATTCGCAACATGCACGCATTGAAGAAGTAGCTACATCACAATTGAAAATGAAAAGACCTACGAGTCAAGATGAGCAGGTAATAATAGTACAATGAGAAATAGAGGCAAAAAACCAGTCACTAATTTAATCACATGGCGCTTTATGCTGGTGTGTGCAGTTGTGTTTATGGTGTTTGTAACACTCGTATCTCGCGCTGCTTATTTACAAGTAATAGAACCTGATAAAGCACGTTCAGAAAGTGACAAACGTACCGTGCGCGTTGAAAAACTACATGTGCAACGCGGGATGATTTTTGACCGTAATGGTAAAGAGTTAGCGGTAAGTGTGCCTGTTGTAAGTGTATATGCTGATCCTAAAGCATTGCACAAGTCGCTTGTCTCTAAAGTAATTAAACAAGTACGTAAAAGCGGCGAAGATCATTTATCTTTAGCTGAAAATACCGCCGAGCTTGATAAGCGTACTGCACTTTATTATAAAAACGATTTACGCTGGCGTGAGCTTGCAGATGTATTGCGCATTGATCCCAAGAAGATTAACTCTCGACTTTTAAACGATCCCTCGCGTCGCTTTGTTTATTTAAAGCGCCAAGTTACTCCTGCTGTAGCAAATTATATTGGCGATTTACGCCTACCAGGTATTCATTTACTAGATGAATCTAAACGCTATTACCCCGCCGGTGAGGTTACCGCGCATGTTATTGGTTTTACTAATATAGACGGTAAAGGCATTGAAGGCATTGAAAAGCTATACGAAAACGCTTTAACGGGCGAGGAAGGCCGCCGCACTATACGTAAAGACGCACAAGGGCGTGAAGTAGAAGTGCTTGACGAGCGTGAGCGCGTAGAGCCAGAAAGTATAGAACTAAGTATTGACCAGCGAATTCAAGCTATTGCCTACAAAGCTGTAAAATCAGCTGTACTGACTTACAAAGCCACATCGGGCTCAGCTATGGTAGTTGATGTTAAAACCGGTGAAGTGCTGGCAATGGTAAATAGTCCTTCATTTAATCCAAATAACTTAAGCGATGCTGCACCTCATAAGCGTCGTAATCGCGCAATTACAGATTTGTTTGAACCAGGCTCAACTGTTAAGCCTCTAGCCATTTTAGCTGGGCTAGACTACGGCGCCATTCAGGCAGATGACACGATTGATACCTACCCAGGTTGGATGCGTTTAGGTGGTAGTTTAGTTAGAGATACTCGTAATCACGGCGAACTAACACTGCGCGAAATACTAAAGTACTCCTCAAATATGGGGGTTGCGAAGGTTACTCAGTTAGTGCCTAAAGATTACCTTGTTGGCTTATATCAAAAAGTAGGCTTTGGCAGTGACACCGGTACTGGAATGGTAGGTGAAAGCAGCGGTTTGTTTTATCCAAATCGTCGTTGGTCTGACTTTGAAATTGCCACTTTATCATTTGGTTATGCAATTTCGGTAAGTACTGCGCAAATGGCGCGCTTTTATACCATGTTAGGCGCTGGTGGAGTTAATCGACCACTGACTATTTTAAAGCAAGATAATATACCTGAAGGCGAACGTATTTTTAAACAAAAAGACGTAGAAGCCGTAGTCCACATGATGGAAAGTGTATTTGAAAAAGACGGTACTGCTCGCAACATAAAAGTTGATGGGTATCGTGCTGCCGGTAAAACAGGTACATCTAAAAAAGCCGTAGCAGGTGGTTATGGTGATGAATATGTAGGTTACTTTGCAGGTGTAGCACCGGCAAGTAATCCTCGTTTAGCCGTGGTAGTTATGATTAATGAACCAGGTGGTGATGTGTACTATGGAGGTGCCACCGCTGGCCCTGCATTTGCAGAAATCATCTCTAACGCATTAAGAATATTAAACGTAGCGCCTGACAAGGAAGAGGTTGCGTACGTACAAGGTAAAGATAACGATGCGTGATTTAAAGGATATTTTAAAATACATCGAAATAGATGCACCCTCGCAACTGGTAAAGCATTTACGCCTTGATAGCCGTGAAGTAACGCCAGGTGATGTATTTGTTGCTATTAAAGGCCATACACTTGATGGCGGACAATTTATTACTAAAGCAATTGAAAATGGCGCAATAGCTATCATTGCTGACAGATTATGTGAATTTGAAAGCAGTTTTGAGCCACTGTATTTAGTCTCAGAGCTTGATAAAAAGCTTCCAGAATTAGCTAGTCGCTTTTATAGCCAACCAAGTCAGACTCTTGATTTAATTGGTGTAACAGGTACAAATGGTAAATCGACTACCACAGCAATGATTGCCCACTTAGCACAATTTTGTAGTACTGAGTCGGCTATTATAGGCACTTTAGGTTATGGCCATCCTGATAACTTAATTCCACTGATAAACACTACGCCTTCAACAGTTGATTTACAGCATATTTTGAGCGATTTAAATTCGCAGCATAAAAAGCTGGTAGCCATGGAAGTATCATCTCATGGATTAGTGCAACAACGCGTTGCTAAATGTCAGTTTAAAGCGGCTGTGTTTACTAATCTTTCGCGCGATCACTTAGATTACCATGGTGATATGGCAAGTTACGGAGATGCGAAATTAATGCTTTTCCGTGATTTTGAGCCGCAAGTTGTAGTGCTCAATCAAGATGACTTTCAAGCTGAGCAATGGCTTGAAAAGTATGATTTTAATAACCTAATTTGTTATGGCCGCAAAAACTTAGCTCCTAAGAATGCCCGATACGTTTATTTTTCTGATGTTGAATATTCAAGTGAAGGTATTTCGGCGCAGCTGTCGACAAGTTGGGGTGATATTTCAATTAAATCGCCTCTGTTTGGCGAATTCAACTTATATAACTTAACGGCAGCGCTCGCTACATTACTAGGGCTAGGTTATCCGCTTGAGCAATTAGTTGCTGGTTGTGCGCAGTTACAGCCAGTCGCTGGTCGAATGCAAGCTTTTAGTCAAGCTGGCATACCAACGTGTGTTGTTGATTACGCCCATACACCCGATGCACTTGCACTTGCATTACAAGCATTGCAGTTGCATGTGCCAGGTGGTGTAAGTTGTGTATTTGGTTGCGGTGGCGACAGAGACAAAGGTAAGCGCGCATTAATGGCGCAAGCTGCAGAGCAAAACGCTAATAAAGTGATTATTACCAGCGATAACCCTCGAACAGAAAATCCTGATGACATTATTGCAGATGTAGCAGGCGGTCTAACCCATCCTCAAAATGCACATTTAGAGGCTGATAGAGCAACTGCAATTCGTTTTGCTATAGAAAATGCTACAGCTGATGATGTTATTTTGATTGCAGGTAAAGGCCACGAAGATTATCAAATTATAGGCGATAAGCGCATCGACTTTTGCGATCGCCGCTATGTACAAGAACAACTAAAAAAAGCAGTAAGAGGGATAACACAATGATCCCAATGGATTTTGATTGGTTAGCTAATGTGCTAACAACTGATTATCAAGGTGATAATCAACACGTGCTAAATATAAATACTGATACTCGCACAGTGTGCGATGGCGAAGTGTTTTTAGCACTTAAAGGGCCAAATTTTGATGGCCATAAATTTATAGCTGAGGCTAAACAAAAAGGCGCTATAGGCGTTATTGTTCAGCACAAAGTTGATGTAGATATTCCACAATTTATAGTAAGCGATACACGTATTGCACTAGGTACAATTAGCACCGCTGTTATGGCCCAAGTGGCGCCTAAAACAATTGCAATTACAGGGAGTGTAGGCAAAACCACCGTAAAAGAAATGTGTGCAGCAATTTTGTCGGTTCACGGTGATGTATTAGCTACTAAAGGTAATTTTAACAACGATATTGGCGTCCCTCTTACGTTATTGCGCTTAGAGCCTCAACATCGTTTTGCTGTTATTGAGCTAGGTGCAAATCACTTAGGTGAAATTGCTTACACAACGGCAATGACAAAACCAGATGTGGCCGTTGTATGTAATGTTGCAGCAGCTCACTTGGAAGGTTTTGGTAGCTTAATGGGCGTTGCAAAAGCTAAAGGTGAGATTTTTGATGGCCTAAAAGATGACGGCGTTGCCATTGTTAATTGCGATAGTGAATTTAGCCAGTATTGGTTAGATAAACTTGAAGGGCGTAATGTTAAGCGCTTTTCTACAACCGAAAAACTCGATATTTGGGCAGAGAACATCACGCTTGATGCCAATGCACGTGCAAGGTTTACGCTTTGCACTAAAAACAAGCAAGTGCCTGTTACTTTGGCACTACCTGGTAAGCATAATATTAGTAATGCACTTATCGCTGCGGCGCTGACCAGTGAATTTGATGTAACCCTTGAAGAAATAGCCAACGCACTTGCCACAATGGGTGATGTAAAAGGGCGCGTTAATTTAATTGAAGTGTCTGATTTACTTACCGTGGTTGATGACACCTATAATGCCAATGTTAAGTCGGTAAAGGCTGCGATTGACTTGTTAAGTGATATGCAAGGTCACCGCATTTTAGCACTCGGAGATATGGGTGAGCTTGGTGAAGATGCACGTAAGTACCATCAAGAAGTTGGCGAGTATGCACTTGAACAAGGGATTGATGAGTTATTTACATTAGGCGTGTTAAGTAAATACGCAAGTGATGTGTTTGAACTCCCTAATCGTCACTTTTCGAGCCGCGAACAGATGCAGCAAAAAATTCAAGAAAGCATTAATAAAGTGAATAAAAAAACAACAATAGTAGTGAAAGGATCGCGCAGTTCTCGCATGGAATTATTAGTAACCGATTTAGTTAATGGCCAGCAACAAGCCATCAATGGAGTATCATAATGTTAGTTTGGCTGGCAGAGTATTTAACACAGTATTTTAGTGGTTTTCATGTTTTTTCGTATTTAACGCTACGTGCCATTTTAGGTATTTTAACTGCGCTAATTATGTCTCTTTATTTAGGGCCTAAGTTAATTCGTGGTTTGCAACGTATGCAAATAGGTCAAACAGTTCGCGACGATGGTCCGCAATCGCATTTGTCTAAGTCGGGTACACCGACTATGGGTGGCTTACTTATTTTAGCGGCTATTTTTACCAGCACGCTACTTTGGGCCGATCTATCAAATAAATATGTGTGGGCAACACTGTTTGTAATTGGCTCATTAGGTATTGTTGGCTTTGTTGATGATTACCGTAAAGTTATTCGTAAAGACCCAAAAGGTTTAATTGCTAAGTGGAAGTACTTTTGGCAATCGGTCATTGCATTAGTTGTAGCTACTGCTTTGTACTTTACCAGTGCACAAGCATCTGAGACATCACTTGTTGTTCCATTTTTTAAAGACGTATTACCGCAATTAGGTTTGTTTTATATTGTGCTTACGTACTTTGCGATAGTAGGTACATCAAACGCAGTAAACCTGACCGATGGTTTAGATGGCTTGGCGATTGTGCCAATTATTTTGGTGGCTGCAGCATTGGCAATTATTGCTTACTTAACAGGTAATATTAACTTTTCGGCTTACTTACATATTCCACATTTACCGCTAGCGAGTGAGCTTGTAGTTGTGTGTACTGCCATTGTGGGCGCAGGGCTTGGCTTTTTATGGTTTAACACTTACCCAGCACAAGTATTTATGGGTGATGTTGGCTCATTAGCACTTGGTGGCGCATTAGGTATTATTGCTGTTTTAGTACGCCAAGAGTTACTACTTATTATTATGGGCGGTGTATTTGTAATGGAAGCACTATCGGTAATATTACAAGTGGGGTCGTATAAACTGCGCGGACAACGCATTTTTAGAATGGCGCCGATTCATCATCATTATGAATTAAAAGGTTGGCCAGAGCCTCGCGTTATTGTGCGCTTTTGGATTATTTCTGTTGTGCTAGTGCTTGCTGGCTTAGCTACTTTAAAGATTCGATAAATGCAGTATTTAAACGAGATAAAAAACAAACAAATAACAGTGCTCGGACTCGGTGTAACCGGTCTGGGCATTGTGCGTTTTCTATTATCTCATGGCCTCGCCCCCAAGGTCGTTGATAGCCGAGCAACCCCGCCGGGGATTGATTGGTTAAAAGAGCATGCGCCAAATCTAGATACCCACTTTGGTAATTTAGATGACGCTGAGCTTTGTTCAAGCAATATGATTATTATAAGCCCTGGGCTTAGCTTAAAAATACCAGCTGTTGCAAATGCAATTAACGCAGGTGTTGAAGTGATTGGCGACGTTGAGTTATTTGCACGTATTAATACAAAACCGGTTGTTGCTGTTACGGGCTCTAACGGTAAATCAACCGTGGTTACGCTCGCTTATGAAGTATTAAAAGAAGCCGGCTATAAAGTTGCTTTGGGTGGGAATATTGGCACAGCGGTGCTTGATTTACTCAACGATGATTTTGATGTGTATGTACTTGAGTTATCTAGTTTTCAGCTAGATACCACAACGAGTTTAAAACCTGTGAGTGCAACGGTATTAAATGTGTCAGAAGATCACCTTGACCGATACGACAGTTACCAAGCTTATATAGACTCAAAGCTAAGTATTTATGGCGGTACAGAGCTTATTGTTGTCAATGCAGACGATATTCAAACACATCCAGTTGAGCGCGGTACAACCCCCCTAATCAGCTTTGGTGCTCAACAAGGTGATTACCATTTAGCGCAGCATAATGGCGAAACTCATTTTATGCTTAAAGGCGATGCCTTTTTACCTGTTGATACGCTTGCGGTAGTGGGTAAACACAATTATTTAAATACGCTTGCAGTAATGGCGCTTTTAAGTCCGTTTGAAGTAAGTAAAGTGCAATATAAAAATGCATTAGGTCAATTTAATGGGTTGGCTCATCGCTGCCAATTTGTAGCTGAACTTAACGGTGTAAAGTATTTTAACGATTCAAAGGCAACGAATGTTGGAGCGACCATTGCTGCAATAGATAGTTTAGCTAGTGACGGTGAAAATCTGATTGTTATTGCTGGTGGCGATGCTAAAGGCGCTGATTTAAACGCACTTAAACCCTACATAAAACAGCATGTAAAAGCATTAATTTGTTTTGGTAAAGATGCAAGTGACTTAGCTGCGATTACCAATAAGAGCTATTTAACTAACAACATGGAAGAAGCCGTTGCTTTGGCCAACGTACTTAGTAGTACAGGCAATATTGTTTTGTTAGCACCTGCATGTGCCAGCATTGATATGTATAACAATTATATGCAGCGCGGTGATGACTTTATTCAATGTGTTATGGCAGGGCAACTATGATTGCTTTTGCCGATATAAGAGATGCATTAACACCAAAACCTTCAGGTCAGTTGTATGATGTACCGCTGCTGTACTGCGTAATTATGTTAATTGGTGTTGGTTTTATCATGGTAACTAGCGCTTCAATGCCGACTGCTGAGCGGTTATTTGATGACCCATACCATATTACTATTCGCCACAGCATGTTTTTGGCAATGTCTTTTGTGCTTTTTTGGATAAGTGTTTGTGTGCCAATGGATTGGTGGAAACGATCCAACCCTTATTTATTAATACTAGGTATGGTGCTGTTAATAGCGGTATTAATTGTTGGGCGTGAAGTGAATGGTGCTAAACGATGGATACCTATTGGTCCTGTTGGTTTTCAGGTTGCTGAGGCCGCTAAATTATACTTTTTTAGTTATATTGCGGGTTATTTGGTAAGAAAACGCGAAGAAGTACAAGAAAATATTAAAGGCTTTGCAAAGCCAATAGCTGTATTTGCAGTGTATGCGCTACTTATTTTGCTGCAACCTGATTTAGGCACAGTGGTTGTTATGTTTGTAACAACGGTTGGTTTACTGTTTTTAGCTGGCGCTAAATTATGGCAGTTCTTTGTGCTTATTCTAACTGGCGTCGGTTTAGTTGTATTACTGATTATTGTTGAACCATATCGAATGGCGCGTGTTGTCGGCTTTTTGGACCCTTGGGATGATCCTTTTGGTAAAGGTTATCAGTTAGTTCAATCGCTAATGGCTTATAGCCAAGGTGGTTGGTTTGGCCAAGGCTTAGGTAACAGTGTACAAAAACTGCAATATTTACCTGAAGCGCATAACGATTTTATTTTTGCTGTAATAGGTGAAGAACTTGGTTTAATAGGCGTTGTAAGTATTTTAATGGTATTAGCTACTTTAGTATTTAGAGCGTTATTAATAGGCCAACAAGCGCTTAAATGTGGCAAAGAATACGAAGGCTATTTTTCGTTTGCCATTGGTATTTGGTTTGCATTTCAAACCATGGTGAATGTGGGTGCGAGCGCGGGTATTTTGCCAACTAAGGGTTTAACCCTGCCATTTATTTCTTATGGTGGTTCAAGCTTGTTAATTATGACCATTGCCACAGGCATTTTATTGCGCGTAGATTTTGAAACCAAAATGGCAACCAAACAAGCCACCTCACGTGGAGGCAAGCGATGAGTAAAAAATTAGTAGTAGTGGCTGGTGGAACTGGCGGACACATTTTTCCTGGTATTGCAGTGGCTGATTATTTAAAACAGCAGGGCTGGCAAGTTAGCTGGATTGGCACACCAGATCGAATGGAAGCAAGCGTTGTACCTAAGCATAATATAGATATTGATTTTATTAATGTAAAAGGTGTTCGTGGTAACGGATTAAAACGTCTTATTAAAGCCCCATTCATGGTAGTTAATGCAGTATTGCAAGCGCGTAAGGTATTGAAAGAACAGCGTCCTGATGTAGTACTCGCAATGGGCGGTTATGTTACGGGACCCACGGGAATTGCCGCAAAGAGTTTAGGTATTCCGTTAGTTATTCACGAGCAAAACGCTGTAGCGGGTATGAGTAATAAACTGCTAGCTAAGGTGGCTACACGTGTATTAGCAGCATTTCCAAGTGCTTTTGCACAGGGTCAAGCCGAGCTAGTAGGTAACCCAGTTCGCCAAAGCGTTATGAATATAGCCAAACGCGATGTATCAAGCCCTATTAATATTTTAGTGGTAGGGGGCTCGCTCGGTGCACAAGTGCTTAATCAAACATTACCAGAAGCATTTAAAGTACTAAATAATACAGCTCCTATAAGCGTATGGCATCAAACAGGTAAGGGTCATTTATCTACTGTAGAAACAGCTTATAAAATGCATGGCTTTGCGGATGGTAGTACAAAAATAGCTGAATTTATTGATGATATGGACGCGGCGTATAGCTGGGCTGATATTGTTGTTTGCCGTGCTGGTGCGTTAACTGTTAGCGAAATTGCAGCAGCAGGTAAAATGGCTGTTTTTGTCCCTTTTCCACATGCTGTGGACGACCATCAAACAGCAAACGCACAATATTTAGTGATGGCTAATGGCGCATTATTAATGCCACAAGGGCAGTTTAATAAACAATCAATTGTTGAACTATTAAGCCCATATTTAGCCCAACCTTCATTAATTACTGAAATGGCTACAAATGCAAATAAACAAGCCATTTTAGATGCCACAGCAAGCGTAGCAACGCACTGTGAGCAAGTAACAAATAAGAGAAAATAAGTGAAAGAAACGTCAGTACAAGAAAAACACACGCGCCCAGCAATGCGCCGAATAGAAACCATTCACTTTATTGGTATTGGTGGAGCCGGTATGGGCGGTATTGCTGAAGTACTCGCTTTTGAAGGCTACCGTATTACAGGTTCTGACATTGCTCATAGCGCTATGACAGATCGCTTAATTAAAGCCGGTGCTGAGGTATTTATTGGCCATCATGAAAATAACGTGAAAGATGCCAATGTAGTGGTTGTTTCAAGCGCGATTGATGAAACAAATCCTGAAATTATTGCAGCTAAAGCCGCAAGAATCCCTGTTGTGCGCCGCGCAGAAATGCTCGCAGAGCTAATGCGTTTTCGCCACGGTATAGCGATTGCGGGAACGCATGGTAAAACAACGACAACAAGCCTAATTGCAAGTATTTATGGACAAGCAGGGCTCGATCCAACTTTTATTATTGGTGGCTTGTTAAATAGCGCAGGTAGTAACGCAAAAGTAGGTAAAAGTGATTTTTTAATAGCAGAAGCTGATGAAAGCGATGCGTCGTTTTTACACTTGCAGCCAATGGTCTCGGTCATCACAAATATTGAAGAAGATCACATGGATACTTATGGCGGCAGTCTTGAAAAAATGAAAGACACGTATGTCGATTTCATTCATAACTTGCCGTTTTATGGTTTAGCTGTTGTATGTATTGACTCTGAAGTTGCAGCTGAGCTTATCCCGCGCTTTGGTCGCCCAGTTATTACGTATGGCGAATCGAAGGATGCTGATTATCGCATGAGCGACTTTAGCCAATCAGCTAATACGTGCACATTTACAGTAACTAACAAGCAAGGTGAGTGTTTAACTGCCACGTTGAATATGCCAGGTAGACACAACGCACTTAATGCAACCGCTGCGATTGCTGTGGCAAAAGATCAAAATATTGCGAATCATGCAATTTTAGAAGCGCTGCAGAAGTTTGAAGGTATTGGTCGTCGTTTTCAGCACTATGGTGAATTTGAAAACGAGCGTGGCAATGTGATGTTAGTTGATGATTACGGGCATCATCCTTCAGAAGTTGCAGCAACAATTGCAGCAGTACGTGAAGGTTGGCCTGATAAGCGTTTAGTAATGGTATATCAACCTCATAGGTTTTCTCGTACACGCGACTTATACGAAGATTTTGTAAAAGTTCTTGCTGATGTAGATCAGTTGCTATTGCTTGATGTGTATAGCGCTGGTGAAGATCCTATTGTAGGGGCCGACAGCAAAAGCTTATGTCGTAGCCTTCGTCAACGTGGCAAAGAGCCGCTACACGTAGCAACAAATGCTGAGCTTGCAGGTGTTTTGGCCGCAAATTTACAAAACAATGATTTAGTATTAACCCAAGGCGCTGGTAATATAGGTCAGTTAGTTAAAACATTAGCTGCAACGGGTATGTCGATAGAAAAACTTAAGCAAGGTGAAGTATGACTCAGGTAAACACACAATTTGGTAAAGTAGCGGTACTGCTAGGTGGTAACTCAGCAGAGCGTGAAGTGTCTTTACGATCGGGTCAGGCTGTTTTAAATGCGCTGCAAAATAGTGGTATTGATGCAATTGCATTTGACCCACAAAGTCGTTCTTTGTGGGAGTTAAAAGAATTAAATGTAGATCGCGTTTTTATCGCTTTGCATGGCCGTGGTGGCGAAGACGGCACAGTGCAGGGAGCACTTGAATTTATGGACTTGCCTTACACGGGCAGTAATGTACTAGGTTCAGCACTTGCTATGGATAAAGTACGTTGTAAGCACTTATTTAAATCAGCGGGTTTAAGCACAGCACCTTATACCGTAGTTGATGCTAAAAAAGGCTTTGATGCTAAAGCCATTATGGATGAATTTAAAAAGGTCATGGTTAAGCCATCGCATGAAGGTTCAAGCATAGGTATGGCGCAAGCAAGTACATCACAAGAGCTTGAAGATGCACTAGCTAATGCATTTAAGTTTGATAACCAAGTACTTGTAGAGCAGTGGATCACTGGTCGTGAATTTACAATCACGGTGCTTGGCGACGATGTACAACCAGTCATTGAGATGACGACACCTAATGGCTTTTACGATTACCAAGCTAAGTATCAATCAAATACAACCCAGTATCATTGCCCTGCAGATTTATCAGAGCAAGATACTAAGTACTTACAAGCCATATCGCTAGATGCGTTTGATTTAGTGGGTGCAAGTGGTTGGGGTCGTGTTGATGCTATGCAAGACGAGCAAGGGAATTTTTACCTGCTAGAAGTAAATACAGTACCAGGCATGACTGAAAAGTCACTAGTACCGATGGCTGCAAAAGCGAACGGGGCAACTTTTGAGCAATTAGTTGTTCGCATTTTAGAGCAAACGCTTTAATATGCATCCCCTTTTAGAAAAAGCTCAACAACTAAAACAGCAACTTAACTTTAATTGGTCGCTGATTTTTGGAGTGAGTTTTTTTCTGATTGTGGTTATAGGCTTAGTACAAATAACCACAGGTGTATCTGATTGGTTAGTTGAAAATAAAGATGCTCAAATTAAGCACCTTACAGTGCAAGGGCATCCCAAATACACAGATGAAACGGCAATTATAAAAGCAATTAAAAAAGCCGATTTAAGTAGTTTTTTTGAACTTGATGTTAAGCACGTGCAGCAGCTAGTTCAAGACTTGCCTTGGGTTGCTACCGCTTCGGTACGTAAACAATGGCCTGATACTATACAGGTGTATGTAGTTGAACATGAAGTAGTTGCTCACTGGAATAGCGACTTGTTGCTCAACCAAAGTGGCCAAGCATTTCAAGCCAGCAGCGATAAGTTAGATGATAACTTACCGCAGTTATATGGCCCAGAAGGTAGCGAAGAAGAGGCGTGGGTTGCTTTTAAGCAATTTGATGAAATGCTCAGAGTTAATGGTTTAACATTAACAAGTTTGGCATTATCGGAGCGTTTTTCGTGGCAACTTTGGCTAGATAACGGAATTCGCTTAAATTTAGGGCGTAAAGATAAAGCCAAGCGTGTACAACGTTTTATAGACGTTTATCCACGAATGGAACAACGTGCAGATGCACAAGTAGATACAATCGATTTACGGTATGATACCGGCCTTGCAGTAAGCTTTAAGCCAATGCAAGAAGAACAATTACAAAATAAGAGTAAGGCATGACTAAGTCAGCAGAAAGAAACCTAGTAATAGGATTAGACGTTGGCACCTCGAAAGTGGTTGCCACGGTAGGTGAAATCACCGCAGATAACAAGCTCAGCATTGTTGGTGTGGGCAGCCAAGTATCTCATGGTATGGATAAAGGCGGCGTTAACGATTTAAACTTAGTGTCTGAGTCTATTCGACGAGCAATAGACGAGGCCGAGTTAATGGCTGATTGTCGTATAAGCTCTGTGTATTTGGGTATTTCTGGCAAACATATACAGTGTCAAAACGAAAGTGGTGTGGTGGCAATTAATAACACCGAAGTCACTGACGAAGACATTGAAAACGTAATACATATTGCGCGTTCTGTGCCTATTTCAGCAGAGCGTAAAATGCTACATGCATTGCCGCAAGAATACAGCATCGATATGCAAGAGGGCATTAAAAACCCACTAGGCATGAGCGGCGTTCGTATGGAAGCGCGTGCACATATCATTACGTGCTCAAACGACATGGCAAAAAATATCGAAAAATGTGTAGAACGCTGTGGTCTTGAAGTCGATCAACTTATCTTTACTGCCCTTGCGTCTTGCTATTCTGTACTAACAGATGACGAAAAAGAGCTAGGTGTTGCAGTACTTGATATTGGTGGCGGTACTATGGATATCACCATTTATATTAATGGCGCACTTCGTCACTCTGCCGTTATACCTGTAGCGGGTAACCAAGTTACTGGTGATATTGCAAAAATATTTCGCACACCTATATCACATGCAGAGTCACTCAAAGTACAATACGCATGTGCTAGTAGCCAAATGGCAAGTAGCGAAGACACAATTGAAGTACCAAGTGTAGGCGGGCGACCAGCAAGGTTGATGTCGCGCCATACATTATCTGAGGTGGTAGAGCCTCGTTTTAGAGAATTATTTGAGCTTGCGATGGAAGAAATTCGTCGTTCAGGCTTAGAAGACCAAATTGCGGCAGGTCTCGTTATAACAGGCGGAACTGCTAAAATGACTGGCGCTATGGAAGTGGCAGAAGACATCTTCCAAATGCCAGTAAGAATAGGCAAACCAATCGGGATGGTTGGTTTGACAGACTATGTAGATGATCCTTCATACGCAACCGCTGTTGGTTTGTTACAATACGGGCGTACCATGCAATCGATGAATGCACAAAAGTCGAAAGCAGAGGATAACAATAATTGGTGGAACCGCATTACTAAATGGTTCCAAGGCGAGTTTTAAGACTCAAGTCGGAGAGTAAACATGTTTGATATAATGGAACAACACAGCGAAGAAGCTGTAATAAAAGTAATCGGCGTGGGCGGTGGTGGCGGTAACGCTGTTGAGCACATGGTAAAACAACAAATAGAAGGCGTGCGTTTTATAGCCGCTAATACGGATGCGCAAGCATTACGTAACTCTGCTGCCGATATTACAGTTCAACTAGGCACGCAAATAACCTCTGGGTTAGGTGCGGGCGCAAACCCTGAAGTAGGCCGTAAGTCGGCTGAAGAAGATGCAGATACAATTCGTGCCAGCCTTGAAGGCGCCGATATGGTATTTATTGCAGCCGGTATGGGCGGTGGTACAGGTACTGGTGCTGCACCGGTAGTTGCTAAAATTGCTAAAGAACTCGGTATTTTAACCGTTGCAGTTGTAACACGTCCTTTTGATTTTGAAGGTAAAAAACGTGCAGCAGCCGCTGAACAAGGCATTAATGAATTGTCAGAAATTGTAGATTCACTTATTACAATTCCTAACAATAAATTGCTTAAAGTTTTAGGGAAAGGGACTACACTTCTAGATGCCTTCGCTAAAGCTAATGACGTATTATTTGGTGCGGTACAAGGTATAGCAGAGCTAATTACACGTTCTGGTTTAATTAACGTGGATTTCGCCGATGTTAGAACAGTAATGTCTGCAATGGGTACTGCAATGATGGGAACGGCGTCTGCGTCAGGTCCTGATCGTGCACAAGAAGCTGCAGAAGCTGCTATCTCAAGCCCACTACTAGAAGACGTTGATTTAACAGGTGCTAAAGGTATCTTAGTTAATATTACCGCTGGTATGGACATTGCGATTGAAGAATTTGAAATTGTTGGTAATCACGTTAAAGCACTTGCGTCAGAAAACGCAACGGTTGTTGTTGGTGCGGTAATCGACCCAGAAATGACTGATGAGCTACGTGTAACGGTTGTTGCAACTGGTTTAGGCGGCGATCGTCGTCCACAGTTTGGTATTGTTGATAACGGCTTTAAAAAAGCATCAGGTTCTGATGTTGCAAGCACATCAAACCAAACGAGCAGCATGTACGTGCCAAGCTTTGCAAGCCAAGATACAAACGCTGAAGAAAACACGACTAAAGAGCAAGCGCAAAGTAAAGAGAAAGCGCCTTCAACGAGTTCAAGTAGTTCAAGTTCTTCAGCGCAAAATAGTAAAAAAGCAGATAAATCAGAAGGTGGTGATTATTTTGATATTCCCGCTTTTTTACGTAAGCAGGCAGATTAACATTTAATAATACTTTTGTTTGAAATATGTACAAATATTGAAAGGCAAAAGGATTTATGTTAAACTCCGCCGTCTAACTGTAACTGATTTAAAAGTGAGCATACCTATGATTAAACAGCGTACGATTGCACAAGTAGTCAAAGCCATAGGAATTGGACTTCATAAAGGTGAGAAGGTCACAATAACTCTCCGACCTGCGAGCGCAAATACTGGGATTGTATTTCGTCGTGTCGACCTTGATCCGGTTGTTGATTTTGAAACAACACCTGAAGCCGTTGGTGATACGCAGTTGTGTACCTGTTTAATTAACAAAGATGGTGTTCGCTTATCAACTACTGAGCATCTTATTGCAGCTGTTGCTGCAATGGGCATTGATAATCTAATTGTAGAATTGGACAGCTCAGAAGTGCCGATTATGGATGGTAGTGCATTACCATTCATATATCTGTTACAAAAAGGCGGAATTGAAGAACAAAACGTTGCTAAACGCTTTATCCGTATTAAAGAAAAAGTACGCATTGAAGAAGATGGTAAGTGGGCTGAAGTTGAACCATATGATGGTTTTCATATCGACTTTGAGATTGCATTTAACCACCCAGCTATCAATGAAAGTCGCCAACGTATTGGGTTGGATATAACAACGCAAAGCTTTATTGAAGAAATTAGCCGTGCGCGTACTTTTGGATTTATGAAAGATATTGAATACATGCATGCAAACAACCTAGCGCTAGGTGGTAGCATGGATAGTGCTGTGGTACTTGATGAATTCAAAGTTTTAAATCCTAATGGCTTACGTTATAGCGATGAGTTTGTTAAGCACAAGATATTAGACTGTGTTGGTGACATGTTTATGACAGGTCATAATCTTTTGGGTAAAGTAACTGCATTTAAATCGGGTCATGATTTAAATAATAAATTACTACGTAAAATTATGGCTACAGAGTCAGCATGGGAGTGGGCAACATTTGAAACGCCTGTGACGATGCCTGCACCCGGTCTTGAGTTAGCTCCAGCCTAAAAGCAGTAAAAGAACAGCTCGCAAACAGTTATAAAAAATGACGCTAATTAGCGTCATTTTTTTGCGTAAAATTTACTCTATTATAACTCTAAAAGAGCTTGTAACTGATTTAAATGAGTTACTGTATAGGTTGGTTTTATTCCATCGGCTAATTGCTCACCAGGGTGTTGTAACCAGCAAGTATCAATACCTGCATTGTTGCCGCCAAGTATGTCGCTTGCAGCAGTATCACCCACCATAAGTATCTCGCTTTTATCAGGGTTACCCATTAGCTCAAATGTGTGCTCAAAAATCGCTTTATTTGGTTTTGCTATACCCACAAGTTCAGATATTACTAACCATTCAAACATATCTTTTAAGCCAGTATGCTCAAGGCGTACGGTTTGTAAGCGGGCAAATCCGTTAGTAATAATACCTAATCGAGCATTTGGCTTAAGTTTATTTAAAAGCTCAATAGCACCAGGTAATGGCTCGCAAATTTGCGCCATAGCATCTAAAAAAGCATCGTTTAGCTCTTTTGCGGGCACATTGAGTTTTGAAGCCCATTCATTAAAGCGTGTTACTTGTAAGTAATCTGCGCTAATAGTGCCATTTTGATAATCAACCCACAGCTGCTTATTGGTTTTTTGATAATGAATATAGTCGTCTTGGCTAAAATCTACGTTGTAAGCTTTAAACATGCGAGTCATGCCCGCTAAAATATCAAACCTAAATAAGGTTTCGTCTGCATCAAACAATACATAGTTGTATTTCATTAAACTTCCTAAATTAATTTGTTTGGCTGTAGAGATCTACGTGTAGAAAGGGCGCCATAGCTAAAGTGAGTGCTTGTGTATAGGTGCTTTCGCGCGTGGCGTGATTGTTTGTAAGTAACCCAATAGCGCCCCCTTTTTGTTTAACGTTGGTGGTATTAAATGCTTTGTCCATTACATCGCCAAGCTCTTCGCCGTTAAGTAATGCGTTATAAAGCACTTGAGGCAAGGGGAGGTTGCTGCTGCGCCCTACAACCTGATTTAAGGCATTATCAATAACTACGTAAGCAAACGTTGCTGCACCATAGCTAAATTGCTCTGCACCGCCTTCCATTGCCACGTAGTAGTGAGCTTGGTAATGCTCTTTGCAATAATTAACACGGTTTTGTGCGCCAACACGTGTTTCTTCTTCGCCAATAGGTTGATCTGGCACATTGGATAGGGCATCAACACCTTGGCAATCAATTTCATGTTCAGGGAAATACATTGCAAAAATATGTTTAGCCGCGTTAATTTTTACAGGGTTTTTAGAACCCACAATAATTTTTAATGAGTACAACACAATGTCCCTTATTGTTACTAAAATCAGCAGTGTACGTGAGAGAGCTCAATCTTAGAAGAGGAGTTAAATAGGTATATCCAAAGGTGCTAAGTTTTCCAGTGCACGCTTTTTCAAAATAATATCTTTAATAAGTGGAGTAAGAACCAGCTCCATAGCTAAGCCCATTTTGCCCCCTGGTACTACAAGCGTATTAATACGAGACATAAAACTGCCTTCGATCATCCGTAAATAATAAGGAAAATCAACATCATCAATCCCCCTAAAGCGAATAACTACAAAGCTTTCATCAAGAGATGGAATATCTTTGGCGCTAAATGGGTTTGATGTATCAACGGTCGGCACGCGTTGAAAATTAATATGGGTACGAGAAAACTGCGGGGTAATATGATTTATATAGTCATCCATACTGCGCACAATAGAGCCCATAACCGCTTCGCGAGAATGGCCTCGTTCGGATGTATCGCGTATTAATTTTTGAATCCATTCAAGGTTAATAATTGGAACCATGCCTATTAATAAATCGACATGCTTTGCAACGTCTACATCTTGATCAACAACACCACCGTGTAACCCTTCATAAAACAAAATGTCAGTATTATGGTCAAGATCTTGCCAAGGTGTAAATGTACCTGGTAATTGATTGTACGGAACGGCTTCATCAAAGGTATGTAAGTAGCGGCGTAACTTTCCTTGACCTGTTTCGCTATAGTTTTCAAACAGCGTTTTTAAAGCGCCAAAGTCATTGGCCTCTCTGCCAAAGTAACTAATATGTTTACCTTCTTGTTGTGCTTCTCGAACTTTTTTATCCATTTCGGGGCGAGTGTAACGATGAAAGCTATCTCCTTCGACAAAAGCCGCTTGAATATTAAGGCTACGGAAAATATGTTTAATTGCATTCGTTGTGGTGGTTGTACCCGCACCAGATGAACCCGTAATCGCAATAATAGGATTTTTAGCTGACATGTTAATTCTCTTTTTTAGGACCAGGTTTTATAACCAGACTAAACTTAACATTATTTTAAGTCGTTTGGGTATCTTAAGAGTTGACTGACTTAGCTCAAGTGACGCCATCAGCAAATAACGTTATCATGAGGTGCTTAAAATTAAAACGAGAGAAAGCATGAAACTTATTAAACCATTACTTGGATTATTTTCTATAGCAGCGCTGAGCCCAATAGTGGTGCAGGCTAGCATGCCAAAAAGCCAAGTATTACTTGCTGATTTAAATACACCTTTCGGGGTACAAGTTAGTATTGTGAGCGATAAAAATAGTTATAACAACCAACCGCACTTAACAAGTACAGGTTTATACTTTACTCATGAAGTAATTAATAAAGGGCAAAGCCAAACTGATATTGCTTATTATGATTTCACGTCAAAAAAAGTTACCAATATAACTAACTCTCCCGTAAGCGAATACTCACCAACAGTTATGCCAAGTGGTGATGCGATATCAGCGATTGTTGTAGAAGCTGACGGTAAGCAAAAATTGTGGCAATACCCACTCAAAAATGAAGATGCGCCACGTCGTATTTTTGATTGGATTGAACCTGTTGGATACCATGCATGGGGTGTCCAAAATGATTTAGTGATGTTTATTTTAGGAAAGCCTCACACGCTTCAATATACTTCTGTTGCACAAGCGAAGGGGGAAATAGCTGCCAGTAATATTGGCCGAACGCTTATTTATAACAACTTAATGGCTGCATTTTTATTTAGTTACACTAAAAACGAGCAACACATTTTAGCGAGTTTTAATCCACAAGATAAACAAGTTGAAGACCTATTAAGGTTACCGGCTCAAGTTCAAGATTTTATTTTAAAAGATAATGCGACCATTGCTTATGCTATTAAAAACCGCGTTTATCAGCGTAAACTTGATGGAAGTGATGAAGTATCGCAATGGCTTAATTTAAGCACCTACTGCGAAACAAATATAACAAGAATGAGTTACAACAATGAAAAACTCGCTTTTGTATGTGATATAACAAAGTGAAGCAGACAAATAAATTCAGATTTTATTGTGTGTATGCGTTAATCTAATACGCAAATTAACTAATAGGGATTACACGTGGCTTATAGTGCAGACGAGCTGACAGAACAGCTCATTAAATTACAGTGCAGAAGTAATTTTAAGATTAAAAATATTGCAGAGTACATGTTAGTAAACTCTAAAGAAGCATTTTATACCCACAGCGAAAGCGGCAAGGGTAAAATAGTAATTCGCCCAGCATTTGAAGTGTTTAGCGATGATTTTAATGATATCGATGGCGTGACGCGTGCGCAAGGGTACTTCCATAGCAGTGAGATGACACGCTTTCCTACGCGCATTTTTAAAAGCGCTCAACCTATTCACTACGGTGTTGCGTTTAAAATAAATTCTGAGCAAGCAGCCAAAGATTTTATAGCCAAGCTAACTATGATTATTGGTAATTAATAAAGCAAAAATATAAACGTAAAAAGCCGCTGAATTTATTTTCAGCGGCTTTTGTTTTTTTATAGCTCAATAAACCTAATAATTACTTACTTTTTAAAAAGCTATTAACCGATTCAAGTTCACGTGTTTTAAGCGCGATACAATCGTTTGTGCTTTCTTCAAGCTTACTTAATGTACGAGCGTAACCAGCTACATCAGCTACTTTTTCGTTAAAGAAGGTTTTTGTTGTCGCTAAACTTTCTGCATCACAGCTTGCAGTTGTAAAGTACGGCAAGTTAGGTATAAAGAACGGCGGTAAGCTTGCTGTTACTTTATCGTAGTTACTGTAAACCCAATCAATAAATAATGCTTGGCGCTCATCTGTGTAACTTTGACCTGACAAAATAGTACGCATGTCAGATGCCGTTACTTCATCCGTTAAGCTATAAGCTAATACCGCTTTTTGTAACTCAGGTTTACCAAAAAAGCCCATAGCTGCAAGCATGTTTGTGCGTACTTGCGGATCTTTAGTCGTTTTAAACGTTGTCATGAATTGATCAAGCAGCGCTTTGTCACCATGAAAAGCAGCAAGAGTTAAGTACGTACCCGCTAAGTATGGGTCTACCTTTTGTGGATCATTTAAATAAACCTGCGTTTGTTCTTTGGCTTTATTGATGACATTTTGATCTTCACCATCAAAACCTAAGCGTGATACAACGGCTGCACGAAGTTGTGCAATAGCACCATCTTCACCCGCTTTTGCTTCTAAACCATATTTTTTAGCAGCAGGCGTTACTGCACCGCGAATAAATTCAGGCCATAGGTCTTTATTGCTATCGTCTTTAAAAGTGCGCTGTTGCGACACTAAGTAACCTAGTGCGGTATTTGCTACGCGAGGGTGGCTATCGCTTACGAACACTTCAAGTGTTTGCATTAACTTAGCAGCAGATATAACACCAGCATCAAGTAGCGCATCAGTAGCAGATAGTAACGCTAAGCGTTCACGGTCACTCAGTACGCTTGGCGCCTTTTTAACAAGTGCGCTAAATTGTGCATCATCCATTACCCAGCGGTAGTAGCCTAATGCACCTTGGTCGGGATAAATCCACTCTGGTTCAAAGTCTAAATCTAGTGTTTGGCTTTGTTTATTAAGTAATACGTTTGCTGTTTTCACTTTATCGCCAGCACCATATTTAATTGCCACCGGTACATTCCATAACTGCTCTGGCGCATCAACGCCTGCGTTTACAAAGCGGCTTTGTGAAATAGTTACTTTGCTACCTTGTTGAGTTACTTTAACTAGTGGGAAAGAAGATTGCTCAATAAACGATTTTAAAACACTCGCTACGTCTTTATTTGACGCTTTACCAAGTGCTTCCCATAAGTCGGCCGCTTCAGCATTTTTATATGAAAACTCTTTTAAGTAGCTTTGAATACCTTTTTGAAATGCATCTTCGCCAATCCAGTTTTCAACCATAGCAAGTACTGAACTACCTTTACTGTAAGCAAGACCTAAACCGTCCATAATGTCGGCTTCGGTTTTAATTGGCTTACGAATAGGCTTGGTGCTTAGGCGTGCATCAAGTGCCATTACGTTGTTTTGTGGCAGGTCTAAGTGCGATTCAAACTCAGGGTTAAGCTGCTTAGTAATTTTTGCAGCCATCCAGCTAGCAAATGCTTCGTTTAACCATAAGTCGTTCCACCATTTCATGGTTACTAAATTACCATACCATTGGTGAGCAAGTTCATGAGCAATAATTGATACATTACGCTGTTTTTTACTGCGTGTTGCTGCAGCTAAATCAACTAATAAAATATCTTCTCGGTAGGTTACTAAGCCTGAGTTTTCCATTGCGCCAAATGGAAACTCTGGTACCGCTACTGAGTCTAATTTTTTGTAAACGTAAGGAATACCAAAATACGCTTCAAGTGCGCCCAGTACTTTTGGCATGTTTTCTTTTGCGTATTGGGCTAAGTGAATTTTACCTTGAGGGGTAATTACACGACCAGGAATTGGCATGCCTTTAATATCTAATTCTTCAAATGGGCCAACAGCCATCGCGACTAAGTATGAAGGAATTGGCGGCGTTTTATCAAAAAAGTGTGTGGTCATATCGCCATCAACCGTTGTTTTTAGTTCTGGCGTATTTGAATATACTTTTTGTGATGTAGGCGCGGTAATCGTTAACTGAAATGGAATTTTGTAACTTGGCTCATCAAAAACAGGAAATGCACGGCGTGCATCACTCATTTCAAATTGAGTAAATAAGTAAGGTGTGCCTTGGTCTAACGTTTTGTATAAACCAACACTTTGACGGTTATATGGCGCTGAAAAATCAACTTTAAGGGTGTATTTACCTGGTTGAATTTGCTCATCACAGCTAAATTTAACTTTACCTGTTTTAAGCATTTCGTTGTTTAAGTCACAGTTTTCGTCGCCAAGCAGTTGCGCCATTTTAACAGCGTAAGCTACGCCATTTAATTCAATGTATTTTGTTGGTTTTAGTACTTCTAGGGAAATCTCAGTCATCCCTGTGAATGTATCTTGGCTCGGATCGAGTGTTAACGATACCTGTTGTGAACTTGGTTTTGCGAGTTTTTCAATAACGAATTCGTTAGCGTTTGCAGCACCCATTGCCAAAGCAACGCTCACTGTTAAGAGGCTTTTAAGAAACATAGTGATCCCTAGATTGTTGTTGTTAGAAACTACCCTAAATAGGCTTTTTTATGCTCATATTATTAGGGGGTTAGATATCCTAACAGTTTTTTTTAATAGAGTAATTGATTATAACGATGACTTTAAGGGGAAATAGTAACAAAGTTTGTCAGTGGCTTTCGCGTGTTATAAAACGCTGCCAATGCAGGTGTGAGTTAATAATACGTATTTTTTGGATCACGTTATTTAATAAAAGCACGTCCTTAAATTCATTATGTGGGTATTCGTTAAATCCCATGAGATAATTAAAGGCGTCTTTAGAGTTGGCTTGCAGAGCATGTATACGCACTTGTTGCTCAAAGTTAAGACGAAGGCTGCTTATGGCTGTTTTCATACCGAGTTGATCAACGTTTGGTATATCACACTTTTGTAAATAGCCGGTTCGCTCACCTTCACCTGAAAACCAAATACGGACTTTTTCACTGTATCTGCCAGTTTTAGCGGGTAAGTCGAACATTAATCGTTGTTGATTTTGTGATTTTATGAATGCTAAATATTCATTAAACCCGGCATCTATAAGTGCCTGATGCACTGGAACTAAGCGAGGTTTTATCTTACCGTGAGTATGAAAATTAAAACATAAGACATCTTTTTCAAGGGACAGATCATCAAGCGTTAGATAGCCAATTTCATCGCTATATGCACCACTGTAGTATGCAATTAGAGGAAGCCAAAAATGCCAGTGTTTTGGTTGCTCACGTGCAACTTTAAAATCACCGTATATATATCCATTATAAAGAGTGTGCAGTTCCATGGCTGAAAAGGGCCGGCGACCAAGATGGGTTTTCAACGTAATACCTTGAAAATAATGATGTGTTTTATTTTATACCCAACTAGCAGTAGATGCTAGTCGGGTTTTATCCGCTCTTAAAATAAAGCGTATAAAGTATTATTCACTTAATGCGCGAGCTAAACCAGTAGGTTCAATCTCTGTACATACTTGGTCATCATTCCAGTTAATGCCAACAAGTGCGTTATCTTCATTTAAATCTTCAACCCATGCATCTAAAAATTCATCAAGATTTATTTCTACAGGGCTGTAGTCTTTCCACTCTTCTTTACATTGCGCTTTAGCTGCTTCTTCACTTTCCCAAAGCAGTAGTACGTCAGTTTCGTCAAATTGGTTAGAATCGCACACTACAAAGCCATTATCTTCTGCACCAAGTGCCCAAATTACTTCGCTAACACGTACTTTTTCTACAAAGTTAACTAGTTGTGATTCAATTTCGATATCGCTCATGTGTTTACCTTTTTAAATTAGTGACGAGGATTAGTATCTATTGCTGCTTGACGCTTGCCATATTGCTTATGAAAAGCAACAAGCTCTGAATACTGACTAAAGTCAGTTAATTCACGAAAGCAAATCCAATCAAGCAGGCAGTATAAACTGATGTTGAGGTATTCACAGCTTTTAAATTCTTCATCGCTTAAATGGGTATTTAAAAAGCTTAATGTTTGTTCAATTCGTTCGTTTTGCAAATTAAAAAAGAGTTTATCGCTTTTGGTGTCAAATCCAGAGCGTTCACATAGCAACATTTCTACTAGCGAATCGTTACAGGCATTTATAGTCGTAAGTAAGTGCTCTTGCGGCCACGTTAGTTTTGGTTGACCTGTTTTTTCAAGTAAATAGCGCAATATAGAATTAGAGTCACTAAGTGTTAAGTCGCCATCTACCAGAATAGGAATCTTTCGAGCTGGATTTTTACTGGCCATAGTAGGGCGATCTTGCTCAGAAAATATATCAAGACTCACAAGCTCTAGTTTACAGTTGTTTTGTTGTGCCCAAATTCTAATTCGGCGCACGTAAGGTGAAGGTACAGAACCAATTAATTGCATAATTACTCCATAAAAAAGCCGCATAAGCGGCTTTTATAAAACGTTACTTACGATACAGTTAAATTTATTCTGAACGGCTAGTAACTTCAAGTAAATGATAACCAAATTGAGTTTGCACAGGGCCTTGTACTTGGTTAATTGGAGCTGAAAACACAACTTTATCAAACTCTGGAACCATCATACCAGGACCAAACTCACCAAGAGCACCGCCATCTTGACCTGATGGGCAGTTTGAATGCGCTTTGGCTAATTCAGCAAAGTCTTCGCCTTGCTCAATTTTTGTTTTTAAGTCTAAGCATTGTGCTTCACTGTCTACAAGTATATGTCGTGCGCTTGCTACTGTCATAAAATCTCCCGAGTATAGTGTGGTGTTTTTTTTAACCGAATTAAAATATCATTCTAGTTAGTTTCAACTAATTGTACCAGTATAAACTTATTTATCAGAAAGCACAGTTTCAATTGCAGCAATCATTTGTTCTGAATCAGGTGCTGCTTTGCTGTTAAACCGTAAAACCGTCTCACGATCAGCAGACACTAAGTACTTATAAAAGTTCCAATTTGGAGAGCTAGTTTGCTCATTCAAATATTTAAAAATTGGATTCGCTTTACTACCACGCACTTCGCTTGTAGCAAACATAGGGAAGGTTACACCATAATTTACAAAGCATACTTTTGCAGTTTCTTTTTCACTATCCTCTTCTTGAAAAAAATCATCAGAAGGGAACCCTAATACGACTAAACCTTGTTCTTTGTATCGTTGATATAGCGCTTCAAGGCCTTTAAATTGGGGTGTAAAACCACAGTTGCTTGCCGTGTTTACTATTAATAAAGGCTTATTTTTAAATTGGCATAAATTAATAGATTCTTTTGAGCGAAGCTTTCGAATATCGACATTGGTAAAATCTTGACAGTCTTGGGTAGAGGTTTGGTTAATAGTTGATGATGTTTCAGCGTGGAGTGGGGCATTAATAAATAAAGCCATTAATCCTATTATAATTTTTTTTAGCATTACATTACCTAAACTTTTCAATTGTTTGATTGGATAATCATACGCTAATATGAAACAAATTGATCAACCTTTGAATGACCTATGACAACCCGTTTAGCAACTATTGATGATCTTAGTGAAATTGTAGCCATTTATAACGAAACCATTGCAGGGCGAATGGTAACTGCAGATACCGAAGAAGTTACTGTTGACGAAAAGCGTGACTGGTTTAATAGCCATAACGATAAAAGGCCTATTTATGTTTACTGCGAAAATAACCAAGTACTTGCTTGGGTAAGTTATAAATCATTTTATGGGCGTCCTGCTTACGATGGCACAGTAGAGATGAGCATTTACCTTACCCGTAAAGCACAAGGTAAAGGGCTTGGTAAAAAGCTAATGATATTTG
This sequence comes from Pseudoalteromonas sp. SR41-7, assembly GCF_014163935.1. Classification (NCBI taxonomy): domain Bacteria; kingdom Pseudomonadati; phylum Pseudomonadota; class Gammaproteobacteria; order Alteromonadales; family Pseudoalteromonadaceae; genus Pseudoalteromonas; species Pseudoalteromonas sp. SR41-7. Next base: position 413,063 of record NZ_JACJEF010000001.1, on the reverse strand, counting down.
CTCAAACACAAGCTAAGCAATTAAATATTAAAGTATTGCTTGGTTTTATTTTTAGTCATAATTTACCCAGTGTTAAATTGTTTAAGCATTTTGATTTTGAAATATGGGGCGAGCTACCAAGCGTTGCCATAATGGATAACAAGCCCTACAGCCTGACTATTTTTGGAAAGCATCTTAAATAAACTGTTTTATGAAACCTTGTAATATTTTTTTACAAAAAAACGATAGGGCTTTATGCCAATTAAATAAAAATAGACTACGCTGTTAGGATATTAAGTTTATTAATTTGAAGTGTGGCTTGATGATTCGAAAAATATTAATTATTGATAGTAGTAGTGTCATCGCGATGCGTGTGAAAGTGCTTTTAGAATTAATAGGGTGTGAGGTCGAATTAATTCATTTCAGCATGCTAGACATGTATACCAATATAGGCGATTACGACTTAGTTGTTGTTGCCCATGGTGTGCCTGTTGATTCTATAAAACCGCTTGTAAGCGAAGTAGCGCAAGAGCGCTTTATGCTGCTTGCGCCAAAAGCACAAAGCGGTGAACAACTAACTGCGTTTAGCGAGCTAAATCATATTGCGCCTGACGCAACCGTGGTCTACCCATTTTTTTCTAATAAAGAAATTACTTCTCTTTTAGAGAGCCTATTAGAATTGGGCTCTAACCATATTTTGCAATTACCTACTATTTTACTCGTCGATCATGTTCCTGAACGTCTCGAAAAAATGAAAAGCAGCTTGATCGGTGCTCATATCGAGACTCATACAGCAACCACCTCTGCAGAAGCTTTAGAAATTACGAAAGAAAAGCAAATAGATATACTGATAAGCGATTTTATTTTAGATGACGGAACAGGTTTAGGAATTTTTTCAAATTTAAAAGTAACCCAACCGCATTGTCGTTGTTTGTTATTTACCTCACGCCCTGATCAAGTTTCAATGATTGAAGCTATTCGTCAAGGTGTAGAAGACGTACTTATTAAGCCATTGAACGACAGCTCATTATTACAATCAATACATAAACTGTGGCAAACAGAGCTATTAAAACGCCATAACGCAGAACTTGTCGAAAGGCTACAAGATACGGTTGATGCCCTAATAGAAAAAGACAGCCTACTTCAGGTTATTTATAAACATACGCCCGATGCAATTATGTTATTTGAAAAGTGCGGTAGAGTGATAGAAGCTAATGATGCTTGCTTGAGACTATTTAACTTACCGTTTAATGAACTCGAAGGTAAATCAGTATTTGATTTTTTAGATGATGATTCAATTTTAGGTATTAAAGATAAGATTTCGACATTAAATAGTAATCGACAATTTAGCTGCGATTTACGTTTATCTAAAACAGCAGGAGGTTACATACCCTTAGTTGGCTCTTTTAATGAGATAGATCACCATGGCGAAATAGCACTTGCGGTCATATTTAAAAATGTAACCCATCTTAAGCAAAAAGAGGATTTATTACTTGAAGCAAAAGATGTTCTTGAAGAGCAAGTAAGAGCGCGTACTTCACAACTCGAGCATGCTAAAAATGTGGCTGAGGCTGCAAACTTAAGTAAATCAGAATTTTTAGCAAACATGTCGCATGAACTTCGAACACCTATGCACTCTATTTTAAGCTTTTCTCGTTTTGGTTTAAGTAAATTAGAAGCTGGAGATTTTGCAAAAGAAAAACTCATTAAGTATTTATCGCGAATAGAGAGTAGTGGTGAGCGTTTACTGTCGTTACTAAATAATTTACTCGACCTATCTAAGCTAGATGTAGGCAAGTTTCCATTTAACCCTCGTCCCTATAATTTAGCGAATATTATTAAAACAAGTATTGATGATGTGTCTGGTACGGCAATGGAAAAAGAAATTGAGATTATATTTACCGCACAGCCATTACCTGTAATTGCACAATGTGATGAAGAGCAAATAAACCAGTTACTTCGAAACGTACTAGGTAACGCACTTAAATTTAGCGAACCTAAAAGTAAAATACGGGTAAATTTAGAGTCAGATAATAAGCTTGCTACTATAGAGGTTACCGATAATGGGGTCGGTATACCAGAAGATGAGTTGGAGCATATTTTTACTAAGTTTGTGCAAAGCAGTAAAACAAATAGTGGTGCTGGTGGCACAGGGTTAGGCCTTGCATTGTGTAGAGAGTTTGTATCTTTACACCAAGGTGAAATCACTGCACGTAACAACGAAAATGGTGGTGCAACTATATCTATACAAGTGCCATTAGAAATAAACTTAGACGAGCATTTAGCTGAAGATCAGTTAATACAACACACTAATTAATTGTTTTTTGGCATACCAAGTAACTTTTTAAAGAATTTGAATGGATGATAAATTATGGCCTTAACTAAAATACTTGCCGTTGATGACGAACCCTTTAACCTTGAAATTATTGAGGAAATTTTAGAGGAGCTTGATTTTGAATTACAAGTAGCAACAAATGGTCCTGAGTGTTTAAACATGGTTGAAGGTTATATGCCTCAGGTTATATTACTCGACGTAAGTATGCCGCAAATGAACGGCTATGAAGTATGTAAAGCACTTAAAGCAAATCCAAATACCGCACACATTATTGTTATGTTTGTTTCTGCTCGCGGCACTGTTGAAGAACGCATGGAAGGCTATTCTGTTGGCGCAGAAGATTATATTGTAAAACCTTTTGGCCATGACGAACTTAAATCTAAGCTTAAAAATTTAAATCAAGTACTCGTTGAAAAGCAAAGCCTAGAAAAGCAAGTTGAAGATGCAACATCAACTGCATTTAATGCAATGGCCAATAGCAGTGAAATGGGGCAAATAGTTAACTACGTTGAAAACATAGGCTTTATTAACGATCCTCAAGAGCTAGGTAAAGCGCTTGTAGATTGCCTTCAGTCTTTTGATTTACAAAGCAATGTAGAATTTAGAGAAAATAATGAAATTAGCCACTTTGCGCTAAACGGCGTGTGTTCACCTATTGTGGTGGAGCTATTTGAAATGCTGAAAAACAAAGGGCGCTTACATGAGTTTTCGCACCGAATTTTAGTTAACTATGAATTGATTAGCTTACTCATTTTAAATATGCCCGATCATGACCCTGACAAGCATGGTCGTATACGCGACCACGTATGTTTTATTGTCAGTGTTACCGAGCAGCAGCTACGCGCCATCATGACCAAGAAAATGCTTGAATCACAACGAGCGAAACTTAATGCCGTAGCAAGTACTGTTCATAGTAAGTTTCATAGCTTAATTAGCTTGTTGAATGAAAACCGTCAAAACAACGAAAAAGTGTTTAAACAGTTACAAGAAGAGCTCGAAGAACGTATCCCATCAATGGGACTGGATGAAGATCAGGAGGTGTTTATTTATAAAAAAGTAGATGAAACTATCCAAAACTCAGTAGCAAGAGAAGAGTCTGTTAAACAAGTCAAAGCAGCCTTTACAGAGATAGAACAAGATCTATTGTTACTTTTGAAAAACTAGTTACTTCGCAATATAAAGGTTTACTTAAGCGGTGCTATGCATCCCTTGGTAAGCCTTTTTCTACAATTCTAATTAACCTAGCTGTTTTACGAATTTGTAATCGTTGTTTATCGTTTTGCTGAGCAAGTGCCCATTCAATATGTTCTAAAACAAGTTCGCTGCATATTTGGCTTTTATCTTGTAGGGCATTAATAATAGCGGGGCTGAACTCTGCATTACCTAAACCAACTGCTAAATTACGTAACCAACGTTCGTGGCCAATGCGACGAATAGGGCTGCCTTCGGTGTTTTTTAAAAATGTAGGCTCATCCCAAGCAAACAGCTCAAGTAAATCTTTATCTTTTAATTGAGTGCGAGGATGAAAATCATTTTCGTCAGTTATTTGTCCATAACGATTCCAAGGACATACCAACTGGCAATCATCACAACCATAAACACGATTGCCTAATAAAGTTCGGTACTGCTCTGGTATTGGCCCTTGGTGTTCTATGGTTAAATACGATATACATTTACGTGCATCAACAACGTAGGGCTCTACAATTGCACCTGTTGGGCAAAGAGTAATACAAGCAACGCATTTTCCGCAGCCTTCAAAGGTGTTTTCTGCATCAATTGGTAGAGGTAAATCAATAAATAGCTCGCCTAAAAAAAACCATGATCCTGCTTCTTGGTTTATTAATAACGAATGCTTACCACGCCACCCTAAACCGGCTTTTTCGGCAAGTTGACGCTCAAGTACAGGGGCTGAATCTACAAAGGGTCTAAAGCCATACTCGCCAACTTCTTGCTCTATTTTTTGGCCGAGTTTTTTTAAACGATTACGCATTAATTTATGGTAATCACGACCTAATGCATAGCGGCTTATATATGCTTTTTCTTTATTTTTTAAGGTTTTTGCAAAGCCAGCATCGGGAGGCAGATAATTCATTTTTACGGATATAACACGCTGTGTACCAGGCACTAATTCAGCAGGGCGGGCGCGTTTCATACCGTGGGCAGCCATATAATCCATCGAGCCGTGGTAGCCTGCATCAAGCCAACGTTGCAATTGGGCTTCGTGCTTAGATAAGTCAATATCAGTAATGCCCACTTCGCTAAAGCCAAGCTCTTGCCCCCAGGTTTTTATTTGCAGGGCTAATTTTTCATAGTCTGGGGTAGGGTTGCTCACACGCTTTACACACTTAAATTAATAGCTGCGTAATTTACCATATTTCTCTGAGCCCGAAAACGCTTCTTAGTGCACAAAGCGCTTTAACTGTTGTTGGGTTTGTAAGCTTAGCTGTTGAGATTGCTCGCTATCGGCTAATGCCGTATCTATTTGTTGTTTAGCTTGCTCCCCTAAAGCTACGATTTGCTCTACCGATTGGTGAGTCGTACTTTGGGTGCCCTCAAGCAAATGTACAGCACTGGCTATTTGTTGCAGCTGCTGCTGGTTGTGCTCAAACTCACTAAGCATTTTAGTAAAGCCATCACAGGTTGCACTAATTGAACTTTGTGCGTTATTAGAGTGAGTCATTAATTGCTCAGACTCTTTATTTGTCTCGTTTACCAAATCATTCATCTGATTTATAAAGTCGCTAATCTGCCTAGTTGCGCCACTTACCTTTATTGAAAGCGTGCGTACTTCGTCTGCAACTACGGCAAATCCTCTGCCTGCTTCACCCGCTCTAGCTGCTTCTATTGCGGCGTTGAGGGCTAACAAATTAGTTTGATCAGAAAACTCTTCAACCATTTTTAAAATACTACGAATGTTTTCACTGTTCTCTTTTAGTCCCGCAATTGTATTTGAAAAGCTACCTAGCATATTAGTAATAAGTTTTACCTGCTCTACTAAAGCAGCGAGTTCTGACGCAGATAGTTTTACAAAGTTAAGGTGTTCATTATTAACGTTATGTACGCTATCTGTATTATTTACTATGTCTTGTAAGCTTTGGGTTATTTGCATACTGGCATTAATAATACTGTGGCTTAACTGTATTTGTTGCTCACTTGATTGCTCAGTATTTTTCATTGATTCAGTGACTTGTGTATTGCTGTGTGCACTCGCTTGAGCACTGTTATATGTTGTGCTGAGTAACTCACTTAAATGGGCAGTAAATATATTGTATTGTGAACTTAAATCTTTAAATTCGTCATACGAAAAGTGGGGAAGTTTTGCTGCTAAATTTGCATCTTGTTGGTTTATTTCTATCAAAGTATCGCGCATAGCAGTAACAGGGCGAACAATTAAAAAACGCATATAAAAAAGAGTAAAAATAAAACCAGATATAATCACAAGCGTAAGCAGCCAAAATAGCCCTGTACTTTGCTGTTGTTCGCTTAAACTCTGATGCAGCCAAAATAACGTAATTGCTTGGAACAATAATACAAAACTTAAATTACCGACTATTTTACGGGTTAACGTAAAAAAGAATGTTTGCTCTATATAGTTATAAATTTTCATGAAACCACTCATTATGCTCAAGCCCTACGATTGTTATTTAAGTGAGGGGAATGTAAGTTAGCCTTTTTGTAACGACAACAAGTAAGCTTTGGTTCGCGCTGGGTAATTTGTAAAAATTCCGTCTATGCCATACTCAAGCATTAGCGCTATATCTTCTTCCCTATCGACTGTATAAGCATAAATCTTTAGGCCTCTTTTTTTTGCATCCTCTGCAAAGGCCTTATTTATAAAGGTTTTATCTGCATGTACGCTATAAGCGTTTAAATCACTAGCAAACTTTGCATAGTTAATTGGAATAGAAGAAGTAAGGGCGCCTATTTTAAGCCATGGTAGCTTGTTTTTAAGCCACTGTAGTTGATGATGATCAAACGATGATACTAAAATATTGGTTTTCGATATTTTTTTAGCTTCAATGTTTTGTTCTAATAGAGCCACAAACCTTTCTAGTGCAAACGTGTGTTTAAGCTCAATATTTAATAAAGATTTATTGTTATTCCAATCAAACAGCTGCTGAAGAGTAGGAATTTTTTCACCATTTCCAGCATCAAGCTTAGAGAGCTCATGAGCGGTAAAGTTACTCACCCTGCCTTTACCGCTGGTGGTTCTATCAAGCCATGAATCGTGTATTACCATGTAATCATCGAAGGAACTTTGAATATCTACTTCAATACCATCAACACCTACTTTTAACGCTTCTAAAATAGCGCTTTTGGTGTTTTCAGGAAAATCCCCACTGGCACCACGGTGTGCAAATACTTTCATTGTCGAGCCTTTTTAGTGATTGACCACGTTTCAAAACAAGCGGCACTCACTATGAGTGCTCCACCAACTAACGTCATAACAGTAGGACGTTCATGAATAATTACTATAGCCAGTATGGTGCCATAAAGTGGCTGCAAGCAAGAAATTAACCCCGCAGTTGCCGCTGATAAATGCTTTAAACTTGCTGCAAATAACGAGTGCGGTGTAGCTGTAAATATAACACCCGCTACAGCAATTAAAATCAGGTCATGATTACTAACCTCATACACTGGTACTTCTATAAATGCACACAACATAATGCTTGCCACTAAGGTTTGATAAAACATCGTTTGCGGCCCGCCATATTGGCTAAAGTAGCGCTTATGAGTAATGTTTCTTATTGAAAAAAACAATGCTGATATCACACCTGTTATTACACCTAGGGTTACATCATCGCCCAAGTTTGCACTTGGTACTAATAAGTAAATACCTAAAACAACCACCGCTGCACTTATTATATCTTTTGCTTTTGGCCTGCTTTTATTAAATAAGGGTTCTAAAAACACCGTCATTACGGGGTAGCTAAAAAATGCCAGCATTCCAATAGTTATACCGGCCATTTGCATACCAGCAAAATAGGTAACCCAGTGAATACCCACCGCAACACCTAAAAATAACGCAATAAGATAGTCTTTAGGTTTGTTGAGTTTAATTTGTTTTTTTTGAAAATAAAGCATGGCTAAAATAGCCATTCCTGCAATTGCAGTTCTGTAAACGGTAATATCTAAAGCATTTAAACCAATAAGTTTGGCAAATAGAGCGGTCCCGCCAAAAAGTAATACCGCTATGTGTAAATAAATTAAACTTTGTTGCTGAGGCTGCATTTAGTTTCCTTGTTGTACTTTTTGAATATATTAACATTGCTTAAAAATTCTTAAGATGAATTTTTTACCGCATGACAAAAGTCATTAAAGTTGATGACACTTCACACTCTTATTATTTTTGTATGTGGGCATAGTTACCTTACTCAACAGGAGGTAATTATGAATTCTTTAATTTTAATCAGCTTAACTATTAATGAAGTGCTAGAGGCGTTAAGTTTTACTATTACGTACGCAGATTGCTTTATGCTGGTATGCATTTTTATGTTATTTATATTTATTAATAAAAATAGTGCTATAAGTAAAAATAATATGCCAGAGGTATTAGTATGAGCTCGTTAAGCAGCTTTTCTCAACAAAGCGATAAAGGTTTTTGGAAATATGGACATTTAATTTTTACCGGCTTTTATTTACTCCCGCTAATAATTAATTTTTCGAGCTTTACAGTTAACCAAATTGTTATGTCTTTAGCCTTCTATATTGCTTTTATTCTTTTGTATGTAAAAGCAATAAACTGTAAAAGCGCAGGGGTGACTAAGTTATTTGTAGCCATGCTCTTAATTTGTTTTTGCGCTACTTTTTACACCACAGGTACGCCTACTTTATTTGGTTTCGTAGCCTATATAGCAGGCTACTCTTACAGCTACCGTCAAAGAATTTATGCTGCGATCGCAATTATATTCACGGTTTTATTAAGCACATATATTGGAGATATAGGTAAGGTTCAATACTTTTTAGGCGTTGCTTTGATTCTATGCGCCACATTATTTAGTTACGGTATTGCAGCAAAAAGAGAAAGCTTATACAAAAAGCGCGAACAAGAAAGCGCTAACCAACTAGAGCAATTAGCAGCTATTGCAGAGCGAGAACGAATAGCTCGCGACTTGCATGATATTTTAGGTCATTCACTTTCATCTATTGCTTTAAAAGCTGAGCTTGCTAATAAATTAAACCAAGGAGAGCGCTACGCTCAAGCAAATAGCGAAATTGCACAAGTGGCCGATTTGGCAAGGCAGTTACTTAGCGATGTAAGAAGCGCCGTAAGTGATTTAAAACAGCTTAATCTTGTCAGCCAAGTAGCACAGTTAAAGCAAAGGTTAATAGAGCAAGGATTTAACGTTTCATTTAATGTGGTTTTAAATGCTCTGCCCGCTAAAGTAGAGGGTATAGCAGGCCTTGTAATTAAAGAGGCAGTTACTAACTTATTACGCCATAGCAATACAAAAAATTGCGAAATAAATATAGAACAAACAGCGCAGCAGTTACTTATAACCGTAATTGACCATGGTCCGTGCAGTACATTGAATTCGGGCAATGGCCTAAATGGTATTAAAGAGCGAGCAGAGCAACTAAATGGCAGTGCAGTATTTGCCTGTGGCGATAATTTTACTTTAAAAGTAGTGCTTCCAATTACAGCTAAGGATTTATAATGATCAGAGTATATTTAGTGGAAGATCAGGCGCTTGTACGCGACGCAGTAGCAGCATTGTTAGGGCTTGATTTTAATATTGAGATTATTGGTCAAGCAAGTAACGGGCAAGATGCACTTAATGCAATTGAGGCGCTTGATAGTGATTTGCATCCCGATATAATTTTAACCGATATAGAAATGCCAACCATGAATGGTATAGAGCTTAGCGAAAAAATAGCCGCTAAATTTCCTGCTATAAAAATGGTTATTATGACTACATTTTCTCGTGCGGGTTATATTAGGCGAGCGCTTACGACTGGCGTTAAAGGTTTTATTTTAAAAGAAGCACCAAGTGAAGAGTTAATAAATGCGCTTAAAAAAGTAATGCAGGGACAAAAGGTAATTGACCCAGAGCTTGCTATTAATGCATTAGACGACGCAGATCCACTTACGGATAAAGAACGAAAAGCCCTTAAACTTGCAAGCGATGGCCTTAAAACAAGCAACATAGCCAAGCAGTTATTTATTAGCGAAGGGACTACGCGTAACTACCTATCGGATGCCATTGCAAAATTAAACGCTACTAACCGCATAGATGCTGCGCGTATAGCTAAACAAAAAGGGTGGCTTTAATTAGTGGGTTTATAAATTATAAGCAAAGTATTACTATGATATGTAAAAGTAACGAACAGCGCTTAAAATTGGCTTAAAAAGCGCTAAAAGAGGTTTTAATGGCAAATTTAATAGAACTAACAACTAAAAATAATATCGCTATACTCACCATGAATACTGCTGAAAACCGCCACAACCCAGCGTTTTTGGCTGAGTTTAATTTACACCTAGACCACATTGAAGCAGAACAAAATATTAAGTCAGTTATTTTAACGTCTTCAAGTGATAAAAACTGGTCATTGGGTATCGACCTTCAATGGATGTCTAATCCAAGTATTTTACCTGCAGCAATTTCAGACTTTATGATTCAAATAAGTGACTTATTTAAACGTATAGTTACTTTTCCTATGCCTATTATTGCTGCGTTAAACGGGCATACCTATGGTAATGGTTCTGTACTTGCGTGTGCGTGCGACTTTAGATTTATGAAATCAGACAAAGGCTTTTTTTGTTTTCCTGAAGTGGATGTAATGGTGCCGTTTGTTCCATCGATGTTTCCTATAATTAATAAAGCAATTTCGCAAACATTCTTTAATCGCCTAGCTATGTCAGGAGAGCGGGTTGGTGCACAGCAGTTGCTAGAGAACAAAGTAGTTGAAGCTGTGTTTGCAAATAACGACGAACTACAAGCGGGTGTACTTGAGTTTGCCCAGCAGTTTAATAAAAATCGTTGGATTTACGCTCAAAATAAAACACAAATGAATAAGCAGATTTTACTTACGATGAAAGAAGAAGACCCAAGCTTTATTGATAATATAAGTAAACTGCTGTGGAAAAACCTACAAAAAAAATAGTATAGGTTTTAGCATTGCTACGAGATGACTAAACACTTTGCAGTTAAGGGATCGTTAAGCCCCATTGCGCTAGATTTTTAAACTATACAGCAAGGTAAAAGTGCTTTCTTAAAAGTTTAATAGCTTTTACCTGTCTCATTATAACTATATGGGTTAAAATACCTACATAACCAACTAACAAGATAGTGAATGTCAAACCAAGATCCAAATCTCAGTCGAGAACAAGAAAAGTACGAAAACCCAGTCCCTAGTCGTGAGTTTATACTTACTCACCTTCAAGAGCGTTCAAAGCCTGCTAACTACGCGCAATTATGTGAAGAACTAGCAGTAAACGATGACGAACGCCAAATAGCATTTAAACGCCGCCTTCGCGCTATGGAGCGTGACGGACAGCTGTATTTCAATAAATTTAAATGCTACGCCCTAATTGACGAAGCCGGTTTAACCAAAGGCAAAGTAATAGGCCACAGAGACGGTTTCGGCTTTTTAGAAGTTGAAGGCGAGAGTAAAGATTGGTTTATTGCTAAGCACCAAATGAATATGGTGTTACATGGCGACATTGTACTAGCTAAAGGCACTAAACGTGGTTCTGGCTCAAAATGCGATGCACGTATTATAAAAGTGCTTACTAACGAGCGCGCGCCAATTGTTGGCCGTTACTTTGTTGAGCACGGTGTTGCTGTTGTAGTCGCTGAAGACCCGCGCATAACGCAAGATATAATGATTTTACCAGGCAACGAAAACGGTGCCCGCCATAACCAAATGGTGCAGGTTAAAATTACGCAAAATCCAAGCCGTAACATGAACGCGGTAGGTAAAGTTATAGATGTACTTGGTGAGCATTTAGCCCCAGGTATGGAAATTGAAGTTGCACTGCGCAATCACGATATTCCACATGTATGGCCAGAAGAAGTTGAAGCACAAGTTGCTCACCTAGGTGAATTTGTTGAAGAAGCTGACAAAAAAGGTCGCGTAGATTTACGTGATTTACCACTTGTAACTATTGATGGCGAAGATGCACGCGACTTTGATGACGCCGTATATTGTGAACCTAAAAAATCAGGTGGCTGGCGCTTATGGGTTGCCATTGCTGATGTATCGCATTACGTAGGAATGAACACGCCGCTTAACAAAGAAGCAATTTTGCGTGGTAACTCAGTGTATTTCCCTGAGCAAGTAATTCCGATGCTACCAAAAGTGCTTTCTAACGGATTATGTTCGCTTAATCCAAAAGTAGATCGCTTATGTATGGTTGCCGAAATGACCGTGTCGAGTGCGGGTAAACTTTCGGGTTATAAGTTTTACGAAGCGATAATGAACTCGCATGCACGTTTAACTTACACCAAAGTAAATGCCATTTTACAAAACGACGAAAAACTACGCGAAGAATACTCAGCCGTTGTGCCACATTTAACTGATTTACAGCAAATGTACATGGCACTTAAAGCTGCACGCCAAGACCGTGGTGCCATAGAGTTTGAAACCCTAGAAACACGTTTTGTATTTAACGCTCAGCGTAAAATAGAATCAATAGTGCCTGTTATTCGTAACGACGCGCACAAACTCATTGAAGAATGTATGATTTTAGCCAACGTATCAGCGGCTAAAATTCTTGAAAAGCACGAAGCAAGCGCGCTTTATCGTGTGCATGACGAACCAGACCAAGAAAAACTAGGTAACTTTACTAAGTTTTTAGGCGAGTTAGGTATTGAAAGTACATTAAGCGACGAGCCAACACCAAAAGAAATAACGCAAGTATTAGCGCGACTAGGTGACCGCCCAGAAGCTGAACTTATTCAAACTATGTTACTGCGTTCAATGAAACAAGCTGTATATCAGCCAGATAACATTGGTCACTTTGGTTTAGCGTTATCGGCTTACGCGCATTTTACATCGCCAATACGTCGTTACCCAGATTTAGTAGTGCATCGTGCTATTAAAGCAGTAATAAAAGCACAAGGTCAGCAAACGTCTGGCGAATACGCTTATACCGACGATGAAGTTGATCAACTAGGTGAGCAGTGTTCTACAACAGAGCGTCGTGCTGACGATGCAACTCGCGAAGTAGCTGATTGGCTTAAATGTGAGTTTATGCAAGACCATGTAGGTGAAGAGTTTGATGGTGTTATTTCATCGGTTACCAATTTTGGTTTGTTTATTCGTTTAGACGATTTACAAATTGATGGGCTTATTCACGTTACTAATTTAGGCGACGAGTTTTTTGCGCATGATGCTGCAAAACACACCCTAATAGGTGAGCACTCTCACAAAATTTATCGCCTTGGCGATAAAGTAACAGTAAAAGTTGCGTCGGTTAGTTTAGACGATCGCCGTATAAACTTAACGCTTAAAGGCGATGTTGCACAAGACAGATACTCACGTCGTCGTGCACCAAAAAAAGGTTCAGGTAAGTCTGAGCATGCGCCAGCAAGTGTGCGTTCGCAATTAAAAGCAGGCAAAGTACCAGGTAAAAAGTCGCACAGCGATGACAAACCAAAAGGTAAAAAAAAGCCAGCAAATAAAGATAAAGGCAAGCCTGCAAATAAGTCTGCAACAAAACCTGCAGATAAAAAAGCAGCAGACTCTGCCGTAAAGAAAAAACCAAAGAAGAAGGCCGTTAAAAAGCCTAAAAGAGCAGGCAAAAATGCCCGCAAACGTACTAGCCCAGGAGCAGACAATACGTGAGTAATGAATTAATTTTTGGCTTTCATTCTGTTGAAGCAATTTTAGAAAGCGAACCAGAGCGCTTTGTAGAAATTTACGCCCTTAAAGGTCGTGACGACAAACGCTCAACTCCGATTATTGATGAAGCACGTAAATTTGGTATTTCAGTACAGTTTATGCAGCGTAAAGCCCTTGATAGCAAATCAAAAGGTGAGCAGCATCAAGGTATTATTGCTAACGTAAAAGCAGCGCCAACGTTTAATGAAAAAGATCTTGATGCGATAATCGCTCGTGAAGACACACCGTTTTTACTTGTGCTTGATGGTATTACCGATCCGCATAACTTAGGCGCATGCCTACGTAGTGCAGACGCGGCAGGTGTCCACGCTGTGATTGTACCTAAAGATAAGTCGGCTAAGCTTAACGGTACTGCACGTAAAGTGGCCTGTGGTGCAGCCGAAACAGTACCGCTTATTCAAGTGACTAACCTTGCACGTACGCTTCGCGAAATTAAAGATGCAGGCGTATGGGTTGTAGGTACCGCTGGCGAAACTGATAATCACGTATTTGATGCAAGCTTAACAGGGCCAATGGCTATTGTTATGGGCGCAGAAGGCGAGGGCATGCGACGCTTAACGCGTGAGCATTGCGATATGCTCGTTAAAATCCCAATGGCGGGTACTGTTTCAAGCTTAAACGTATCGGTAGCCACGGGTATTTGTTTGTTTGAAGTATTACGCCAACGTAACGCAAATAACTAATATATAAAACGATAAGTTTTATGTATTAAAAAGCCGAGATTGAAATTCAATCTCGGCTTTTTTGTGTCTGTAATTTACGCTTTTAATTTTATATCAATTGATACTCTATTATAGCGATAGGAAAATAACTCTATAGCAAGACAAAAATAACGAAATATAGTTGTTCTTATATGAGTTATTTTTAACGCTGCTAGAGAGCTATTTAACTCGTTAGAATGAGTAAGTGTAGCCCATCTGTACAGTCCTCGGCTTACCTGGCTGAATGCCACCGTTTGAACGGTTAGCAACGTATGTTTTATCAAACAAGTTATCAACGCTTAGGTATACTTTTTGATTTTCATCGATTAAGTATTTAGCAGCTAAATCCCATACTACGCGGCTATCAATTGCGTTTAAGCCCGCCTCAGTTAAGTTAGCATGCGCATCAGATACGTAACGTATTTGGCTGTTAACTACAAACGCAGAAAACTCAGCACCTAACGATAACGCTACTTGGTTTTCTGGTACGTAAGGCATTGCATCGCCTTTTTCTACCGCGCCCCAAATTTCTGAATCAAAATCGTTTTTAAACTCAGAGTCTGTGTAGGTATACGTTAATTTAACTGGGAACATAGCTGTATCAGTTGCAAACGTACGTGCTGCACTAAATTCAAAACCCGCTACTTCTACTTCACCGTAGTTGTATTGGTCGCCAATGTTGTCGTCGCTACAACCAACCGCTGCAGTACAGTTACCGTGCATGTTGTCGTAGTCTGAGTAAAAGGCAATTACTTCACCGCTAAAGCCATCCATATTAAAGCGAGAGCCAAACTCAATGTTTACACTTTCTTCTTCTTCTTGGTCAGCATTACCAGGTGCTGCTGGTGCATACCCTTTTTGAATGCCCGCAAGTAGCGTTACGTTTTCGTTAAGCGTGTAAGTAGCACCTAGTGACGGCACTAAAATTTCAGTGTCGTTCGACACATCTTTAGTTAAACCGTTGCTGCGTGTTGGATCTGATTTAGACCACTCTTCACGCGTAATAGTAATGTCTTCATAACGAAGGCCTGCACTTACTACTAATGCATCAATTGTCCACTCGTCTTGAATAAACAAGGTGCTTGCTTCTGCGCTATCTACGCGGTTGCTGTCTGAGCCCGGAACGCCTTGCTCTGTAAGTGTTAAGCTTAGGTCTTGATTAAGTGTGTATTGGTCTTCCCACTGAAAACGATCCATTTCGTCTTCGTGGTAACGTACGCCAACAGTCACATAGTGATCGCCTGCAGGAATATGTAATTCAGACTGAATACCTTTAGCTTGGTAGTCGCGGTTATTAGCTTTAACGCCAATACCTTCAATACCTTCGCTTGTAGGGTTTGCTTCAAAATCGCTGTACTGCTCAAGAGTACTTAAGCCTACGCTGCTGGCTTTATACCAGTTACGATGAAAATCGTTTAAGTAAGCCGTAGCTAAAAACTCATAGCCATCACCAAAACGGTACGCGTAGTTAAGTTGGTATGCGTTGTGGCGCGTATTCATTTCATCGTTTTGCGATGCAGCATAACGACGGTAAGGACTTTCTTGATAGTCTTCGTCAGTTAAGCCCATGTATGTTTCGTCTGATGTTTCGTCAGAGTACTTAATTTTTAGCTCAAGATTATGCGCATCGTTTTGACCAAACGTATGGCCAAACTTTAATAGTAAATCTGTTTTTTCAAAGCCGGTGTTGTCATTGCCTACTGGCAGCTCTTTAAAGCCGTCTGCGCCGTAAGTAAATACTTCAATTAAACCCGCTGTGTTATTTTTTTCTTTACCAAAGTAAGCGTGGCCTTTGTAGTAACCGTCGCTACCAAGGGCTGCATCTACCATACCTTTTGAGCTATTTGGCTCAGTTGGTAAACTGCGCGAAAGTAAGTTTAAAACACCACCTGTAGTACGCGGGCCGTACTTAACTGAGGCTGCGCCTTTTAATACTTCAATAGATTCCATACGACCCATAGTAGGGAAGTAGTATGCAGAAGGTGCTGAATATGGTGCTGGTGCAACTAATACACCGTCTTCCATTACTGATATTTTATCGTTACGGCCAGTACCTGTACCGCGCATACCAATATTAGGACGAAGGCCATAACCGTCTTCTTCTTGCACGTAAACGCCCGGAACAGACGCTAAAACGCGAGAAATATCGGTAAACTGGAATTTTTGAAGATCTTCTTCAGAAATAAACGTAGCCGAACCAGGAATATCGTTAATTGCTTGCTGAGAGCCAATAACAGTAATTTGTTCAAAGCGTTGTTCTTTATTGCTGGTGTCTTTTGCTATTGCAGTAGCACTAAAAGACAAAGCAACCGCAGTTGCTAAAGTAGATACTAAAAACTTAGGGTTCATTGTGTTCCTAATCATGTCAATTATCTTAATTGGCGCAATTTGAACACGTTAACGAATACGAATCAATGTTATTAACTATTTAATTATTCAGTTTAATAGAACTAAAAACACCTGCTTATGCAACTTAATTAACTAAATTGTTTCTTTTGTATTATTTTGTAATTGCTTTACTAGCTATAAAGGCTGAACGAATTATATGTGCTACGTAAGCGCTAGCCCAAGCGTAGAGCTATAAATTCAGCGAGTTTATCTACCGCATTTTCCGACTCACCCGAACTTTTAACCAAACTAATACCAATATTACCAAGAGCTGGTAAATGCTTGGTTTGAACCTGATAGTTAAGCTCACTCGGTACTGTACTTTTGGCAAGTACCGTAATACCTAAGCCTTCTTTTAATGCAGCAATAAGGCCGGTTAAATCGGCGTTGCTATAAACTATTCGGTATTTAATGCCTGCACTTTTTAATGCATCAGTAGCACGGCGACGATAAATACATCCCTCTGGTGCGGTAACTAGGGTAACCACCTCATTATGCGCAAGTGACAGGTCGCCCACCCACACTAGTTCGTCTTGCATAAAAATAGGAAACTTATCAGAGTTGAGTCGCTCATTTAGCGCAAGTACTAAATCAAACTGATCTTGGCGAGAAGCCGAAAGCAAATGCTTACTTAAACGCGACTTAACCTCTAACGACACCTCAGGGTAGAGCGCCACAAAGTCGCCAATAATTGAGGGTAAAATACGCGCTGCAAATTCGCTCGGAATACCCAAGCGCACTTTACCTGCAATGTTTTCTGAGGTGAACTGCTGCAAAATAGCATCGTTGTGTTGCATCATTTGTTTTGCCATAGGCAATAATAGCTCGCCGTACTGGTTTAATACTTGGCGCTGCCCTTGTTTTTTAAATAGTTTATAGCCAAGCACGTCTTCTAAGCGCTTGATTTGCAAACTTACAGCAGGTTGCGACAGGCCAAGTAAATCGCCTGCTTTAGCAAAGCCACCTATTTCAACTACCATTACAAAAGTACGTAAACCGTCTGTTGATATGTTTTTCATATTTAAAATTACAATTTATATAGCCATATATATAAGTATTATTTATCAATTGATAAATAATTACAATTTGTTGTTGATAGACGTGGGCAATATACTTTTGTAATCGAAAATACACAGGTGTCTGTTATGACTTTTAACCCAATAATGTTTGCCCGCCACAGCAACGCAAGTAGTGCGGTTACTAACGCTTTGCAAACTAACAACAATCACGTTGTAATGGATTTTAGCGGAACCGAAACCAGTGTATTTTTAAGCACTATTTTAGGCCTTGATTTAACTAAGCTTACCGCCAGCGGTTTAGGCTTAAAAGGCACGCTTGATGGCGACTATAATTCTGACTACAGTTTTGCTGTTTATTACTTTAGCGAAACCGCCTTTAGATTCGTACTACCACACAACGCAAGCCTTCAACTACAAGCGCTTATAAACGAGCAGCAATTACGTTTTGATATTGATTATGTAGTACGCACCGACCTAGCAAGCTTTATTTTAAGTGGCGACAACGCATTTGATACCCTAGTTAATGCTTTTAAATTAACACCAGGTTTGCGCCTTTCTGACGCGCAACTTTGCTACGGTGCACAAAGCGGTGATGTATTTATTACCGCCATTGATAAAAACGACGAACAACACTTTGTATTAGTAGCTAAACAACAAGAATTACAAAAATGGCAAAGCTACATGCAAGCGCAAGGCTTTGCACTTATGCATAGTGAAGCCGCATAACGAATAAAAACAACAGGCGAGCATAACAATGTTTACCTGTTTTTATATCTATTTAAGCCACGCCCTAAACAGGGTTAATTTAAACGTGAAGGAATGTTATGACTTCTAAAACTGTACTACATGCTAAGCACCTAGAAGCGGGCGCAAAAATGGTTGATTTTCATGGCTGGGAAATGCCAATCAACTACGGCTCACAAATAGAAGAACACAATAGCGTACGTACCGACGCTGGTATGTTTGACGTATCACACATGACTATTGTTGATATTGAAGGGCCTCAAGCAAAAGCATTTTTACGTAAGCTAGTAGCTAACGACGTTGCAAAATTAACCGTACCAGGCAAAGCGCTTTACACAGGCATGCTTAACGAGCAAGGCGGTGTAATAGACGACTTAATTATTTATTTCTTTAGTGAAACGTTTTACCGCCTAGTTGTTAACTCAGCGACGCGCGAAAAAGACCTAGCGCATTTAGCTAACGTATCGAGCGACTTTGACGTAACTGTTACAGAGCGCCCAGAGTTTGCAATGATTGCAGTGCAAGGCCCTAACGCTAAAGCAAAAACAGCTACTCTTTTAAATGCTGAGCAACAAGCCGCTGTTGAAGGTATGAAGCCATTTTTTGGTGTTCAAGTAGGTGATTTATTTATTGCCACAACGGGTTATACTGGCGAAGACGGTTACGAAATAGTAGTACCGAACGACCAAGCAGCCGATTTATGGCAACAACTGCTAGACGCAGGTGTTAAGCCTGCTGGTTTAGGTGCACGCGACACGCTACGTTTAGAAGCAGGTATGAACCTTTACGGCCTAGATATGGACGAAAGCGTATCACCACTTGCAGCTAACATGGCATGGACCATTGCATGGGAACCAGAAGATCGTGACTTTATTGGTCGTGACGTACTTGTTAAGCAACGCGCAGAAAAAAGCACTGACAAACTAGTTGGCTTAGTGTTTGAAGAAAAAGGCGTTTTGCGTAGCGGTTCTAAAGTAATTGTTGATGGTGGTGAAGGGGTTATTACCTCAGGTACTTTCTCACCAACACTTGGTTTTAGTGTAGCCCTTGCACGTGTACCACGTTCAACAGGCGATACAGCTCAAGTAGAAATGCGTAAAAAATTAGTAAACGTTAAAGTAGTAAAGCCTAGCTTTGTACGTAACGGTAAATCAATAATTTAAATAATTTGGTTATATCAATCAGTGTAATTACAGTGATTGATATCCTCCCAATATAAACCAAAGGACAAATAAAATGAGCAACATTCCTAGCGAGTTAAAATACGCACCTTCACACGAGTGGGTTCGTAACGAAGGCGACGGTACATTTACTGTTGGTATTTCTGAGCATGCACAAGAACTTCTTGGCGACATGGTATTTGTTGAATTACCAGAAGTTGGCGACGAAGTAGACGCTGGCGAAGACTGTGCAGTAGCAGAGTCAGTTAAAGCAGCATCAGACATTTACGCACCTATCAGTGGCGAAATTGTTGCTATTAACGAAGAACTTGAAGACTCACCTGAAACAGTAAACAACGACGCTTACGGCGACGGTTGGTTATTCCGTATTAAAGCATCTGACGAGTCTGAGCTAGACAACTTATTAGACGCTGAAGGTTACTCGCACACTATCGACGAAGAATAATTATTCTTTGTAGATAACTAAAAGCCCCGCGTGTTTTATTTAGATATCGGGGCTTTTATGATTTTACAGTTAACTTTTCCATACAAAGTAAGCTGTTAAATCATAAGAATTTTAAGTTATTGCTGTTTACCCATCAGCAGTAGCCACATTTTTTGGATCATAGGAATCTGGACACATGTCAAACGCCAAATCTCTTGAAGAACTAGAGCAAAAGCAAGATTTTATTCGTCGCCATATTGGGCCAAGCCCAGCACAAGTAAGCGATATGCTAAGTGCTTTAGAAGTATCGAGTGTGCAAGAGCTCATTGACCAAACTGTACCGGCTAGCATTCGTCTAGAGCAACCGCTAACAGTTGGACAAAGCCGTACTGAAGTTGAAACACTAAGCTACTTAAAATCAGTAGCAAGCAAAAATAAAGTTTTCAAATCGTACATTGGCCAAGGCTACCACCCAACTAACGTACCGCACGTAATTTTACGTAACGTACTAGAAAATCCAGGTTGGTATACAGCGTACACACCGTATCAGCCAGAGATTGCTCAAGGGCGTTTAGAATCATTATTAAACTTCCAAACTATGACCCTAGATTTAACTGGTCTTGATTTAGCAAGCGCGTCACTACTTGACGAATCAACAGCGGCTGCAGAGGCTATGGGCCTTGCAAAACGCGTATCAAAAGCTAAAAAAGCCAATGCCTTTTTTATTGCCGACGACGTACACACACAAACAATCGACGTAGTAACAACGCGTGCCGAGCAGTTTGGTTTTGAAATAATTGTAGGTAAAGCAGAAGATGCCGTAAACCACGACATTTTTGGCGCATTGTTCCAATACCCAACTACATCAGGCGAAGTGGTAGACATAACTGACCTAATTGCTGGCGTACAAAGCAAAAAGGCCATTGCCTGTGTTACTGCCGACATAATGAGTTTATTACTGTTAAAAGCGCCGGGTAAACTAGGCGCAGACGTAGTACTTGGTTCGGCTCAGCGTTTTGGCGTACCTATGGGTTACGGCGGTCCACACGCTGCATTTTTTGCAACACGTGACGCATACAAACGTTCATTACCAGGTCGTATTATTGGTGTATCTAAAGACCGTTTAGGTAACGACGCACTACGTATGGCAATGCAAACGCGCGAACAACACATTCGCCGCGACAAGGCCAACTCAAACATTTGTACAGCACAAGTATTACTTGCCAACATGGCAGCGTTTTACGCGGTGTACCACGGCCCACAAGGCTTAAAAACTATCGCGCAGCGTATACATCGCTTTGCTGATATTTTAGCAAGTGGCCTTAAAGCTAAAGGCATCGCACTTAAGCACAGCACTTGGTTTGATACCCTTACAGTAGTAAGCGACAACAAAGACGACGTAATAGCGCGTGCAATTGCAAAAGGCGTAAATTTTGCAACAAACCACGAAGGCGAGTACTCAATTTCGGTATCAGAGACAACAACACGTGCCGATATTACTGAGTTATTTGATATTATTTTAGGCGAAGGCCATGGCCTAAGTGTTGACGCTATTGCAGCCGACGTTGAAGCAAATGGCAGCGAGTCTATCCCTGCAAGTTTAGTACGTGATGACGAAGTACTAACGCATCCAAACTTTAACAGCTACCACAGCGAAACAGACATGCTTCGCTACATTAAGCGACTAGAAAGCAAAGACTTATCGCTTAATCACTCAATGATCTCGTTAGGCTCATGTACCATGAAACTAAACGCGACCGCAGAGATGATCCCAATTACGTGGCCTGAGTTTGCAAACCTTCACCCATTCTGCCCGCTTGATCAAGCAGAGGGTTACCAAATAATGATTGGCGAGCTTCACGACTGGCTAGTAAACATTACCGGTTACGATGCAGTATCGCTTCAGCCAAACTCTGGCGCGCAAGGTGAATACGCAGGCTTAATCGCGATTCGTAAATACCACGAGTCACGCGGCGACGTACACCGTAATGTATGTTTAATCCCAAGCTCTGCGCACGGTACTAATCCTGCATCAGCGCAAATGGCGAGCATGAAAATTGTGGTAGTTAACTGCGACAAAAACGGTAACGTAGACATGGCAGACCTTAAAGCAAAAGCTGAGGAAGTGTCTGAAAACTTATCGTGTATCATGATCACATACCCGTCTACGCATGGCGTATATGAAGAAACAATTCGCGAAATTTGTGACATTATTCATGAGCACGGCGGCCAAGTTTACATGGATGGCGCAAACATGAACGCGCAAGTTGGCGTAACAAGCCCAGGCTTTATTGGCTCAGACGTATCGCACTTAAACTTGCATAAAACATTTTGTATTCCACACGGTGGCGGTGGTCCAGGTGTAGGCCCAATTGGTGTTAAATCGCATCTTGCGCCGTTTATGCCAAACCACAGCGTAATTAACGTACCAGGTACTAACATCGGTAACGGTGCGGTATCGGCAGCGCCTTATGGCTCAGCTGCTATTTTACCTATTTCATGGGCTTACATCACCATGATGGGCAGCGAGGGCTTAAAGCAAGCCACTGAAATGGCAATCGTTAATGCTAACTACTTAACGCATGAGCTAAGCAAGCACTTCCCAATTTTATACCGTGGTCGTAACAACCGTGTTGCTCACGAATGTATTGTTGACTTACGCCCGCTTAAAGAGCAATCAGGCATTACTGAAATGGACGTAGCTAAGCGCTTGCAAGATTACGGCTTCCATTCACCAACTATGTCGTTCCCAGTAGCTGGCACATTAATGATTGAGCCAACTGAGTCTGAATCAAAAGGTGAGATTGATCGCTTTATCGAAGCAATGGTGTCAATTAAAGGCGAAATTGAAAAAGTAATTTCTGGCGAATGGTCAATCGAAAATAACCCGCTAGTGTTTGCACCGCATACACAAGGCGACGTGTTAGGTAACGAATGGGACCGCGCATACGACCGTTTTTACGCTGCATTCCCAGTGCCTGCAGTAGCTAAAAACAAGTTCTGGCCAACCGTTACACGTATTGATGACGTATACGGCGACCGTAACTTGGTATGTTCATGCCCAGCGGTAGAGACTTATCGCGACTAAGAGCAGAGATGTTCATGATAAATAAGTTTGCGAATGCGTATAAATAAGTTTGCGAATGAACAAAGAAGGTGAGCTTTTATAGCTCACCTTTTTTTATTGTTGAATGTAGCTCTCGTATAAAGAATGAAACTATTTGAATTAAGTTTGTCATTGGTACCTGTATTTCTTTATCTAAATAAAAACATTTAAATTTATAATTATTATTTAAACCGATAATTATTTATCTAAATTCACAGTTACAGTCGCAATTACTTATAGCTAAAGCTTGAGATAATACAGTGCTCCTGCAAAGCTCTTTTTTAAAGTTAATTCGATACTATTTATGTGTGCTTACTTTATGGATTAATTAGCCCTAACAATCATTTGAAGCAAAAGTTAGCTAGTTTAATTGATACTTATAATGTAGACGTAACAGAAATGGGCTTTCCAGATAATTGGCAAGAGTTACCTATCTGGAATAGCATTAAATAAATTAAGAGTTAATTAAGCCCTCAGTTAACTGTAAAACCAAAGGCACTAAATTTTTATTACACATCAAATATCTAGCTTTTTAGTTTATTGCTCATCGAGTCAATTACTCTGTCTAGACCACGACGAATAGAGTTTAAGAATGTGTTTACCATGTGATTAACCGTGGGAGAGTGCGTGAGAAAATAAAAGGCAATGTTATTGCCCTTTTTTATGCGCTTAAATTGGTAGTTATAAACTATAAGGAAACCAAAGGGGGCACCCCCCTGTTGATTTTCTGACGAATCCAAGCATAAGATTATTTTCCTAGGATAAAAGATACTAGATGTGGCATAGGCTTTTTTTATGAGTTATTTACGTGTACTAGGTTATTAGGTACAGTAATGTTGTATAAAAAATTAGCTGTCTGACCTAATGTAAATACCTCTATTTAGGTCTCAGGAAAATAAAATTATAAGTAAATGGAGTTTAAGTTCATATGGAAGTTCATTTTTATCCAGGTCAGGACCTTTTGGTTATAAAGCAAAATGGTTTGAAATTCGCTCAATTTGAAGCGATGGGAGGCCCTCCACAAATTGGTAATGATCCCAATATGGCCGAAGAGCCGACTACGGCAGGTCATTATATAATAGACAAAACAGAAGCTTATAGAACACCTACTTGGCCTACATCAAAACTAACTTGGGGTACTAAGTTGAAAGATATGCCTGCAAAAGGAGATATTTGGTATGCCTTACCAAGTGGTAAGTGGGGAAGTCTAAATCAGTTATATAAACTACCTGTACGTAGTGCGATTATGGAAATGCATAAAGAATTGTATGGAGAAGAGGTGGTACCTGACAAGTGGGTGTTCAATGATTTCGGGCCTACTGCTATTCGTTGGTTTAAAGATATTAATGGGAATAAAATACTTGATGGAAAAGAGCGTCTATCAGGGCAAATGTTTCACACTACGCCAGAGAACGAAGCCGAAAAAACAACCGGTTCGACTGTTCGATTGGTACCTTCACATGGGTGTATTCATTTAAAACCTAACGATAGAGATCGCTTATTCACCATAGGTGCTTTTAAACGAGGCACTTCATTTACGGTATATAAATATCATGAACGTTATAAATCAAATTAATAAAAGTATCTGCATTTTATCAGTGACGATGAGTGCTTTTTTTTTATTTAGTAATAACCTGCTTGCTGCAAGTATGTACTTGCTACCTAACGGTAATGAAGTATCTATTGAACTTGATAGCGTATCTACTGTTTTTGACTCAAATAATGGCTGGTTACTCGGAGGTTATAAAATAATAAATGGTAGTAATGCATCATATGTGAGTTTTATTCCCTATAACAAGGAACCAATAAAATACTGGTCTTTAACAAGAGGTTATGCGTCACAATTTTTCAAAGCTAATAATAACTTTTATGTTATTAGTTCAGCAGGAGATGCTCTTCAAATTGAAGAGAATGGTCTAACCTCAACAGACTTTAAAGTTAAGCCTAAGTCTACAGTGGTAGCTGTAAAACCTTATTTAATTGCTTGCCATCCACGCGGGTGGGCAAAGCTTAGCTCTATGAATACAGGCAGTTGCTATAGGCTGGATGGTACATGGGATATTGAATTATCTTGGACTGAAATAAACATTCCACCAAAGCTGTGTAAGGGGAACTTAAAAGTATTAATAACAACCAATAAAAACCAAAATTGGGATGTTATAACCCTTGATACAGAAACAGGAAAAACACTAACAAGTAAAAAAATAGCAAAACCAAAACATGAAATGTCGTTGTGTGAGCTATAGAAGTTAATAGATTAAAATACTGTATCTATTTTAATAGACTAAATGATCTTGGATTTTGATGTATTGAACACTTTGCTTAATGCGGGTTATAAAAGGGCAATGTTATTGCCCTTTTTTACGCCCTTAAATTGGTAGTTATAAACTATAGTGCGACTAAGCTTTGCTCTAGCATTGCCTTTATTTGCTTTACTATTTTAGCTTCTGTTTCAGGTTCGAATTGTTGTATTCGTGGAGTATGAATATGCCCTGTAGGTATACTTGAATTAAGCGCATCGCGCAGGCGAATACTTCGGTACGATATTTCGTTAGATAGGTAACCACCGCCGCCGCCATTAACCGCAATACTATTTTTAAGCTCGCCGTACGAACCGGCTTTATAGGTTTTATCATGCGATGAACATTGGAATAGGGTGTGAAAATACCTTCTTGAGTGATGACGATTTTAGATGTTTTTTTTACTGCATTGATCAAGCAAGCCTTTGCTTTAATATTGAAGTGCATTCGTATTGTTTAATGACGTGAACAGCTCTCATCTCCTTTGTACAAATTAATATAATTTTTATAGATTGTATTTCTAATTATCCTAGGGTGTTTTATTGATTCATTTTTTAATATATGTAAGCATTGAGATATGTAAAAAAACTACATGATGTAGTATGCTTTTTAGAGTAATTAATAACGCAAGGAGCGAATATGACTGATCAATTCTTAGTACCAAACGACTACGCGATTCATATTGTAGAAAAGCGAATGAGTATAGATGCTTTAATAATCGCACTTTATAACACCCCTTCTGAAAAGACATTTAAACACTTTAAATTTGTAAACTCACATATTGTTGATGGCTATGCAAAGCCAGGGCAGATCGTGTTGATATCGCCAATCAATACAATGGAGTGCACTGAGCTAGAACAGCAATTTCAGGCTTCAGCTCTTGAAGTAGATAAAAAGCTAAGAGAGCTCGATGAGCATGAAAAAGAAATACTTTCTAAGCGTTATGAGCTGCTTAGTAATGTCGCTAAGTATAATGGGTTGTATTTAGGTGTTGCTAACAACTCTTGGAATTCACACGTTGGGCAAGTTAAAGCGATTTTAAAGGAGTTAGAAAAGACATATGTTAATCAATACAATGCGCATGGCAATTTAAATAACCAACAGTTTTTCCATAGGCGCAAACTTCTTTTTACTCGTTTAGATACAGCCCTAAGCCGCTTTGCTCAGCCAGCCTTAGGCGGAAGTTTAGTGGCGGGTGATATAAGGCGAAATTTAGGATTAAGCTCTAAAAGCATGATACATCATTGGCAACAACAAGGTGGGATGGCTAAAAGTATTCCTGAATTTGCCCAAAACTATAAAACAGTAGCCAATATGGCCAAAAACCTGAAAAGAGTTGGGTATGTTGGGATTGCGCTGACAGGTGTCGAGGCAAGTGCAAATATTGTAAAAGCATGCACAGAAGGAAATGAGCAAGCTTGTACTAAGGCTAAGTATGTTGAGACAGGCAAAGCTGGAGGTGCAGTTTTAGGAGGTGCAGCGTTAGGCTATCTTGGGTCCTATACATTATGTAGTGTAGTTTTTGGTTTACCATCCGGAGGAACGAGCCTTTTGTGGTGTGGTATCGTAGCGGGTGGAACAGGTGGTGTACTTGGAGGTTTTGGTGGAGGCCATGCTGGAGGGGTTGCTGGCGAGTTAATATATGAGGTTGTTGAACAGTAATGGAGCCTATTAAATTGTGGTTCTTAACTCTATTTCTTACATCTGCGGGTCTTTTCTTTTTTTTAATATTACCAATATTAATAGCTATAAAAGATAAAAAAACACGTCTGATAGAGGATGCTCTAGATGATGGAAACCGTTTTTATTCATTAAATATCATAACTGCTGGTAGCGGAGCATTACACTATGGTTCTATATTTCTATTCGACTGGTATGCAAGACGTTATAAAGTAATAGAAAAAAGAAAAGAGGTCCCGAAAAATTTACAGGTGTGGTTTAAGCTTTATTATATTTTATTTATAATATTTAGCTCTATGTTTTTATTAGCATGCATTATTGCATATTTGGGTTTAGATTGACTGTTTTTCTTCTTTGTTGATTAAATAATGGATTTGATATTTTTCGGTGTTGGCCTAGGTGTCATTTTTATCATTATTTTACCTTTAACCTTTTATTTAAAAGAGAAAAAGCTCAGAACAGTTGAAGATATTTTAGAGTCAGGAAACCGCTATTATTCCCTAAATATTTTTATGGTGCTCCATGGTTTACTTCATTATGGCAGTGTATTTTTATTTGATTGGTATGCAAAATGTTATAATTTATTAAGTGATAGAAATAAGGTGCCAGCTCAAGCCTCGATACTATTTAAAGTGTATTTTGTAATTTTTATGCTTTGCGTACTTTTAATGTTTTTATCTACATTATTTTTTGAATAATGACTTTAGGTTATAGAAAAACCAGAGGGATCACCCATTAGAAAGTTCCAGTCAAGCAGGCAGCTGTGTTTTCTTGATATTTTTATTCAAAAACCAAGTGTTCTTATTATTTAACTCAATTTAAATATGACTATGCACCTAGTAATAACGTCGATTGATGTGAATATACACCATGGCTTGAATAAAGAACGCCATATGAGTTTAAGCGTTTTAATTGAGCATCATTGATGTTTAATTAAGGCTATTGGTTTGCGGCTCAGTCATCGTTTAGTGCCAATATCAGCCAAGCTACAAATATCTTGAAGTTAAACTTTTAAGCCCTATAATTACCCGTAACAACACCCCTCCCGCTACCCGTAAGCTCAGCGCCCTGCGAGGGGTTAATTATTTCTATAGTATGGTAAAAGGATTTAGCTTCATGCAGATCCCCAAAGCCCTATAATATTTGTGCAGCAAGTCGACTTTCTATTGGAACCAAAGGCGCCAAATTTTGACTACATATTAAAGGTCTAGATTTATAGTTTGTTGCTCATTAGGTCAATTACTATCTCTAGGCGTTGCGAAAAGAGTATGAAAATGCGTTTTACCAAGTTATGAACCGTGAAATAAGGCGCGAGAACATATTTTTTATTTCATGTTCAGCTTTGCTGAACATCGCAATTAGACAGATATATGAGGGCTGGTAAAAGTCATAGTATTTTTTTCATTTAACTTCCCCTAAAATGCAGAAGTTTAAATAATTATATTAATAAAAATAGGTTTTAATAATGAAAAAAATACTGACTGTTTTAAGTTTATTCATATTTGCAGGGTGCTCTAGTTATCACAATATAAATGAAGACGGTGAAAGCTCATTAGGTGGGGGCTTCAAAGACCGTATTATTGCTGATGGTGTCTATAAAATTACTGCTCAAACAAATTTTTCACCATGGACTAACTTTGATGCAGCCAATGAAACGTTTAACCGTAGAGCTAAAGAGTTATGTGCTGGCAATTATGACGTAATCAAATCAGCAGAAGATGAGTTTGAGCATGTTGAAACTGCTGGAGCCGCAAAGTATATAATTTCGAGGGTAAAAGGTTATGTTCGTTGTGAGGCTTCAAAATTGTCAGACGAAGAAGCTCTAAAAGAAGTTGAATCAAGCTTCTATTAATAAAAACCTTATCCAAGGCTTTATTGAAACCAAAGGCACTAAATTTTGACTAGACATCAAATACCTAGCTTTTTAGTTTATTGCTCATCGAGTTAATTACTCTGTCGAGACCACGGTGAATAAAGTTTAAGAATGCATTTACCATGTGATTAACCGTGGGAGAGTGCATGAGAATAAAGGGCAATATTATTGCCCTTTATTACGCGCTTAAATTGGTTGTTATAAACTATAGCGCTACTAAGCTTTGCTCTAGCATTGCCTTTATTTGTTTTACTATTTTAGCTTCTGTTTCAGGTTCGAATTGTTGTATCCGTGGGGTATGAATATGTCCTGTAGGTATACTTGAATTAAGCGCATCTCGCAGGCGAATACTTCGGTACGATATTTCGTTAGACAGGTAACCACCGCCGCCGCCATTTACCGCAATACTATTTTTAAGTTCGCCATACGAACCCGCTTTATAGGTTTTTTCAAGCGTGGTGACTTCGTGATTGTCGATAACCTTATAAGGGCCTTTAGCTTGTTGCATGTAAGTTACAGGCAAGCTAAATTTTACAAACTCATTGCCTGGGAGTGGTCGGCCATTAAGCTTTGGTATTACTGGGCTTGTTTGCGTTCCACCATATACAATATTGGCATTATCTGGGGCGGTTACACTGCGACGTTTACCTGGGAAACGCTCTAAATCAAATTCTGTTCTGCCCATACTTACGGTTACTACCATGTCCACATTATTAAGTGCGTAGTAGGGGGCAAGTAGCGACTCTATTATACCTTGATCAAAGTCTTCGTAGCGTACAGGCACCATAACGGTGTTTATTTCTGCGCTTATGCCGTTATAATTAATAACTTGGCCGTCGAGTAATAACGCCGCAACACCTGAGGGGTTACTTTGGTTTATGTTTTTATCGAGTAAAAAAGGGTCAAAGCCTGTTAGTAATATTTTTTTAGTGCTGCCTGATGAAAAAGCAAGGTCGGTACGGCCTCTACTGCCTTCCTCAAGTAGGGTTAGTAAAGTATTTAGTTGAGCCTGCGTAATTGAGAATTTAGGTGAAGTTGTGCGTATTACTTTACTTGAAAGCAGGCGTGCCCAGTAGAGCTCTCGGTCGTCGTAGTTACTGGTTTTTATTATGCGTTGCTTGGCGTTTTCCCACAGTTCAAAGCTAAAGTTTTGTACTAATGCTTTTGCACTTTTAAAGTCGTTTAATTCTTTAAATTGTTGCTCAAAACTTGATACTTGTGAGGTAAATGCATTTAAAACATTTGGCATTGCCGATTGGGCTTTGTTGATACGCTGTTCTTCAACAGTTAAAGGATTACTTAAAGCAGCGAATGAAGAGGCAATTAAGCTGGTCGCTAATAATACTTTGATCATAATACTCCTAAGATAAAGCTATTGTTTTATATGTAATTTACTATCCTACTATTGCTAACTTAGGGCAACCAATTAACGTTGAATCGACTGAAATTTGCTTTTGTTGTTTGTTAAAAACCAAGGGGAGAGAAATTTTGCTTAATATATCAAGGGTCTAAATTATAGTTTATTGCTCATTGAGTTACTTACTATGTCTAGACCGCTATGAATAGAATAAAAAATACACTTTTTAAGTGATGACGTTTTTTAACTGTTTTTTACACTGTATTTGTCCACTTACATCGTTCTCTCTTCTTTAATGATTATTGAGTATGTTAGCCAACTATCGCTGGGTACCAACTTGCAAACACTACACCAAATAAGCCGACTAAAAATACAATGGATATCAACATCATTAAAGCAGCGGTGGCGATTATTATTACTCTATTAGACGTTTTACCTGCATACCTGACTAACTCAGCTATGAGCAGCGGCATAATATAAGAACATACGCTAATAGTTAACACGGTTGGACCTGTAAACGTTGCAGTATCAATTCCTAGTGAGCCGAACATTAAAAACCAGGCAAAAATCATCAGCCTAAAAAATAAAACGCCGTTTGCTGCAAGATATAAACGTATCGCCCAAATTTTATGTTTAGTGATATTACGCTTTCTGGCCGCTTGTACGGCTAATATACTCGCTAAAATAACCACGCAACCACTAAGCATAGTCAACGCATGCATTAAGGTGTTACCAACGGTTCCTCTGGCTATCATAAGGTACATACCTGCTAAAGAGATGGTACAGGCTAACATTACGAACACGCGACCATTGTAGCGGTGAAACTTAGTATACTTTGCTCTTATTGTAGGTATTAGCTGTAAGCTACCACCAATTATCATTATGATGGCGAGTAACACATGCAGAGCGTACA
Source organism: Pseudoalteromonas sp. SR41-7 (assembly GCF_014163935.1). NCBI lineage: Bacteria > Pseudomonadati > Pseudomonadota > Gammaproteobacteria > Alteromonadales > Pseudoalteromonadaceae > Pseudoalteromonas > Pseudoalteromonas sp. SR41-7. Next base: position 382,215 of record NZ_JACJEF010000001.1, on the reverse strand, counting down.
TTGAATTACCGGTGGGATCGCTGGCAACATAGGCGGAGCTATTTATACGACTCCAGCCAGATATTCCCGTAGTGACCCCCGTAAGCCCGTATCCCAAGGAGAGGTAAATAACAAAGCAGGTTTGTGCCATTAAAAGGCACGTGAACCACATTTTTTTACTCATCTCAAGTAGCTCATTGGGCGTTTTTTTTATTGTTTGCATTAACATGTGCTTTTCCAGGAAATCTTTTCAATAGCCCAAATATAAAGACTTTCATGGTGATTTCTTCTCAAATTCGGAATTTGAGCAACGATATATTGATAATTTTTTGTAATTAGCTAGGGTGGTATAGACACATTCACTAACAAAGTTTTTTTGCCAACATACATGTTAATTTGTACCATGTAATTCAGGCCACGTTGTTGGTTAAAACGTCATTTTAAGAGCACGCTATTATGCAAAATTATTCCCCTTATTATCTTCTTCTTTTTGTTTGTATGGGGTTAATGTTTTTAAATGCGCTGAAAAAAGATAAGCAGCTGGTTAATTATTTATTTGTGATTTTTTGTGGTTCCCTTTGTATGGTGGCAGCACAAAAGCTCAGTGCGCAAAGTATTGGCGCGTATCAATATTTAATCGGGTTGTTCACTTGCGCAACATGTAATGTTTCATGGCTGATTGCAAGAACGTTATTTCGTGAGCATTCGCCAATTTCCCGCAGGCATGTGGCTTTTGCTGCAACCATTGCCGGCTTGATCATGTTTAATCAAACATGGCACTACTTAGTGAGCCTTGATCCTCAGCCTTTACCTACCAGTGATATAATGTGGCGCTTAAAGCAAGGGGTGAATGAGATCACCATATTGCTTTCATCAAGTATCCTTGCGCTTTCTTTTTGGGAGGCGTTTAGAGGTTATAGTAAAAAAACACAGTCACAAAAAATGCAATCAGTCATCTTTGGGAGCGCTTGGGTTTTAGCTGTGTTTAATGCAAGTATTTTTCCTAAGTTTATTTTTAGCGCGGCTGAAATTGAGCTGTATAACCCCATTATCATAACTTCATCTGCACTTTTAATAGTATTTGCAATGCAGGGAGTTATGCTGCTTCAAGCAATTACTACTAATAAGCAAAAGTTAAATCACAATAGTAAGAGCAAGACTGCTTTTGATACTGATGATGTAAAAGAGTCTTGTGGTAGTGTTCATCACCAAGAGCAAGTGCCCTCAGAATTAATAGGAGGTATTGCTGAACTGATGAGCGAGCAGCAGTTATTTTTACAAACTAGCCTTAAAATTTCGGATTTTGCACAAGCGCTCAAAGTGCCGGAATACAAAATTAGTAGAGCAATTCGCTATCACTATAAAGTAGCTAACTTTAATCTGTTTATTAACCAATACCGTGTAAATTATGCGAAGACATTATTAGCAAGTGAACAAGCCAAAGAGTGGAGTATTTTGAGCATTGCACTTGAAAGTGGTTTTTCTTCTCTTGCTACGTTTAATCGTGTGTTTAAAGATATTGTCGGCGGTATTCCTAACGAATATCGAAAACAAAACGATGACTACTATAATAAAGGTATACGGGAGCTTGTTGATTAGCCAGCTACGTTAAATTATCTGTAAATAAACCAAAAGGGTCTAATTTTAACTTCATATCAATGGTCTAGATTTATAGTTTATTGCTCATTGAGTTAATTATTATGTCTAGACCGCTGCGAATAGAGTATGAGAATACGTTTAACCGTGTAATGAAACGTTGAGAAGGCCGTGAAAATACCTTTTTAGTGATGAGGGTCTGAAGTGTTTTTGATACTGCATTGAGCAAGCAAGCCTTCGTTTTAATATTGAAGTGCATTCTTATTGTTTTATGGCCAATTACCATCATCTGCTAATAAAAATCCCCGAGTCGAAATTGGTTTTTATGGGTTCTATTTTAAGTGCTCATAAAAGTAAAAAGCCGTTGCAGTAATGCAACGCTTTTCATTATGGTTTTATGTGCTTAGGCAATACGAGCGTAAGGCTTTATAGTCCTTTAAGACCCTCTATTAATCATCTGGCCCTTTTAAGGTAAACACTAAATGTTTACGCATATCCTTTAAAATCACGCCTTTTTTAAGCATTGCGCCGCTTAAGCGTTTTTGCCATTTTAATAAATCTGGCTCTGCGGCTGCTAAGGCTTGCTCGTTTTCAAACTGAAAACACAGCAGTAGTGAACTTGGAAATAAGTGATATTCCACATCAAACCAGCATTGCAGCATGCCTGGGAGCTCAGCGCGGCCTTGCTCTTCTAATTTTTCAGCAGTATTGAGTACAAGCGCTTGCTGTTTTATTTGCACTGCAGAGAGTTTTTTCATTATTAAAATCCAAGTTAGCGGCTAAAAAATGCAGCCGGAATGTGGGCATTATACGCAAGCTTGTAGGCAGGCAACAACTTTGAAAGGGAGTTAATGTCCAATAGAGTGTATCTGCTTAAAATAAAGGGTCATGTTGCAAGGCACCTCCAGTTTTTCAACCTATGTAGATCGGATAAGTGGCGCAGCCGCGCCATCCGACTTTTTAAGTTTCATCACTGAACTCCGATTTGGGTATTAATATATTTTTTAGCTCAATAGTTAAGTAACCTTAACCTAAGCTTTTGCCAAGTTGCTTGCGACAACTGGGGAGTGGTTGTCGCAAGGCGCCTTTAGCGCCTCACCACACTACGCTTAATACTTATAAGAGGTATTAATTGGGTAGGTTTATTTGGAGCGGCGCTTGTCTAGTACGTAGCGTACGGCCATTCTTGCAACACCCGCACCAATACCTGAGACTACTGCCCATGTAACGGCCTCTTTAAGATCTGTTTCTTCGCTTGGTCTATCTTTTGGAGCTGGTTCGTTGGTAACCTTTTCCCACGATTTTTGTAAGGTTTTCCTTGTTAACATACCTGCAGATGCAGCGGCGAGACCTATACCTATTGTCGTAATTAGTTGTTTATTACTCATAATGTTCTCCTTTTTATAAATAACGGCAGCGTTATTTATGTATAACTCTTTAAGTAAGAATATTAATAACAGCAATTTACGTACCGATAGGCTGAGGCGTTTTTAAATCAGGGCGTTCTTGTTTTATGCAAATTAGTCGTTTAAAACCATACTCACATCACACTTTCACCACATTTACACACAAGCTAAATAACCACTGTAGAGCGTGCGCAACTCTGCTCAAAATCTTCTTTTTAGATATTAACTCTGCAATTTAACTTACCTTCTAGGCGGCTTATCGCACTCATTGCTGTACAGATAGTAAACACTTCCACCCTATGCTTTAATATTAAAAAACAAGGGAGGGCGTTATGAGTAAAAATCGATTTTTATTTAATAAATACGTTTTGGTAATGACAGTGTCGGGCACTTTGGCAGTGCCGCTACCAGTGCTGAGCAACGATAAGGGGCCGCTAGTTGAGCAGCTTTGTGCTAGTTGCCATAGTTTAACTAATCTTGAGCGCAGTGCGGGTTATAGCCAGCAGGACTGGCAAACATTAATAAGCTATATGGTTGATGCGGGCGCAGATACTGCGCTTAATAAAGATATAAGCGCTTATTTAGCTGAGCATTATCCTGTAAACACTAAGCGCGAATCTAAGGTTGTTACCGGCGATTTAAAGCTTAGCTTTAAGTACTGGCAAGTGCCAACGCTTGGGCAGCGCGCTCGCGATCCGGTGCAAGGTAAAAATGGCATTATTTGGTGGGTTGGCCAGTGGGGTAATATTTTAGGCCGGTTAGACCCTCAAACCGGCGATATGAAAGAGTATACACTGCCAAGTGGTACATATGCGCACAGTGTGTCGCTTGATAAAAATCAAACCCCTTGGTTTTTAGGCAATAAAAATGGCACGGTTGGATATTTAGACTTAAAAACCGAAAAATTTAAAGTGTATAAAATGCCAAATAAAAATGCCCGCGACCCGCATACTGGTGTATTTGATGAAGCCGGAATATTTTGGTTTACCCTCCAGCATAGCAATATGATTGGCAAGCTAGACCCTACAACTGGCGATATTCAATTGGCTACTTTACCCACTAAAGGCTCACGGCCATATGGTATTAAGCTTGATTCAAAAGGCACGCCGTGGGTGTCGTGTAATGGTAGTAACTGTTTGGTTAAAGTTGATAAAAATACCATGGAGCTTAGTGAGATAAAACTCCCAGGCGCTAAAACGCATACTAGGCGATTAGCCATTACGCCTGACGATATAGTTTTTTATGTTAACTCTGGTATGGGTAAACTTGGCCGCTATAACCCCAAAAACGGTAAAATAACGCAGTGGGATAATCCCAGTGGTGAAAACAGTCATCCGTATGCAATTGAATATGCCGATAACGCCATTTGGTTTAACGAGTCAGCCAAGCGTCCTGAAACCTTAGTAAGGTTCGACCTTAATACCGAAACTATGCAGAGCTGGCAAATTCCGAGTAAAGAAGGAGTTTACTCTGGCTTAATTAGGCATATGCGCATGGGGAATAATGGGCTGATCATTCATCAAACAGCAACTAACCAATTAGCTGAAATTACGTGGAGTAAGTAATAATTTATTTTATGTTAAAGCTGCGTACTGCTTACTAGTAAGTTTTCTTATATTAGGTAGGAGTTTTTTACAAAGCTTAGCAACTTTTACCTTTTAAATAAGTAAATTGATACAATTATTTATTTAAGGTATTGATTTTTATTAGTTAAATTTGTGGTTTGGGTTTTGCTTGGTAGTAAGTGTATTTTCTTAAATAAAATAAAGGAGTTATTATGAGTACCGTTATTACTGGGTTATTTGAAAGTGCATCACAAGCAACACTCGCAATTTATAGATTAGAAGCTTTAGGTATTAATGAAGCTGACATAAGCATTGTAGCCAACGACTCATACGCAAAGGAAGATTTTGCTGTAGACGAAGGTACAAAAGCCGCTGAAGGTGGCCTTGTAGGCGCGGCTTCAGGTGGTATTCTTGCTGCAATTATTGGCGGTTTTACTGCAGTAGGTACTGTAGCAACAGGTGGTACGGGCTTATTAGTTGCCGGACCATTAGTCGCAGCATTTGCTGCTGGTGGCGCAGGCGCCGCAGTAGGTGGTACTTTAGGTGCTGCAATTGGTGCGTTTATTCCTGAGCACGAAATTAAATATTATGAAGATGCCATTGAAAAGGGCTCTATATTAATTGGTGTTAAGTACGATAGTGACAACAAAAACGCTATTGAAGAAATACTTAACAATGCAGGCGCAAGTAACGTTTCTACGGCTTAATGCTAACTAATTAGTTTCAAAATTAATTAAAAAGGTGAAACTTAGTTTCACCTTTTTTTTTCGTTTTTAACGGCGGAGCAATTATAAATATTAACGTAATTTTTTATCATTAAATAAACTCCATATATAAGTAAATTGGTTTTAAACATGCTTTGATTATAGAAAAGACTTATTTAGATAGGCGCTTTTTATTACATGTCGTAAGGCCTCTCTAACAACACCAACTCTCGAAACTACCGCCTATATAATAACGGCCTTTTTAATAGCTACTTTTTAACTTGGCTTGTCTTTTTGGGTTGGATCGTCGGTAATCTTCTTTTATGAGTTTTGTAAAGTTGCCATTCTGTTTGTAAATATGCCTTGGTTTTTGTTTAACTTTTGGGTGAAAGTCAGTTTTTTTAATTAACTAGCTATTTATTTAAAATTAATAAAAATTATAAATTTACTTTTTAATCAATAGATTAAAAATAAATAATACATAAATTCATGTTTACGCGTAGGGCTGGTATATACATTGAAACTACTTGTTTAATAGTCGCTTAATTTAGCGTTATTGCTTTATTAATTTGATACTAAACGAGGAGATGATGATGAATTGTTTGCAGTTTGATTCAAACGCTAAAAGACCTTTAACCCGCGTTTTAAAACCAGCTTTTGCGATACTACTTACCGGTGTGTTACTACAAAATAGTGCACTGGCTAATGTAAAAGTTCAAATGCACCAAGTAACTAAGTCCGGCCAAGGGCAATCACTAGGTACTATTACACTAACAGAAAATGATAACGGTGTTGTTTTTTCACCAAGTTTAAAAGGTTTAACACCGGGGCTGCATGGTTTTCATGTTCACCAATTTGCTAGTTGTGAGCCCAAGAAAAAAGGCGAGAAAGTTGTGCCGGGGGGCGCCGCTGGTGGGCATTTCGATCCAAAAGCTAGCGAGCATCATGATGCTCCTTGGGGGGATGGCCATTTAGGCGATTTACCGGCGTTGTATGTAAATGAAAGTGGCCTAGCTAAATCGCCTGTTTTAGCGCCAAGGCTCACGCTTGAAAAACTTAAACAACACGCAGTAATGATTCACGAAGGAAGTGATAACTATGCAGATAAGCCAAAGCCATTAGGTGGCGGTGGCAAACGTGTTGCTTGTGGCGTAATTGAGTAAATATAAGGAGGAAGTTATGCCATATAAAAATCGTGATGAATTACCTGAGTCGGTAAAAAGTAACTTACCTAAACATGCTCAAGAGATATATCAAGAGGCGTTTAATAGTGCGTGGGATACCTATAAGGACCCTAGCGATAGAAAAAACGATGATGACCGCGAAACAACAGCGCACAAAGTAGCTTGGTCGGCGGTTAAAAATAGTTATAGCAAAAATGATAATGGAAATTGGGTAAAGTCGAGTAACTAAACTAACAACAAAGCTTAAGCATTAAAAAGCCGCCATAGCTGATATAGCGGCTTTTTATATAGACGTTTTATAGTTGCGCTGTTTATACAATACTTTGCAGTCTGTTTGAGTAAAAACTGGTAAGCAAAACCATAAGTACTGCTTTAAACACGAATGTGAGTTTGGTTTAAATTTGCGTTATTATTTATTTGTATTAGCCAATCAGAGAACACTTTGAATTATTTAGCTCATCTTTATTTAGCGCAGCCCACAGCCGATTCTCACTTTGGGAACCTGTTGGGTGACTTTGGTGGAAAAAGACATGTAAAGCACTTACCAAACACAGTTAAAAATGGCCTCGATAACCATTATTTAGTTGATAAATTTACCGACTCTCACCGCGCAGTTAAACACGCTAAACAATACTTTTCACCCGAGCGTAAACGCTTTGCTGGTGTGGCTATTGATGTGGTGTTTGATCACTTTTTAATTGTGCATTGGCAACGATTTAGCAAGCAACCTTTAAGTGATTTTAAGTACACCAGCTATCAGCTTTTAAATAACCGTATACCTGTTATGCCAGCGCGAATGCAGCATGTTGTAACAAGTATGACTAAAAACGATTGGTTTAAAGAGTACGAAACCGTTGAGGGAGTAGGGCTTGCGCTTGATAATATAGCCAAACGCATTCGTTTTACGAACACTTTTTCGGGCGCGGCTGATGACATAGCACAGAATTACGATGAATTAGAAGCCGTGTTTTTAGCGTTCTTCCCGGAGCTAATTAAGCATGTGAATGAGTTTGACCTTGAAAGCCCCTCAAAAAATGGCATAAAGCGCATTATTTAAAGTTTTCATCAATTGTTAATCTTTTGTGATAAGTTAAGGTGAAAAACACGCTACTCTAATACAAATTAATTTTTGAGTGTTTTTAATGAATCGCAATTACTTGGTTATTGTGGGCTTTGCTGTTTTAGCGGCATTTCAATCCGGTGCTGTATTGGCTTTCGACTTCGACTTAAAATCGGTACGCACAACTATTTCAAACCCAAGCACTAGCCACGCGCTAATATACGATGACTTGGCGCAGAGTAATCAAAAAATACTGTTTTCGTTAGATCCCATAAATAACCAGCGTGTGGGTGTGTTTTTTGATATTAACGACATTGAAATTGGCTACTCTGCCGACATTTTTGAAGATGACGTTGAAACAAAAACACTAGATATACTGCTCTCGTATAGAAAATTTAAAAATTACAAAATCACATTTAACTATCAAACGCTTGAAGGGCTGCAAAGCACGGCTAGCAATTTAAGCGGCAATCAAACGGATCAAATTTTCTCGCAAAATACACGTTCAACCAAGTTTGAGCTATCTGGCCAACACAACTTTTATACCTTCAATAATAAAGAGTCTTTGTTTGAGCATTTTTTTCTTAATAGGCCAAAGCTAAGCAGCAAATTTGATTTGTCGTTAAGTGTTGTTGGCGCTTGGTCTTTCAAGCATGTATCTCTTGAGAATAAAGATAATATTGTGTTTCAGGCTGATTTTTTAAGTTCACCTGTGCCACAGATCACTAAGTTAATTTCTAATTCGTATGGGGCGAGTATTGGCTCGCTTTTATCATTTTCGTTACCGCATAATGTTCACGTATTTGCTGAATACAAAGTAGGTAAAGGGCATATTCAAAACACAAACCCTGGGCTGGGGTTAAAAGATTCGGGCGCCGAAAAAGTTGAAGCATACGGTGGTGGAATTTCTTGGACTTCCGACAATAAAAAACTTATGGTCGTACTACGCGCGTGGGAGCAAACAGGCCGGCATATAGATACTTCTTTTGGTGATTTGTCAGTAATTAAGTTTTTTTAGTATTGATCACCAAAATAGTAAATTTACCAGGAATACTATGAGTAAGAATAACGCAGTACCTCAGGCTTATGTGAAGCAAGAGGAAGGTTACCGAATTAAAGCCTTAAGATTGTACCCTTGGGTATGCGGGCGTTGTGCTCGTGAGTTTGAGTACTCTAATTTACGAGAGTTAACGGTGCATCATATAGATCATAACCATAGTAATAATCCAGAGGATGGCAGTAACTGGGAGTTATTGTGTATTTATTGCCACGACAATGAGCACAATAAATACCACGAACATATTATGTATGGCGGGTCGACTACAGAGCGAAAAGTTGAGGCTGCAACGCATTCTCCATTTGCCGATTTAAAAGCGATGCTTAATAAATCAAAGTAGCTACTATGATTTCAACTGTTTGGATAAAAACAAGGTTGTTACATCAGCTACTTTAATAAGTGACAGTTTATCTGCATGGCTCCATGAAATTTTTGAGCCAACACTTTCACAACAAATAACACCTAGTGGTTTGTTATCAATAAAGTAGATGTAATCAAGCAAGGAGTAAATGTTTGATGGTTCAAAATAAACCTTGGTTAAGTTTTTAGTGATTTCGTGGTTTCTCGCATCTGATGCGTCTAATACTTTATGCTCTAAAATATAGTCAAAGTATGCAGGAAAGTCTTCAGCTTTTAAAACTGCATTACTTACTATCTCATTTTTTTCATCAAGGCAAATTAAGCTATTAATGGCAGTATAGTCGTGATTAAACAACCATAGACTGACTCTGTCGGCATTTGAAATTAACTTTTTTAGCTCATTGCATATCTGTTTTAGCTTACGTTCACTCGTAATGTTTGGGTTACTAACTTTAACTGCTAAATTTTTGAGATTTGAGTTTTTTGGATTATAGACATTGAGCAAGCTATTTAAATGATCTTTATTAAATGGCTTCGTTAAATAGCCATCCATACCAATGTCTAAATAGTGTTCAATATCTGGTTTCATGGTGTTGGCTGTCATGGCAATAATTGGCGTTGTTTTACCTGTTTGTTGCTCCCTAATTATCTTAGTGGCTTGCACTCCATCCATCACTGGCATTTGAATGTCCATAAAAATTAAATCAACATGGTTGGCAAAAAAGTAATCAACGCATTCTTTGCCATTTTCGGTAAATATTACTTTCGCATTATGAGCTTGTAGCATTTTACTTACGACAACTTGATTTACTTTATTGTCTTCGGCAACCAAAATAGTACACCCTTGTAAATCGGTTATTTCTTTATTTGGTTTTAATAATTCATCGAGTTCTGATGTTTCAAAGCTTTGTTGGTAAGTAAATACAGAACCTTTATCTTCTTTACTCGTGAAGTTGATTTTGCCATTCATTAAATCACTTAGCTTGGTGCAAATGGAGAGGCCAAGTCCCGTGCCCCCGTACTTTCTAGATGTAGATGAATCTGCCTGATGAAACTCTTGAAATAAATTTTGCTGTGCAGCTTTACTAATACCAATACCCGTATCGATTATTTCAAATACAATATTTTGCGTGTTTAAGAGGTTCTCCTTTACAGTGACTTTAAACTCTACCTGGCCTTGTTGTGTAAATTTAATCGCATTTGAGCATAAGTTATTTAAAATTTGAGAAACTCTGACAGGGTCGCCTTTTAGGGTTGTAGCGATATTTTTATCTATAGATGGAATAAATTTTATGCCTTTATCTGTGGCTTGTTTCATTAGTGGATTAATTACATTGTTAATGACTTCGCTCAGGTTAAAGTTAATATTCTCAATATTTAACTTACCCGCTTCAATTTTTGAAAAGTCTAAAATGTCATTTACAATATTTGAGAGTATATTCGCGGAGCTTAAAATACTTTTTAGGGCGTTATCTTTTTGTATATTTGAAGTCTCTGCTAGTCCAAACTCAGCTAAATTTAAAATGCCATGCAGCGGGGTTCTTAGCTCGTGAGACATATTTGCTAAAAATCGACCTTTTAGAGTGTTAGCTGTGTCAGCTTCTTTTTTTAGTTCTTCAAGATTTTTATTATGTATTTGTTGCTGTTTTAATGCAGTGGCCAGCTTTCTGTTGTTTAACCTGAGCTCAAGTTGTGCGATAACTTCTTTGCCAAGTATTTTCAGTGCGTTAATTTGTGTTTGAGTTAGCTTTTTTGGCTGGTCGCTGATAACACATAATGTACCAATTGTGCTGCCACTAGGTGTAACTAGCGGTGTGCCCGCATAAAACCGAATGTTTGGATCGCTGGTTACTAGGGGGTTATCATAAAAACGTTCATCAAGTAGAGCGTTTTGTATTTCAAATACTTGGTCTTGCAGTATTGTATGAGAGCAAAATGCGATATCTCTTTCGGTGGAGTCTACATCGATACCATACTTTGATTTAAACCACTGCCTTTGTGGATCAACTAAGCTTATAAGTGATATGGGGGCTTCACAAATATCAGAAGCAAGTTGAGTTAAATCATCAAATACTTTTTCGGCTTCAGTATCTAATATTTCATACTCGTAAAGGGCCTTTAATCTAGATTCTTCGTCAGCTGGTATTTGTGCTTTTATCATAGTATTGCTCAATATTTATATAGATTCACTATAAGAGTAATTTAGTGATAATGACAACTTTAACATGTAGAACCGGCTAAAAAAAAGACATTGCATTTTGCTACTCTATTATTATTTTTTGAAATGTTTTTTCTATTGTGACTAATATTGGTTTTTAAACTCTTATTTTAAAATCTGCTCTAAATATTTAAAAGTAACTTTGCTAAGATTTTTAGCTAGGTAAGCTTTTATTAAAAAGGCCGAATCCCATTTAATGATTCGGCCTTTTTAAGATTTAGGTTAATAACATTAAGAGTTATTTTTTCTTTTCGCTTGGTGCTGGTTGGCCATAATTAGGTGAACGAGGTCCATATAATAAGCCGTTGTAAACATCTGAAGAAAGTAAGCGTGTTGAAGTCATTGCTGCGATTTCAAAGCCTTTATCGGTTACAGTTTCAGCAATTTGATTGATTGCTGCAATAACAAGCATACCTACAAGGCCACCACCGCCATTTCTTTGTTGTTCAGCTGAAGAGGCTCTTGCTTTGCCTTGCCATAATTGCTCGCCAGTGCGTAAATCAACTAATGAGGCTGATACAGTTACAGCTGTTTCGCTAGAAATTACAACATAGCTAGTGCCGTATTCTTCAATAGTGATGTAAAGCGCAGAGTCTGCACCAAAAATTTCATGTAATTTATTCGCCGGTACTTGGTGTACGTCGCTTGCAACAGTGAGGCCATTACCTTTAAAGGTTTGATCAACTAAAGCAACAGGAAAAACATAAAAACCCGACTCAGCTATAGGCGCGACCATTTGAGTCATCACACTGTATGGTGCAATTACTTCAGGTGTATTATTTAGCGGAGGTAAAATAATAACTGAGTGAGGGTCTGCTTGTTTAAATGCTGTGTAGTCATGTGCTGGTGGAGGTGAAACACAACCAGCGAGTAATGCGACTAATGCGATCGCTGTGTATGATTTTAAATTAAGCATATTAAGCGCCTTTCGCAGATTTTAGAAGGAAGTCGATGTAATGAACTGATTCCGGGAAAAGTGATTTCTCAGTTTCGAAGTGAGTAGTGCCTAATGAAGGATTACCCGTTTCAAAGTACAGCATACCTAGGTGAGCATGTAGGCCAGGTGCAACATTCTTACTTTTGTTTGCGGCATCGGCAATAATTTGCTCAAGCATACTAATTTGCTCTTCGGCTGTTACGTCATCTGCTTTTAAATAGGCGTATACGGCAGTGCTATAGTCACCGTAATAGTAAATAGGTTCTTTCGTTGAGTTACAACCCGTTAGGGCTATACAAACAAATGCTAAGGTAATTAGCTTTTTCATTATTTATTGCCCCATTGGCCAGCTTCAAGACCAGTAACTAACTTGTTAACGACTTCGCGAATAGCTAGATCAAGTACTTTGCCATTTAATGTGGCATCGTATGAAGCTGTGCTACCAAAACCAATAACTTCACGTTCTGATAGGCTGTATTCACCAGCACCTTGCACTGAATAAATAACTTCTGATGTAGTAACATCAACAACATTAAGCGTTACTTTAGCATAAGCAATTTGCGATTTACCTTTACCCAATAAACCAAAAAGCTGGCGATCGCCAATGGCTTTACGGCCAAACTCTGTTACATCACCAGTTACAACAAATTTAGCACCGCTAAGAACTTGTTTTGTACCTGTTAACTTTGCCTCTTCCGCAAGGGCTGCCATATTGTCGCGATCAAGCACACTAAAGCGATTTGTTTGTTGTAAGTGGCTCATTAGTGTTGTTTTTGCTTGGCTACCTAAACGGTCTTGGCCTGATGCAAATATACCATTTTGAAAGCTCGAACGGTTTACAAACTGACCTACGACTAGTTTGCTTTTTGCACCTGAGTAGGTTGTGTTATAGCTAGCAACAGTTGGTGTTTCTATTACTTTTGATGATGTTGTAGCACACCCAGCTAAAGACGAAGCTGTAATTGCAGCGATTACAATTGTTTTAATGTGGCTTTGGTTAATTCGCATAAATTTTTGTCCATATAGATAATTGCAGAAGTTTTTATTGATAGGCGCTTGATTTTTATACTTATAAGTCAATTACTTATTTCAAGAGTCCATTCAACTTACTTTATAAACAAAAGTCGATGTAAATACAATGTTATTTATGTTTTATACAGATACACACAATAAAAAAGAATAAATTCTTTGTAATAACAATGCTAATTCATTAGTTTTTAAATTATTGAAAGCCTTTTTCTATAGTTGATATACAGGGACATTTATTGCGTGCTGAGTTGTTAATTAATAATTTTATTCAATTAACTTTAATTTTTAAAACCAATTGGCTGCAACTTGAAGTGGGGTAGGGTCGCCTTTTTTAGATACCCAAAACACTAAGGCTTGCTTTGTTGGCGATATTTTTTTAGCGCGAGGCAGGGTTAAGCCAGTTAATGATAATTGCTGCTTGGTCTGCATGTCATTTTGCTCGTAGCCAATAACAACAAAGTCGTGTTTTAACTTATGTCCTGCGTTTTCGCCGCTGTGTATTTGTGTTTCTATGCCAAAGCCTAATAGAGCTACATGGGCTATTAAGTTTTGGTTAGTATTATCTTCGATATTAACAGTATCGTATTCGAGATTAATTTTACTGTTGTTTGTAGTCGCTTTTAAATTACCTAAATAACGGGCTTTAGCTACAGGAATAGCTTGTTTATAAAACCAACCTTGCCACCCTTTGCCGTTAACCATAAATCCTGGAGTAGCTACAATCCTACTTTTACCGAGTGCCTTATACGTGCGTTGTCTTTTACTAAAAACAGCAGAGGCAAACGGGTCTTTCCATCCTAAATAATCCCAATAAGTAACATGAAAATTAATAGGGATTAAATCAGTCCATAGTTTTTCATCATCTGTAAACGTTGAAATCCAGCGCTCTGCTGGTGGGCAGCTACTGCAACCTTGCGATGTGTAAAGCTCTAAAAAGGTAGTCTGATTAGCTGTACTGGAAATAGTTACTTGCTCAGCAGCTTGGCTTTGAAAGCAAAAAATTATTAACCCAACAAGTGAGATTAAAAATGGACCGGATAGTGCTTTAAAAGGCATGTTACTTCTCGCAAAGGCTGATATTGCATTCAGCCTAAATGATATTTACGAATGAAGTATCACGAAATACTCACAATTAAATCACGTTTTAACTGTGTATTTTACTTAGTTAAAACTTAATTTGAACACCCGCTCAAGTTGTGCTTTAATCGTTGCTCAATTATTGAGGAACTTTACATGATTAAATTTTATTTTCACCATACTCCTAACCCAATGAAGGTTGCACTCTTTTTAGAAGAAACAGGCTTACCGTTTGAACTTGTTCCTCTTGATACTTTAAAAGGTGAGCAACATACACCTGAATTTAAAGCAATTAATCCAAACGCTAAAGCGCCAGCAATTGTTGATGGTGAAACACGTGTGTTCGATTCGAATGCTATTTTAATGTACCTTTCTGAAAAATATGGAAAGCTAGAAGGTAAGAGCGATGACCGCGCTGAAATGCTGTCGTGGTTAATGTTTATCGCATCTGGTTTAGGTCCGTATTCAGGGCAAAGTGTTCACTTTAGACATATGGCACCAGAAGGGCTTGATTACGCGGTTAACCGTTATTTACGTGAAGCGCAGCGCCACTACGAAGTACTTGATACACATCTTGAAGGTCGTGACTTTATTGTGGGTGATACATACACTATTGCTGATGTTTCTGCTTGGGGCTGGATCGATAAAGCACCGGTTGTATTAGGCGAAGAAGGTTTAGCACCGTATCCAAATCTTAAGCGTTGGTTTGAAAGCATTGATAGCCGCCCAGCGGTTGCACGTGCACGCGTAATTGGTACTGATGTAGCATTTAAAAAAGAGTTTGATGAAGACGCTAAAAAAGCGTTTTTCCCTTCAAATTATCCTAAAGTATAAAAAGTACTTAATACAAACAGCAGAGCCAGCTAGCTGATCTGCTGTTTAGTATTTTATGGATGTGTGAGCGCCTCTTTATTTTCATCTGCCACGAATAAATTAACTTCCTCTGTATGCTGGCTTACGCTATTTCTTTTTAGGGCGATGTATAGGTCTGAGTGAATGTATATGCCCTCTGTTCCTGACTTCATACCGGCAATTTCAAACCATGAGAGCCGCTGGCGTTTTCTGCCTGCAAGTTCAAGCCTTATATCGCGCTTTTTAAATATAACGTCGAGGTCGGCAATGATTGGTATTTTCTTTTATGTGATTAAAGTGATTGCTAAATTAACTGGCATGAGGTTGAACACATGGTTCATCCACAGTAATTTAAGCATAGATCCAAAGAAATAAAAAACGGGCCTTCATGAAGTTATAAGTATTCAAATACAAATTATTTAGGCTAACTTAAAGCCATATATCCTCAAACTTGACTCCGAGGGTATGCTATTAATTTAACACCTTGTTGATAGCTAGGCTTATCAACAAGGCGATACTGAATTATTACTTTTTAGTTGCTTCGAGGTTTGAAATATTTTTTGTATATTCTACACGGTGATTTATATGGACATTAATTATTGTAGTGCAGAGTTCGCAACAAAAATAATAAGGTTAGAATAATCGATGAATTTAAATAGGTACTAAAAGTATTAAAAAACAAAGGATAACCCCTCCACCTCTAATTTACACGTAAGCTTATTTACTTTGGGAGTTGAGTTATTACTCGTCAATCAAGTTGGTGTTAGTCTTGCAATTGCTTTTATGATGATAAAGTGAATTTATTAGTCGTATTTTCAATTATCAATAATTTTTATTAATGAGTGTTAGTAGTTTTACTAAACCACTATTTATTTAATGCGGAGATAATAGCCATGAAAGCGAATATAAGCAGTGGAGATAAAGCCACTAAAGTGGGTGGTATTTTTGACAGCGAACATAAAGCTAAAGCAACCTTTGATATTTTAAATAATGACGAGAATTTTGTAAAACAAAGCATAAGGCTAATTCCATCTCACGATCAACATTACGATGAAAAGGTTGAGCCTGAAGATAAAAAAATTGCTAAAACTATGTTGAAATCACACTTAGTATTTGCCGTAGTTGGTCTTGTTGTTGGTGTGATTATTGCCAGTATACTCTTTTTATTAGAGTTTGAATTTTTACAACAACACATCCTAGAAACATATGTTTCGATAGGTATTCTTTGTACTTTTGTTGGTTTACTAATTGCTGGAGCTTTTTCGTTAAGGCCAGATCACGATGATTTGATCAATAATATAAGAGAAGCAACTCGCTCGGGTCTGTGGGCGATTGTTGTACATACCGATTCCCACGAGAAAATGGAAAAAGCAAAAGATCTTATGCAGCCACACGCTGTATCAATATCGACGACTTTATAATGCTAATTGACATAATAATTTAACCAACAAGGTTGTATAGTAGTGTTGTTGGTTAAACCGTATTATAACTTAGCTGCTCTATTGATGTGACTTCAATATCAGAAGCCTGTTAAGAATTTAGTTATTTTAGCCCATTAAATAGCTTATGTAGTGAATTGAAAATAACTTACAGGGCAATCAGGGGGCTTAGCTGTTTAACTAATCATAAAATACAGTTACTCTTTTTTATTTTATTGCCGTTTATAATTTACAACACGGCTAATTCTTCCTAATTGGTATGAGCTTCAAATAAGGCAACTTCGTCGGTAGGCTGGCTTACACTATTTTTTTGTAGCGCAACATATAGATCGGAGTGAATATATATACCTTCTTTTCCTGACTTCATTCCTGCAATATCAAACCACGAAAGTAGTTGGCGTTTTCTACCTGCAAGTTCAAGCCTTATATCGCGCTTTTTAAATATAACGTCGAGATCGGCAAGCATGGCCATTACACTTAAATCTAAGTGAGTAAAGCAAGGTACAGCGTCAATTATTACACATTGTGTATCGTCTTTTTGTCTTGCGTATTGCTCAAGTAATCTGCGTTTAAAGTAGCTGGCATTAAAATAAGTTAAAGGTGAATTAAAGCGATAGATAAACACGCCTTGCACTGCTTTTGCTTTATCTGTGGCGTCTAAACTTCTTACTACACCGTTAACATCTACGCCGAGTATATTGTCGGTTGGGCGCATAACAGTGCGAATAAATTGAAATAACCCCAGTAATACAGCAAGCGTAATACCTGGGATAACGCCTATAAATAACACCGCTAGTAAGGTAGCTAAGGCGAGATAAAATGCCTGCTTATCTTTTCGTTTTAGTTGCCAAACAGCTTTTAAATCGAGTAAGTGAACAGAGGCAATAATAAGTACAACACCCAGCGCTGCGCTTGGAATAAATTCAAGTGGGGCTGTTAAAAATACAGCTATGAGCGCAATAATAGCTGCTGCAATTATTGATACTAACTGCGTTTTACCACCTGTTGCATCGTTAACAGCGGTGCGTGAGTCGGCGCCACTGACTGCAAAACCTTGCGAAAGAGCTGACGCTATATTGGCAATACCCAACGCTCTAAATTCTTTATCGGCGTCTATGTCGTAGCCATTTTTAGCAGCAAAGCTGCGGGCAGTTAGCATCATACTAACAAAGCTCACGATGGCTAAGTTAAGTGCGGGTACCACCAGCTCACGAATAATCCCTAAATCAAAAACAGGGGTATTAAAAACGGGAAGCCCGCCAGTTACGGTACCAATAGTTTTTATATCAAGCTGTTTTAAATCAAAAATCCATACTAAAAGCGCACCAAAAGCAATGGCAAACATAGATGCAGGCCACGTGGGTTTTATGCGTTTCATGGCAAAGTAAACCGCCAATGTGAACAAGGCCATTAACAAGGTGGGAACATGTGTTTGCGCTAGGTACGTGGGTACACCACCTAGGCGTTCAAGTAGGTAGCGCTCGTCAAAGGTAAAACCGAATACTTTAGAAAATTGACCAACAATAATAGTGATGGCTACGCCGTTTAATAAGCCCATTAAAATAGGTTTAGATAAAAAGTCGGCTAATACGCCTAACTTAAATTTACTAGCTATAAAACACCAAAAGCCGGTCATAGCGGTCATGGTGACAACAAGTTGCCAATGTTTAAAGCTGTCACCTGCAGCAAGAGGGGTTACTACGGCTGCAATAACGGCGCAGGTCGCGGCATCAGGGCCAACTATTAGTTGTTTGGAAGTGCCAAAAAGAGCATATAGCATCATTGGCAGTATGCAAGAATATAACCCTACGGCGGCGTTAACACCGGTTAGTTGTGCGTAAGCAATGGCAACAGGTAAAGCTACGGCAGCTACCGATAGCGCCGCTCTTACATCATCAGCAAACCATTGTCGCTCGTAGTGCAGCAATGTATCTAAACCCGGCATAAAATTATATAAACGCGACAGCACTTCAACCTTTCCTGTTAATAGTAGTAACGCTTTGATAGTAAATTTAATATTCAAATAAGTATAGCTAGGTGGGAGTGTTTTTTACGTAATATAAAGCCACTTTTTTATAGGCGTAAAAAAGCCTGCATAAAAGCAGGCTTTAGTTTCTAGGGAAAATTAAAATTTAGCGCGAATACCAAAGCTGTAACGGCGATCCGCTTCAGTGTACTTCCAAGCACCACCTAGTTCAGATAGGTAAATAGAAGGCTCACCCGTTAAGTTGGTCGCATTACCTACTAAGGTCACGTTTTCGTTAATATCCCAGCTTGCAGAGAAGTCTAACTGGCCTCTGTCGTCACGGTAGTTATTACCGTAAACAGTACCTTCTGCTGAAATACTGCCGTCTGAGTTAATATTTTCTACACGTTTCTCGTTTTCAGTATCTAAGAAACTGTCACGGTAGTTATAAGCTAGACGAGTAGAGAAACCTTCGTATTCCCAAAATACTTGTAAGTTATACGTATTTTTAGAAATATCTAATAACGGGTTACCGTTTGGTTGCTCGCTGTCTGCGTATGTGTAGTTTGCGTTAATGCCTAAGCCAGAAAATGCACCAGGTAGGTCTGTAAAGAACTGTTGATAACCAACTTCAAAGCCTTGTACTGAGCCGTTTTCACCGTTTACATTTTTAACAGTATCGATACCCGTTAGTCCTGCGTCACGTAAGCCTGCTACATGGTTAAAGCCATCAGCATCTACTGGGAAGTCAGTTGCATCCGAGTAAACTAGGTTGTCTTGTGAAACACCTGCAACGTCAAGCTGACATACTTGGTTCCATTGAGTTACGTTTTGACCTGTTGAAGTGCTTGATGCCGCTACACAGCTACTTTCGTTACTTAAGAAAGATTCAACATCTTTATAAAATACTGCGAAAGAAATTACGTTACCTTGGTCAAAGTAATGCTCTACAGATAAGTCGTATTGCGTTGCACGATATGGTTCTAAATCAATAGAGCCTTGCGTTGCACCTGTAATGTCGTTATTAACGTCAAATGCAGGGCTTAGTTCGCTAAAGTCAGCGCGGCGCATAACTTTTGCAGCAGCAAAGCGGAATAATGTTTCGTCTGAGTAGTTATACGTTACGTTTAAGCTTGGTAAAAAGTCGCTGTAGTCATTGTCGCCAGTTACTTTTTCGCCATTAAGAAATACGCTTGATTCTAAATCTGTAGTTACATAACGACCACCCACAATTGCAGTGATGTTATCAAAGTCTAAGTAGGCTGATATATACACGGCAGCAGTATCTTCAACTACGTTGCGGTATGCGCTTTCTTG
This sequence comes from Pseudoalteromonas sp. SR41-7, assembly GCF_014163935.1. Taxonomy (NCBI): domain Bacteria; kingdom Pseudomonadati; phylum Pseudomonadota; class Gammaproteobacteria; order Alteromonadales; family Pseudoalteromonadaceae; genus Pseudoalteromonas; species Pseudoalteromonas sp. SR41-7. The sequence goes on along the minus strand of NZ_JACJEF010000001.1, from coordinate 362,469 downwards.
GAACTCTTGGTTATCTGAAAGACTACCTGTTGACGCTAGGTTAGTACCTGCAAGTAACTGCTGAAGCTGAGCGTAAGTATTGGCCGGGTTAGATAAACCGTTGTAGCTTAAAAAGGTTAGTAGGTCGTTTTGTCCCGAATGACCTAATTGGTCAAATGAGTTGTCGTGGCTAACTGTTGTAAAGCTATTTGAAAAAGCAGCGTTGTAGTCATCAACCCATAAAGTGGCTAACGAACCGTCTGAGTCGTTAAATGCATTTTTATAAATGTCTTTAATTTCTACTTTGTATTGCTCATATTCGTAATCGCGGTTAGTAACACGTATACCCGCTTTTACTTTAGATACCCAGCTTAAGCTGCTGAGTGGCTCAAACATTTCAACATCAAAACGAATAGCTGTTTCGTCATTGTCTGTTCTTCTATCTTCACTTTTAAACGTACGAAGTGCTAAGTTTTGTGGGTCAGTAAATGCATTAGGATCTGAATGAATGATGCTTGGTAATTTATTACCGTCTTGAGAAAATGCACCATCATATAAATGATTTGTTAGCTGAGTTCCACCACTTGCTTCAAATGTTGATTTTTCGATTGGGCGAAGTGTAAATTCAGAATCAGGTCTTACGCTTTCTGATGATGCTACCGCAATTTCACCAGAGATTTTGATACTGTCAGTAAGGTTCCACTCTGCACCAAGTGCATTTGAAAACGAGTCAGTTTCACGAAAGTCACTGTATGTTTTAGGAATACCAAACTCGTTTGTTAACGTGTAATTATTTACGCCGTTAGCATCTTGAGTTGTATTTGCATCTGTTGATAGTGAACCTGCGACACCTAAAATAGAGTTACCAGCTTGTTCACCTGAGCGCTTTGTGCCGCTTAAATCAAGATACACCATGCCATTACCAGATTGTGGTGCCCATTGAAGAGATAAATTTACAGCAGTTCGTTTACGCTGCTCTACGTATTGTTCAACACTGTGCTCGTCTCTTACGATAGCGTTGCCACTAGGTGTATTACCTTCTTGGCCATTAATTTCGATATCTTGAGGTTTAACACGGCTAGATGTTTCATCTTGGCGAATTTCGCGATCTTGGAATGAAAACATAGCAATGGCACCAAAGGTACCCATTTCATCAAAGTCCCAGTTGTTACCAATTGAACCACTAAAAATAGGAGCTACATTTTCTGTTTTATCAGCGTATTCGCCATCTAATGAAACTGCGCCAGTTAGTTTATCTAACTCTAATGGGCGAACTGTCTTTAAACTAACTGTTCCGCCTAATGCACCCTCAATCATATCGGCAGTAGGAGACTTAACTACTTCTACTGTTTTTAAGAAGCTTGATGGGTAATCTTGCAAGCTAATGCCGTCACGAGAGTCACCAATAGTAGAGCGACCATTTAATTCAACACGGTTTTGAGGTAAGCCACGAATCGAAACACTGTCACCCACACCAAAATCGGTATTAATAGATACGCCAGTAATACGTTGCAACGCTTCTGCAATATTATTATCTGGTAACTTACCAATGTCTTCAGCAACAATCGCATCTACAATACGTCCGTCAGTACGCTTAAGCATAGCGGCGGCTTTCATACTGCCTAGCATGCCTTTTACTTCAATAACTTCAATGTCTGCAGCTGCCGTTTCTGAAGCTGCGGGAGCCTCTTGCGCTGCAATATTTGAAGAAGCCATTAATAAAAGGGCTGCGGCACTGATTGTTGTAGAGCTACTTCTTTTATGCTTATTAATTAATGTTGAAGTAATTTGATTGAGTTTCATGTATCTCTCCCGTTTGGGTACGACTTGCGTCATTGTGTGTGTGTTGTTACTTGGCTTGGTTAACCAATTTAACTGTTTCTTTCCTGTAGTGTGTCATACAGGTGGTATGGTTGAAATTAATCCAATTCAACTTTATTTACAACCTTTGTTTACCAAAATTTCACAATGTGTATTACAAAAACCTCTTTTATTTTTCTTATATTTAATAAATTTAATGGCTTATAGGGTGTTTTTATTTTTTGTATTTTGAATGAATTTTATTGAAGTATCTTTACCAAAGGCATTTTTATATATTATTTGTACTATTTAATACATTTGTTAGTACTATTTTGAAATTTTATGTCGTACTTTTATACGTGTTTAGTTTACTTTTTAAGTGATATTGAATTGGAAGAGCGACCATTAAAAGTTCTAAATGATTTATAAATTTGCGAAATAGTGGAGAGGTTAAAATAATTAAAAATCATTTTGGTAATACCAATTTTCTATTGTTTTTATATTGATTTTGTACTAGCTGGGGTGGGGGCGGTAAGCTAGGTAGCGATAAATAGATTTTTACGCAAAAAAAAGCCCAGCATAACAATGCTGGGCTTTCTTACTTTAGATGTATTAGCTTTGTAATTCGCCTGTAGATGATTCTAAATGTGCTCGTATGAACCACTGAAATTGCTCTAAATCGGCTAGTTGGCTGGTGATCATATCTTCAGAGACCGGATCTAGCTCAGAAAGAGTCTCAATTGCTTTGCGGTGATCGGCATTAACGCCATTATATACTTTATCAAGCGCAGCCAAATGTTCGGTTACTAGGCCTTTGCCTACTGAGTATTCGTCCCAAGTACGGCGATCTACAATTGATTTTGGTGTGCCAACAGGTACTGCACCAAGAGTCGCAATTCGCTCTGCAATTGTGTCTGTCATTTCGCGCACAATGTCTACTTGTGGGTCTATCATTTCATGTACGCCAATAAAATTAGGTCCCACTACGTTCCAGTGAATATGCTTTAAAGTTAGTTGTAAGTCTATCAATGCAACCATGCGGTTATCGAGGGTAGCTATTGTTTTTTGGGCTGATTCGTCACTCATACCTGGCGCGGTAAATTTAGTTGTTTTGTTTGATTCGTTATTGTTACTCATAATTTCTCCTACATTAAGTAATGTGTTGCTCATATAATATGTTGCGTTATGAGCATGACTTAAACTTAATGAAGCAACTGTTATGCCGTAAGTTGCTTTATTTGAAAAGTTATTCAAAAACAATTGGTTATATTTTAAATTAAGGTTTCTAAGGCTGCAGAGGAGATTGGGTTTTTGAAAAGCCTGCATATATTTGTAAAATATGCAGACTTTAATTTAGTTACTCTTAGGTGTATTTAAACGTTGGCTTTATATTCGTGCGCTTTTAAAACATCGAGCGGCACTATTTCTAATGATTTTTTATTTGTAGCCTCAAGCACCACTGGTGGCGCAACGTTTGCTGAAATAGCATGAAGCCATCTTACTGCACACAAGCACCATTTATCACCGGCTTTTAAACCTTCGAAATCGTAAAGAGGGTTCGGGCTTATTAAATCGTTACCTTGTGATTTTGAAAATTGTAAAAATTCATCAGTCATAATTGCACACACACTGTGATTGCCAAGATCTGATTCTGGTACATAACAAAACCCTTCACGTGTGTAGCCACCATTACCGCAACATAGTTTTAAGCGTGTGCCGAGTACATTAAATTGATTCGCCATGAAATACCTTAATTTGTGGTGTTTAATAAATTTACTCTAACAGGAGTAACTCGCTTGAGATAGCTATAAAACTTAAAAGAGGGAAGGGCTACACAAACTTAAGCCCGCAGCAAATTGCGGGCTTAGTATTGTTTATTATTTAATACGCAGCGCCATACAATCGCTATGACCGTTTATGATCATGCTTTTATCAACACGCACGCCACCACCAGAGTATTTACCGGCGGCTGTAAAACTACATATTTGTACAAAGTAGTCGTCTACTTTAGGCAGTGCAAATAGTTGTTGGTATATTTGGTCTTGCTCTGCAAAGTGCCCCATTGTTTTTTCTATAACTTGCTGCTGCTCATCAATAAGTTGAATATTAGCGCCACAGCGTCCTACTATTGGTTTAACTACATAACCGGATTGTAATAACTCGTCGTTAAGCTCAAACGCGGTATTAAGTAAATATTTATGATTAGGGAATAAGCTCCACAGTATTGGCAAAATAGCCTTGTTACTTGGAATTAATGTCCACAGCGGTTCAAACACCATGACATTTTTACGCAGTAATACATCGACTAAGCGTGGCGTTTCACCAGCTTTGAATTGTGGTTCAAAGTTATCACCTAATGATTGGTCGGCTTCGCATTCTTCACGAATTTGATCAAGTGCGGTTTCCCACGACCAGGTTTTCCATACGTAACTCAGTTGTGCGCCATCTGTATCTACTATGTTGCCTGACTCATTCCAGCGAAGTGTGCTTAAGCCAATTACTAGCTTACATTCAAAGCCTGCGGCTTCAATAGCTTCTTTCATAAATAATGCGTGGTAATGCTCTTCTGGTTCATCATCTTGCAGAATATGAACAAGACCTTTTACCTCACTTTTTCGCCATGCTTTTACGAGATCTTTAAATAAATTTTGGCCTGCATCTACACCTGTTTTAACACTAAAGTGTTTTGCCCACTTTCCCTGAACTTTGCCGCTTTCCATGTAACACGATGCCGAATCGCAATTGTATTCGTAAACTTTTAAACCTGCTGCTGTTAAGGCAAAGTCAAACCGGCTGGTAATTAATTGGTTTAAGCGGTTATCCCACGATTGGCGAATTTTATTAAGCACAACATCGGGTAAATTAAACTTTTTTAATAACTCAGGGTGCTGCAATACATAGTCGGTTGCATGCATAAATAAGCCATGCAGCTCATTTGTTGCATGCTCAATGCTTTGCTGTGCCGTTTGAGATATTGCAAAGTAATTATGTTGATCCTCATCTACTGATGTAAGTTTATGGCCTTGCATCATTTCTACGTAGGCAGCTTCATCGTCATTCGCAATATTTAACCATGACTTGTTTGCTTGGCCTGTATCTGCTGCTTTATGGGCTTCTATAGTAAATAAGTCAGTGTTTAGCTCAAACGTTGGCTCAGCATATTCTGTTTCATCAGTTTGTGTCATCCAACCTAAAATAGTGGCGTCGCTGTAAGAGCACTCAATCCAATAGTCGCCATCTTTAGTTACTTTTGCTTTTAGTTCACGGCACCAGTTTTGATTTGTTGGCCATATTTGATGCCCTACATTTTGCTCAGCAAGACGTATTTTATCTTCATGCACTTCAACAATGACAGCAACATGACCTGTTTCTTCAAACTCGCCGCCTTCTTCCCATATAAGTAAGCTACCTACTTGAGGATGATGTTTAGCACCATTTTTAAACGCGTTTAGTGGCAATCTGTTTTGGCTATTTACATCGCGCACTGAACGCAGCTCAAAAATATCGTAAGCCATGGCTATGTCATCAAAAATATAACTATGGTTGAGGTACATCCATCTACGGGCAAACTCAACGCATTGCCATTTATAGCCCATGTAAATACCGTCTAGGTAACTACGATAGGCGCTACGATTAGGATAAATGCTTTCGTCAGCCGTATCATAATCAGATGAGTAAACAGCAACATTACCAGGTGCATAACCTAATAAAGTACCAAAATCACTAGCAGGAGCAGAAGATTTCATAAACAAAGATGTTCAAAATAAGGTGTGATAATTTGCTGACTATATGAGCCAAACTGCGTTATAGCAAGATATTACTGGGTATAATCTTTAATTAAATATTGGCGCTAAATAGGGCTTAAAATTATATTTTATCAATCCATCGTTTTAAAAGCAGTAGTTAAGAAATCCCTCCTTCAAAGCGCTTATACATGTAAAACTGAACCTATATTCGTACTTTGGTTAATTTTTTGTTGAACTGTTGCGCTTGGTATAGCAAAACTAGCTAAAATTAGTTAAAAGTTTTTAAAACAGGAAAAATAATGGAAGACATAATAAACAACATTGATATTAATCAATATTTACCCGCTGCAATTACGTGGGCAACCAACATATTACTAGCAATTGCAATTTTACTTGCAGGCTTATGGTTAGCGGGCAAAGTACGCAATTTAATTATTGGCTTGTGTCATAAATACACTCATCTTGACGATACGCTTTTTCGCTTTTTAGGCAGCATGGCTCGCTACATCATATTAGCGTTCGTTATTATTGCTGTGTTAAATCGCTTTGGTGTACAAACAGCCTCTATTATTGCTTTACTCGGTGCTGCGGGACTTGCTATAGGCTTGGCGTTACAAGGTGCAATGTCGAACCTTGCCGCAGGCGTTATGTTGCTAATATTTAGACCTTATAAAGTGAATGACTTTATTGAGGCTGCAGGGCGTTTTGGTAAAGTAACAGAAGTAGATATGTTTACTACTATTTTACAAACGTTCGATAACCAACAGGTTATTATACCAAATAGTCAAATTTGGGGCGCGCAAATTATAAACCATTCACATCATCCAATTCGTGGTGTGGATATGCATTTTGGTGTTGCTTACGGTGAAGATACAACGGCTGTACGTAAAGTTATAGATGGGGTACTTGCAGCGCACCCACATATACTAAAAGATCCAGCGCCTTTTGTTGAAGTAGAAACACTTAACAACAGCTCAGTAGACTTTTTAGTAAGGCCATTTTGTAAGGGCGAGCATTACTTCGATATTCTTTACACTGTGCCAGAGTTAATTAAAAAAGCACTAGATAAAAACAACATTGAAATACCTTTCCCACATCGTAAAGTTATTTTAGTTAACGAGAATAAAGATTAACTAAATTTAAAAATGCATAAACCTAAGAGCACTTTTAAGTGCTCTTTTTTTGTGTGAAAAAGTTACATACCTGTGTAACTTTTTCTTTTATAAATCATCTCAAATACTACATTGTTATCTGTACAGCCCTTTTTTACTAGGTTGGATGGCTGGTCTTTATTTTGCATTTGCATAGTCGCTTTTAGCTTTAAAGCTCATAAAAACTATTGACCCATTAAATCAAACTGTATGAAGGACTAAACATGGCTGAATCATTTAAATACTCAGGTAATAAAGGGCATGGCGGCGAATTGCATCAAAAAGCGTCGGATGAACACCCTACCATGACCACCGCGCAGGGCTGCCCTGTAAGTGACGATCAAAACTCATTACGTGCGGGCAAACGTGGCCCCGGATTATTAGAAGATCACATAATGCGCGAGAAGATCTTTCACTTTGATCATGAACGCATTCCTGAGCGTGTAGTGCACGCTAGAGGCTATGGTGCACACGGATATTTTGAAACTTACGACACGCTTGAAGATTTAACCTGTGCAGATATTTTTCAGCGAAAAGGTGAAAAAACGCCTGTGTTTACTCGCTTCTCTACGGTTGCAGGTAATAAAGGATCACCAGATTTAGCACGTGATGTACGCGGTTTTGCGGTAAAATTTTATACCCAAGAAGGAAACTGGGATTTAGTGGGTAACAATATACCGGTATTCTTTATTCAGGATGCAATGAAGTTTCCTGATTTAATTCATAGCGCTAAAGCCGAGCCTGATCGTGGTTTTCCGCAGGCGCAAACAGCACATGATAACTTTTGGGACTTTGTGAGTTTGTCACCTGAGTCAATGCACATGGTTATGTGGGCAATGTCTGATAGAGCTATTCCACGCTCTTTACGCTTTATGGAAGGTTTTGGTGTTCATACCTTTAAATTTATTAATGCCAAAGGTGATGAGAAATTTGTTAAATTTCATTGGAAACCAAAAGGCGGAATGCAATCTGTAGTATGGAACGAAGCACTTAAGCTAAACGGCGCGGACCCTGATTTTCATCGCAGAGACATGTGGGAATCTATTGGCAACGGCGACTTCCCTGAGTGGGAACTAGGTGTACAGGTGTTTGATCAGCAATTTGCTGATGAATTTGAATTTGATGTTTTTGATGCCACCAAGCTTATACCTGAAGAGCAAGTACCAGTGCAAATTGTTGGTCGTATGGTGCTTGACCGTGTTGTAGACAACTTTTTTGCAGAAACAGAGCAAGTAGCATTTTGTACTCAAAACATTGTACCGGGGCTCGACTTTACACCTGACCCGCTACTGCAAGGTCGTAACTTTTCATACTTAGATACCCAAATCAAGCGTTTAGGTGGTCCTAACTTTACGCATATTCCGGTCAATGCGCCTAAATGTCCAATGCGTCATTTTCAGCAAGATGGCCACATGGCAATGCACAATCCAAAAGGGCGTGTTAATTATGAGCCAAACTCATGGAGCGGCGACGAAAACAACCCGCGCGAATGCCCAGTACATGGCTTTAAAAGCTCAAAGGAACCTGAAGTAAGTGGCGGTGATAAACTGCGTTATCGCTCAGAAACATTCAGCGATCATTACAGTCAAGCTCATCAATTTTATTTAAGTCAAACAGAGGTAGAGCAGGCGCATATTCAATCTGCGTACGTGTTTGAGCTGTCTAAAGTTGAGCATTTGCCAATACGAGAACGTTTGGTATCGCACTTGTTAAATATTGACGAAACCCTCGCAAATAAAGTTGCCGAAGGACTTGGCTTGCAAGAAATGCCAGATCCGGCAGAAGCTGCAATGCCAACACGTAAAGACTTACCTGTATCTGATGCGTTAAGTATTTTGAAAAATGCGCCCAACACCTTCAAAGGCCGTAAATTAGGTATTTTAGTAAGTGATGGCTTTAATGCAGAAATTTTTGAATCGGTTACCAATGCACTTAAAAGTGAAGGTGCAAACTTTGAAATTATTGCCCCGCAAGTTGGCGGTGCTAAATGCAGTAAAGGTAAACACTTTAAAGCTGATCAGGTTATTAATGGTGGTCCATCGGTTTTATACGATGCGGTACTTGTACTCACCACCGAAGATGGAGCTAAAAAACTAGCTGCCGTAGCAGAAGCTAAAGACTTTGTAAGTGATGCGTACGCACATATGAAATTTATAGGCTTTACAAATGAGGCTAAGCCTTTATTTAAAGCGGCAGGCCTTGATGGAAAAGTAGATGATGGTTGGATAGATTTAGAGGCACATTCAGCCGATAAATTTATAAATACATTGCGTAATTTAAGATATTGGGAGCGTTAGTAAGCTCAATAATTAAAAAAACCACAGCATGTAATTGTTGTGGTTTTTTTAGCTCACCTAGTTAAGGTATTAGTTCAAGCCAACAATAAATATTGGATATATTATGAAGCTTAATGGCGCTTGTCACTGTGGCAAAGTGGTATTTACGGTCAACTCAAAACACCCTTATCCTTACAATTTATGTTACTGCTCTATATGCCGTAAAACCGCAGGGAGCGGCGGGTTTGTTATTAATTTAAACGCGCAATACAGCACGCTTGAGGTTACAGGGCGTGAACACATAACTATTTATCATGCAAAAATAGGCGATAAAATCAGCCCTGCAGAGCGTCATTTTTGTAAGCATTGTAGTGCTAACTTGTGGTTATACGATGCACGTTGGCCTGAGCAAGTTCACCCCTTTGCTGGTGCAATAGATAGTGAGTTACCCATACCGCCAGAGCGCACTCATTTAATGCTTGGTAGTAAAGCAAATTGGGTAAATGCGCCCATTAGTGAAGGTGACAAGCAGTTTGAAGAATACCCTGATGAAAGTATTGCTGCTTGGCATAAACGTTTAAACCTCGAAAAGTAACGCAATTTTTTGTATGAGCTAAGCTTAAATTTAGGGGCAATTAAACGCATATTTAGTTAATTAAATATTAAAAATCACCGCGTAAGTAAAGGAGAATATTATGGCAGTCTCAGCAATACCAAAAGGGTTTCATTCAGTTACACCTTATTTAATTATGAATGACGCACAAAAAGCGATAGATTTTTATTGTGATGCATTTAGTGCTGAACACGTAATGCAGATGCCTTTACCTGATGGTGGAATAGCCCATGCAGAAATAATAATTGGTGATTCGCATATTATGCTTTCAGATAATGGTTCTGAAGAGCATTTAAAAAACCCAAAAGAACTCGGTGGTACAGCGCTAAGCCTTATGCTTTATGTTGAAGATGTTGATACCGTGTTTAAAAAAGCAATTGAGCTTGGTGCAACACTAATAAGACCCGTACATGACCAGTTTTATGGTGATAGGACCGGCACACTACAAGACCCATTTGGTCATATATGGATCATTGGTACACATAAAGAAGATGTTAGTGACGAAGAGTTAAATAATCGAATTGGGAATATAACAAATCAAGAGCAAGACGCATAACTCGCATGCTAATTAGATTTATGTACCTTTCTAATTACATTGATGGCTTTAATGGAAGGTTTGTGGCTTTTGCTTCAGCTTAACTAGGTTTTACCTTGTTATCGACACGGTTTTCTTATCTAAAAGTAGCTCACTTCGTAAAGCGAAGTGGTATAGATTACTAGTTAAATTTTAGGCATAAAAAAACCTCAGCCAATAATTAGCTGAGGTTCAAAAAGTGGTACCAGCGGCCGGACTCGAACCGGCACTCCTTTCGGAAGGGGATTTTGAATCCCCCATGTCTACCAATTTCATCACGCTGGCATAATTTTTCTTTAATCTTTTAAGCATAAAAAGATAAAGAAAAACCACTTAAAATAAAAAGGATACTTATATACCTCTTATTCTGTATCCGCATTATACAAACAAAAGAGGGGGCGGCAAGCCTTTTCTTTTATTTGCATAAACAACTGGTTGATAATTAATCGTTTATAGCAAGGAGACTCCATCGGTAAATTTTTTAAGTCTTTTTGGGCTGATATATAAAGCGAATATTTTGGGTTATGAGTGCTATTAAACTGTTATGCGATTGAATAAATAAGCAATTGAACTATTGATAATAGTGAATCGTATTATAATAATTATTCCTGCTTTATGCCGATTTTGCGCTTGGTTCAGGTATTATTTGTACAACAAGGTTTTTAAGACATTAATTATGACCCAATTAAGTGCCAAACAGAACATTCAATCGATTGTTAAAGCTATTAAGGCAGAAGAAGCATTACTTCGTCAAAAATACCCATTACTTGAACATCAAAATACCTTAGGGTTAATTATTTTATTGCTGTCGCTTAGCGCATTAATTGGTGTTGGTGTTTTATATTATTTAGCCCTAATACCTGCTTGGGTGTGTATAGTACTTGCCGCTATTGCTGCGTCTATTTCCCATGAGTTAGAGCACGACCTTATACATAAACAATACTTTAGCAATCAGCCTTTCATGCATAATTTTATGATGTTAGTAGTATGGTTAATGCGGCCAAATACTATTAGCCCATGGTACCGACGTAAAATGCATTTACACCATCACAAAACCTCAGGCACACAACAAGACCTAGAAGAACGCTTGGTGGGTAACGGTATTAAAAATCCATTTTTACGTGCGCTAGTTATTGTAGATGGGTTACTAGGGTTAGTTATTTCTACCAAACGTTTTAGAAAAGAAATTAATGGCTTTAGTTTTTCGAGTGTTTTTAATGCAGGATTTCCGGTAACAACTGTGTATTTTGCTATTTTATACAGCGTTATTGTGTTTCATAGCGTTGATTTATTTATACCACTTTCGCTAAATTCACCTAGTTGGTTGTTAAGTACAATGGATGTGTTTGAATTTTTAATGGTTGTGCTCATTGTGCCTAATATTATTCGCTCAAGCTCGCTTAATTTTGTTACCTCAAGCATGCATTACTATGGCGGCGTTAATAACATGCTTGAACAAACTCATGTCCTAACGAGTCGTTTATTTATGCCGTTTCACTTCTTTTGTTTTAACTTTGGTAAAACGCATACCATTCATCATTTTGTGCCAAATCAGCCGTTTTATTTACGCCAAATGCTAAGTAAAAAAATACTTAGAGTAATGGCGCAGCACAACGTGCGCTTTAATGATTTTGACAGCATTAAAAATGCGAATGCATATAAATAATTACCCCCAACATAAGGGAGGTTCTACATTGCTATTCTTATTTTATAGTTTGAATAGCGATTATGTGCCAAGCCCATTACCCGTGAATTTACTCTATCCATCGCAACGTTTATTAAGCCCAACTGTCCGCGCTTTGGTGGACTATTTAGTGCCATTTTTAAATCAACAAAAGCAAAAGTGGTAGGCTTAATTAGCGCTAAAACTTTAAACTAAAAATAGATAAAACCAGTGAAAAGTGAAGTGGCCCTTCATAGTTGGGCATCTAGCTTAAATGGGATTGATTATTGTAGAGCCTTCAGTAATAGTGGTTATAGAGCAAACTAATTATATTCTCAATAATACATAAGGGCTCGTGCTCATCAATATTATAAAACCAATAAATATAATAAGGACAAACAGGATGAAAAAATCACTAATTTCAATAGCGTTGGGCTTTGCTGCCCTTAGTGCGTTTAATGCCAATGCAAACATTGATCAGCAAGTTAAAAAGATAGAGCAACAGGTTATTGATTGGCGACGTGATTTTCATCAAAACCCTGAGCTTGGAAATCGCGAAACCCGCACAGCAGGTATTGTCGCTAAGCACTTAAAGTCGCTGGGTATGGAAGTACAAACAGGGATTGCTTATACAGGTGTTGTGGGGCTATTAAAAGGCGCAAAGCCTGGCCCGACAGTAATGCTACGCGCAGATATGGACGCGCTGCCAGTTACTGAAAAAGCAGATGTTGATTTTAAATCAACTAAAACCACTAATTACCGTGGTGTAGATGTAGGCATAATGCATGCTTGTGGGCACGACACGCACGTGGCTATGCTAATGGGCGCTGCACAAGTGCTTGCAAACATGAAAGATGAGCTACACGGTAATATTATGTTTGTATTTCAGCCTGCAGAAGAAGGCGCACCTGAGGGGGAAGAGGGGGGCGCTGAGTTAATGCTTAAAGAAGGCATATTTAAACAATACAAACCAGAAGCTGCTTTTGGGTTACACATAACATCTAGTTTGCACAGCGGTAAAATTGGCTATAGAAGTGGCCCTGCAATGGCCAGTGCAGACCGGTTTGAAATAACAGTACATGGCAAGCAGGCACACGGCTCTGCACCGTGGACTGGGGTTGACCCCATTGCCGCAGCTGCGCAAATAGTAACAGGCGTAAATCATATTGTTAGTCGCCAAATCAACATTACCAAAGAGCCTGCTATTGTCTCGTTTGGTAAGATAGCGGGTGGGGTACGTAATAATATTATTCCTGAAGAAGTCGAAATGGTAGGTACAATTCGTAACTTTGATATGGATAACCGAGCACAAATATTTGAAAAAATAAAAACCACAGCCATGCACATTGCTAAATCGTCAGGTGCTACTGCAGAGGTACATATTCACGAAGGTTATCCGGTAACGATTAATAACCCAAAGTTAACTGCGCAAATGTTACCTAGCCTTAAAAAAGCAGCAGGTAATGAAAACGTAGTTGAAATGGGAAAAATAACCGGCGCAGAAGACTTTTCGTTTTACGCATTAGAAGTGCCGAGTGTATTTGTATTTTTAGGCGGCACACCAAGTGAGCAAGATTTAAATACAGTGGCTAGTAATCACTCACCTTATTTTTATGCCGACGAATCATCGTTTAAAGTAGGCACTAAGGCGCTCAGCCTGTTAGCTGTTGATTATTTAAACGCACATAAAAGATAGCTTAAACACACCACGTTACGCTATTAGCTTAACGTGGTATTGCTGTTTTATTTAAAACATCGCATCATGTTTGTAGCACTTGCTCAATTTTGAAAAAATCACTCTCAAAAATTAAAAACCTAACCGAATATACAAATGAACCGGCGAGCAATTTTTTATATTTTAAAAATAATGGATCGATACTGCCGGTCTTATATCTCGATTCAATCTTCATAAGCATTAAGGATTTAAATAATGGAAATTACTGGAAGCTGTTACTGTGGTGAAATTAAATACCAGGCAAAGTCTCAAAATAACAATGCACTTGTTTGCCATTGTAGCGATTGCCAACGTATGTCGAGCGGCCCATTTAGAGCCGTTATAATTGCAGAGCCAAATTCGGTAGTATTTACCCAAGGTGAGCCAAAAGAGTTTGTTAAAACAGCGCAAAGTGGTAACAAGCGTGCGCAAGGTTTTTGTGGCACATGTGGTACAACACTTTATGCAACTAACGAAGCTAAAGCTGACCGTGTATATGGCTTGCGTATTGGTGCGGTTGATCAGCGTGATCAGTTTACGCCAACAGCACAAATTTGGGCTAAATCAACATTGAGCTGGTTGAGCGGCTTACACGAAGTACCTGCGTTTGATACAACCCCACAAAACTAGTTATTTGGGGTTATCAGTATTACTTTTTTAGTAAGCGGTTTGAAATTTATTTAACCAAATGACTGTCTACTTATAAGTCAGTCATTTGGAGAATAATATGTGTAGTTCACCTAAAAGCAGCCGAGCAGTGAAAAAAACAGCCATTAGTTTTAATGATGAGCTTACTCAAGAGCAGCGCTTGCGTTTTACTGCAAAAGCTAATTTAGCACAAGAGCGCCGTGAACAGCGCGAAGTAACGAATAAACGCTATGAGCAAAAGCACGCGAGTAGTAAACCTTCGTCTGGTTTATTTTCGTGGTTACAGCAGCTAGTTAGCTGATTTAGCTAAAGTGGTGTTTTTACCACTGCCCAAACCACATAAAGCACACAGTACTCCGGCAATAGCGCACAACCACAATGGCGCACTCCAACTGCCTGTTGTAGTGTGTAATGCACCAGCTAGCATAGGACCAATAGCCGCGAGCAAATAACCTACGCTTTGCGACATACCTGAAAGCGACGCTGCTTGTTGCGAATCGTCAGTTCGTAAACTAATAAACGACAGCCCCAATATAAAACATGCCCCAGAGCAAAAGCCCAGCATTAGGGTCCAAACAAAAGCAAAGCTAGGCATGTAAAGCAGCCCCAATGCACTGAGTGCACTCAACATGGCTAAAATAAAGCTAAGCGCGCTTTGATCTTTTAATTTGGCAAGTAACGGAATTAATATTAAACCCGGTAATGCAGTCGCTATTTGAAAAGCACCATGATAAGCACCTGCTTGGGTAGCTGAGTGACCAGTTTCGGTTAATATGCTTGGTAACCACGTAATAATTATATAATTTAAAAACGAGTTTAAGCCCAGCAGTAGGGTAATTTGCCATGCTAGTAAATAACGCCATACACTTTTTGACGTGTCGGTGTGTTGAGCAATACTCGCGGGTTTTGTGTGCTTACTTAATTGCGACATCCATACAATAATACTCGCCAAAGTAATAAGAGCTGATGAGCCCAGCGCAAGTTGCCATCCTAATCCGTTTAACTGACTAAGCGGAAATAGCAAAGTAGAAAACCCACCCGATACCACGCCCATAGTAAGCACGTAGGCTGAGGTCATTAACGCAACCTTTGCAGGGAAGTCGCGCTTAATTAAACTTGGTAATAATACGTTTGCGATGGCAATGCCCACACCAATAATAGCGGTGCCTACAAAAAGCATGGCTGAGGTATTTATTACCCGCGCTGCAACCCCTGCAAGTATAAATAACAAAGCCACAAACAAGGTGCGCTCTAACCCTTGCTTTTTAGCAAGAGTTGCCGCCATTGGCGATGCAACCGCAAAGGCTATGAGTGGCAGTGTTGTTAAAAAACCAGCTTGCGATGCGCTAAGCCCAAAGTGATTAATAATTTGTTCAAGCACAGGTGCAATACCTGTAAATGTGGCGCGTAAATTTGCGGCAATAAGTAATATGCCAAGCACAAGTAATATGCCAGCAAAGCGTGATTTAGGTGTGTTATTTAACAACAGGGAAGACCATTAAAGCTAATACTTAATGGGCGCTAGTATAAAGGCTTAGTAAAAACTATAATTTAGAGATAATGACATTAAATAACTAAAAACAGACAAAACTATGTTTGATGCAATTGGTTGGGACGACATTAAAAATTTTGAAACTATGGCGCAGCCCATAATAGCCAAAATAGAGCATGCCCATGCAAGTCACGAAATACCACTACATACCCATCCAAAAGGGCAATTAATTTTAGCGCTGCATGGGTATGTAACGTGTGAAGTATCGGCCAAAATTTGGATGGTGCCCACGCACAGTGCAATTTGGATCCCAGCACAAAAGGTGCATAGCAATAGGGCGTCTGATAACGCGCAGCTTTGTCATTTATTTATTGATAGTAGTAAAAACGGTATGCCGCTAAATACCTGTACGTTAGCTATTACGCCGTTGGTTAAAGAGCTAATGTGTGAGTTGGCTGGCCATAATCAGCACTATACTTTAAATAGTAAAACAGCGCGTTTAGCGCAGGTGTTATTTGATCAACTTATTGATATGCCCGTACAACCACTTGATTTTGTATTATCTAAAAACGAGGTAATTCAAACCATGAGCGATCAGCTTATAAATATGCCAAACAACCGAAAAACACTACCACAATGGGCTAAGCAGTTTGCATTAACTGAGCGCACATTAGCGCGGTTAATTAAAAAAGAAACAGGCATGACATTTGGAAAATGGCGTACGCAATTGCATATAATTACAGCCTTAAAAGCGCTTTCTGATAAGCAAAGTGTGCAGCAGGTGTCGGAGTTATTAGGGTATGAGTCGGTGAGTGCATTTATTACTATGTTTAAAAAGGTAATGAAAAAGTCGCCCATGAAATACATGAGCGACTTAAATCAGCTTAGCCCTTAAATAAGCACTACCACGTGTAAGTTGCCGAAAGCATCGCGTTACGAGGCCTACCCGGGAAGTATCTGTCACCGGTGAAACTGGTGTAATCGGCGCGCTCCGCATAAGCCTCATCAGTTAAGTTAATAATACGAGCAAGTAGCTCAAGATTACTAGTAACTTGCCACTGAGCGCGCAAGCTTAAAACATCATGCCCTTGGTATTTATTTAAGTTTTCTGGGTCGGTGTAGTAGTTACCAACGCGGTGCCACTGCAAAGCAAATTGCGCGTTGTTTAATGCCTGCCATGTTAAATCGAGATTAGCAATATTACGGGGCGCGGTATCTATGTCGTTGCCGTTTATATTTAAACCGTTAAGTATTTGGTTGTTAGTATAAGTATGCTTTGCGTGAGTGCCAGCAAAGTTAAGTGCAAGCGACTTAGTGAGCTGGTAGTCAAGCTCAAGCTCAATACCACGATGGCGAGAGCTGCCATTATTTACCGTAAAAAAGTCACTATCGCGGTAAATCGTATTGTGTTTACTCATAGCGTAAAGTGACACGCCATAACGTAGTTTTTCGTAAATCCCTTTAATACCCAGCTCTGCGTTATTAGCTATTTCGGCGCTTAAAATTGCAGTGGTTTGCTCGCGTTGTAATTGGTATAGCTCAGCCGCTTGTGGCGCTCTGTAACCACGAGAAAAGTTTGCATAAAGCGTGTTATTTGTATTGTACTGATAACTAACCCCAAGCTTTGGCGATAGATTACTAAAACTATTTTTAGCACTCGCTGGGCGGCTGTATCGGCAACCACCAAAGCTGCATTCTGTACCATCGTCTTTTGTTCTACCTGCTAGCATATTATTGGTGTAGTCGTACTGCATATGCTCGTAGCGCATACCTGCAGTAAGTAACCACTTATTTAATTGCCAATCAACCGATGCAAAAGGGGCATAAAGCGTGGCGTTTACATCGTAATCGTAATGCTTACCTTGGGGTACTGTAGCAACTAAAAATGCAGAACCTTGAGTGGGCTCGTTTTGGCTTTGAGTAAAATCGGCTTGCGTGTATTCGCCATCAAGCCCTAGGTTTATTTTTATATTACGTTGTAAATTATGTTGATAAAGCGATTGCACACCAAAGCCGGTTTGGCTGTTTGCTTCAAGCGGTGTGCCGGGTAAAAAGTGCTTAAAAAAGTCCATGCTTTGGTCGCGAAAATATAACGTAGTAGAGAGCACATCATCGTTATTTAATTGCCATGTTGCATTGCTCCATGCTCTAAATGCGCGTGCTTTTCTAAATGCGTCAGGGTCAAAGTTTTTTTGCGCGAGGTCTTCGTTTTTATAGCTTTCAAAGCCTGTAATAAATCCCGCAGTTTGCTGATCAAGATTTGTATAAGTAAGGCCTGAGGTAAGTAATAAATTATTATTTGAATAGCGATGGCGAATATTTACTTTTTGTTGCTCTACGCTTTCGTCGTCGCGGTAACCTCTATCGTCGGTAACACTTGCGTTAATGCCGATACCGCTGTTGCCGTAATCTTGCCCTGCGCGTAATTTGTAGCGAGTATAACCGTACGAGCCATAATCTAAACCAACTAAGCCACCGCCTTGTGTGGTGTCGGGCGTTATTACATTAATAACACCATGCACAGCGTTTGAGCCATAAAGTGCAGAGCCTGGGCCTTTTAGTACTTCAATGCGCTGCGCCATTTCGCTGTGCGCCTCAAATAGCTCGTTTATGTTACAAAACCCAGCGGCTCTCAGTGGTATGCCATCCTCCAAAGTCAATATCCCACCACAAGCGCCAGCGCCCGAAAGTACGGGGGAGCGAAGTGCGGGTAAATATTCTTGGCCATTTCCGCGTTGAATATTAGCTCCTGCTACACGTTGCAGGGCTTCTTCAATATGGGTAGGCGCTATGCTATTTAGCTGCGCTTCACTAAGTGTACTTATTGATAAAGGGAGTGGGGTAGATAGCGCTTCAATACGTGATGCCGTAGTTGTTATGGTTTCTATTGCATCGTTGTTTTGATTATCGGCAAACGCAGCGTGGCTAAAGGGTAATATCAGCGGCAAAAAATAAGGTTTCATACATTCCTTGAAAGTAATCTATATTGCATTGCCTCTATAATATGCGGTTTTAATATGCATTTAAACTTGTTGCGTTAAAGCGTACGTAACCTATAAATCCGATACGTAATTGATAAAACAAAACAAGCCACAGCAGGAAATACCAAAGCCAGCACTAAGTAATGCTTAAATAAAACGTAGCCGGTTATACCGCCTAGTAAAAAGCCTGCAATAATGAGTAAAAACATAACGCCTTTACGGGTATCAAATTGCTCACCTTTAAGCGCTTTACCTAGCATTAAACCAAGGTCAGTAAAAATACCGGTTAAATGTGTCGTACGTATAACAGCACCACTGTAATTAGTTGCTAGCGCATTTTGTAACCCACACGCAGCAGACGTTAAAACAATGCCGTAAACGAATGTGTTTTTGAGTAAATAAGCACTCGCAAGTAGTAGCAATCCTTCAATAAAAAGCAAAGTGTCGTAATGACGACCAAGTTTTAATGAGCCACCAGAGAGCAAAAAGCCCGACAGTGCCGAACCCAACATAAAGCTAATAATTATTGAAAGTAGCAATAAAGCAGCACTGGGATTAGTTATTGCTTTAATACCAAGTAAAGTAACAGTGCCAGATACATGCGAAATAGCCTGGTGCTCAAATCCCAATAAGCCTACAGCGTTTACTATGCCCGCTATAAATGCGAGCGTAAACGCGCCATATTCAACCCACTTTGGTAGTTTTGTAAACATTGGTTATCTCTTAACGTGTACAGTGTTAATTATTGAGTTTGTGCTTTAAAGCGCTTTATTTGCTCATCAACTAATTTTGTATCTATTACGCCACGCTTAAAAGCAATGTAAGTAGGAAACGTAAACTCATTGAACTGCCTAGCGTATACGTTTTGATATTCCTTTGAGTACCACAAACCTGCTTGATAGTTAGTTATTGCGTATTCAACGCGTTTTTTTTCTAGCAGCTCAAAAGTGTCTTTAGTTGAAAGTGAGCGAAGTAGATTACTCTCATCAAGTTTATACTTTTTAGCAATAACCTCAGGCACAGCAACACCGCGTAGCATTGCTATTGGGGTATTTGATAAATCGTCAGTGAGCAGTTTATCTTTGTTTAAAGCAAATAAACCATACTTAGTAGTATGCAAGGGCACGCTTGTAAAATCTAAATACTTTGCTCGTTCCTCTGTATTGGCCAAAGAGAAATAGCAGTCGTAGTAGCCCAGCGCCATTTCTTTTTTAACGCGCGCCCATGGAAGATGAATTACGTCAATCTTAAGATTCAAATTACGCTCAATAAAGGTTAAGTATTCAATATCTAAACCTGTGAACGTATCGCTTTTCTCATCAAATATAGTAAAAGGCGGGTAGTGAGTTGTTACGCAGCGCAAAGTCTTACTTGGCGCTGCAAGCAATAATGAAGGTAAAGTTAAAGCTAAAAACAGAAATATTGCGCGCATAAATAAAAATTCGATATCTTTTAAAATACATAAATTGAACGCCAATTATACAGTTACTGAGCTTAATTGCATTGATCTAAGTATTTTTACCTAGCGTATAAGTTAAATTTTGTGAGATATACCATGTTTAACGCAGAGCAGCAGTCACGCATTATCGAAATGGCGTGGGAAGATAGAACCCCTTTTGAGGCAATAGAGCAGTTATACGGATTAAAATACCCGCAGCTGGTGGTATTTATGCGCGAACATATTTCAAAAGGCAGTTTTAAAGTGTGGCGTAAACGCCATGCTGGTCGTAAAACAAAACACTTAAAATTACGCGATCCCGCTATTATGCGAAGCCACTGTAAAACACAATATAAACAACGTTAAATAAGTGTAAGTTGTTTCATATGATGTTCAGCCGTGTTTGTTAACCTTTAGCTATAAATTACGCTAGAGATTATTTATGAGAGCACTAACATACACAGCACTAATAGCATTGGCTTTATGTTCAATAAGCGCAGACGCAAAACCGCATAAAGATAAGCATGGTCATAAACACGGCCATAATAAGCATCATTCACATAAACACAACGACAATGACTACCAAGAGGCTAAGCAGTTAATTCGCGCAGGTTGGACGCCACCAGGGCTAAGTAAAAGCTACCACAGAGGCGACTATTTAGATCGTGATTTATATAAACGAGGTAGAGTGATTGAACGCTCTAGAGATAATGGTACAGTGAGTATAGAAATAGACCGTACAGTTATCCATATGGTGCACGACACCCGAGAAATACTTTCAATCTTAAGTCGCTAAATTAACTTTATAAGGATATTAAAATGCTTATTGCGCTGGCTATAATTATTGGATTTTTTTTACTGGTTACCTTGTTGCCTATGTCGTACAGCCAGCATTACTTAGTGCGTAGCTGCGACTTTGTGCGCTTGCAAGTATTTTATATTGCCAGTTTTGTAGCCGTTACATCGCTGTTTTTATTATGGCAAAGTAGCGCAATAGGCTACGTGTTTATAGCCTTAACCTCATTACTTATAATGATTTTACAAGGTAAATGGATTTACCCGTATACGTGGCTTGCTAAAAAAGAAGTGCAAAGCGCACCAAAGCATATAGACCACAGCGTACGAATTATGTCGGCAAATGTACTGATGTCGAACCATAAAAGCGAGCAGCTAATTAGCCTTGTAGATGAGCACCAACCCGACCTACTTATTACGCTTGAGAGCGATAGCTGGTGGGAAAATAAATTATCAGTCATTAAAAAAAATTACCCGTATTACATAGAATGCCCTAAAGATAATCGTTATGGCATGCACTTATACAGCAAGTTTAAAATACTCGATGCACAAATATGTGAGCTAATAGAAGAAGATATTCCTTCAATTCATATTTTGTTTGAAAACGATGAAGGCCTGCAAATGCAAGGGCACTTTATTCACCCCGCACCACCAAGCCCGACCGAAGAAGACTCATCACGTCCGCGCGACTCAGAGCTAATAATGGTGGCTAAAGCACTTAAAAACCCAACACGACCTACCATAGTTGCCGGTGATTTAAACGACGTAGCATGGTCGCGTAGCACCCGTTTGTTTATGCAAATAAGTGGCTTTTTAGACCCTCGAAAAGGCCGTGGTTTTTATAACACCTTTCATGCAAGCTACTTTTTTATGCGTTGGCCGCTCGATCACTTATTTCACAGCGAAGGCTTTAAAGTAAAGCGTATTAAGCGCTTAGCTAAGTATGGCTCTGATCACTTTGCACTCCTTACTGAGCTTTCTTACGAAAACGCTAATCAGGAGTCACTAGAAGATAAACCCGATGAGCTTAAGCAAGAAGAAATTCAAGAGCTTGCTATGAATAAGGCAGATAAGCGAAAAGTGCCGAGGTTTGAGGAAAAGTTATAGCTATTAGGCAGTGTAGGTCGGATAAGCGAAGCGCCATCCGACACAGTAAAATACCTTGCCAGTTATAATCATTATTTATGTTGTCGAGTGGCAGGAGAGTGCCAATTGCAAACAGTGGTAACGCCCGCATAACGGGCAAAAACACGTAGGCTATAATACCGAGCGAAGCGAGGGGAGCCTACGTGTTAGCTGCCGAACTACTCTAAGTCTTCATCGTAAATACGAGTAAAGTTTTCAAACTCTGTACCTACAAGGTCTTTTTCAATGATGCGCCTAGCAACCTCAAAATCGACAACGTAATTACATACTTCCATAGTATCACTGCCAATACTTCCGCCATCACAGTGTCCTAAGCCAGTCCATCCAAGTGTTTCATTTAGACGATCTTGAAGCCTTGCTCTTTTTTCTAGATCTTGTGGTGTCCCAAATCCGTCTACAGAATACTCGACCATAAGGGTAAATTCTTGCTCGACTTGATTGAATCCATTAGCGACTAAATCATCAATTTCCTTTTGAATAGCTTTCTGTGGATTTTTAAACAGGCCATTTTTGAGAACTTTACTCTCGCCAGTCGTACCGAGTTCTCCCCAGTGAACCGTATGAGATCCATCATCATTTGGCCAAGTTTCCCAGTATTCCTTTTTCTCTTCAGAGAATCGATATAGTTTTAGCACAAAATATCCTATAGGCAGCTAACGCCCGTATTTGCGGCGGTTTTGTAGTGAGGCACGAACGGAAAAACCGTCCAAGCCACGCAGTGGCTGATGCAACATGCGTTTGTTATAAGTCATGCAGATCTCAGAATAAAAGCTACAACTACAAATATTAAAAACAAAACCCAAGGCCAGTAGTCTAACATTTTTGCAGCAAGAAAATAATCGAACCACTCGTCTTTAAATGAAAGCTCTTCATACCAATCATCAAGTTTAATATAATCAAATTTAAGGTAAAGCATAGTTGTTATAAAAAAGAAACCCGACCATAAAGCGCCAACCGACAAGCTACTAGCATCGTCAAACATAACCAAATGTAAGGCAGCAGCTAGAGCCAGTATTAATAGCAACGGTAGAGTTCTAATTAGAAAAATCATATTTTAGACTTATAACAATTTAATAGTGCGCTCATCGCGCATATTTCTGCCGACGTCACGCTCATTTTTCTGAATGATATAGTTTTAACAAATAGTTTAAGGTATTACTATTACTAAGTTTCTGAAACTTTAAAGAAAAGATAAATAGAACAATATGCGCTCAGCGCTCATTTTCATGAATATATGCGCAAAGAGCAGCCTTACCAATCAATTCACGACGATATTTGGCCAATCTCAATGACCGCTTATCGCTCATTGTTGCCTGTCAGGTTAAGTCTAGTGAAATAGATTGCATTGCATTGCATTGCATAGTTAAAGTTTTTATATTGTTCGGCAATATTTTATTTGGTGCTAATAAAGCACTGCGTGCAAAGGAAAGCATGTGAATTATAAAAAAATGTACTACCCAGTTAAGGCGCTTGCTGTTTTATCTTTAGTTGCTGTTGCTATTAAGTACTGGATGCCAACTGAAATTGGCTTTGCGTTTATGCTGTTGCCTTATTTGCTTCTATATTTTTTAGCTAACGCTAAAAACTATAAAAATAAACGGCTCATTTTTATTAGAATTATAGCTGCATTACTTACTATTACTTTAGCGGCAGTACTTGTCTTTGGTATTGAACCTGACCCTCAAGCTGGGATTGGTATTATGTTTTTGCTGATAATGCAGCTAGCTGCAATTAGTGCCTCTGAATTTATTATATTATTCTTTTATGTTGATAATGATTAAAAAGCAAACTGCTCATTTACAGTTATTACTGTGTAGTTACTTTGCGGTTTGAACTTAGTAGAGACTAAGCTCTTCTGTAATCTAATTCTAAAGTTAAAAAAACCTAAAAGCGGTTACCCACTTTTAGGTTTTCTAATGTATTAGTATTTAAAGCTAAATTAGCTATTGATCATAATACATTTGATATTCACAAATTCGCGCATACCAAAGCCGCCGTGCTCTCGGCCGTAGCCACTTTCTTTAACACCACCAAACGGTAGGTTAGGTTGTGCTAAACCGTAGCCGTTAATATTGATCATGCCGGTGTCAAAGTACTTTTTAGCAAGCTCAATGGCTTTTTTCTCATCTTTAGAGAAAATACCGCCGCCTAAACCGTAGCGAGAGTCGTTAGCGATTCGCATTGCATCGTCGTTGTCTTTGGCTTTAATAAGCGAAGCTACTGGGCCAAATAATTCGTCGTCATAGGCTGGCATACCAGGGGCTAAGTTATCTAGTAGAGTAGGTGGGTAGTAATAGCCCGTTTGCGAAGGGATTTCGCCGCCCGTTACTATGTTTGCACCTGCTTTAACTGATTCCATTACTTGGTCGTGAATGCCGTCGCGTAAATCTTCACGAGCCATTGGCCCTAAGTCTGTATCGTCAGCCATTGGGTCGCCCATTTTCATGGCTTCAAATTGCTCTTTAATTTGCGCTTTAAAGTCATCGTAAAGTGACTCTACAACAACAAAACGTTTAGCTGAAACACACGTTTCACCGTTATTGATCATGCGCCCGGTTACACAGGTTTTAACTGCAAGCTCTAGGTCTGCGTCATCAAGTACTAAGTAAGCGTCGTTACTACCAAGCTCTAACACTGTTTTCTTAACGTATTTACCTGCTTCTTCTGCTACTTTTTTACCTGTCGCATCACTACCGGTAAAGGTTACGCCGCTAATTGCTTTGTGCGAAATTAAAGAACTGGCTGTTTTGCCGTCGATAAGTAGATTGTTAAAGCAATACTCTGGGAAACCAGCTTGTTTAAATAGCTCTTCTATTTTTTCAGCCATGCCAAATACATTACCAGCATGCTTTAATACGGTTGTGTTACCCGCCATGATGTTAGCAGCACTGTAGCGAATTACCTGATAAAGCGGAAAGTTCCATGGTTGAATGCCTAATAGTACACCTGTTGGTTGGTAGCTGATAATTGCGCGGCCGCCGTCCATATCACGTTCTTCGTCAGCAAGTACTTGTGGGCCTTGTTCGGCTGTATAACGACAAATTCCTGCACATAGTTCAACTTCTTGAAAGCCTTGCTCGTAAACTTTACCCATTTCTTCGGTCATGAGTTTTGCAATAGCTTCTTTTTGATCTTCAAAGAGTGAGGCTAACTTATTAAGGTATTTTGCACGTTCAGTGAATGACGTTAATCGCCATTTTAAATATGTTTCGTGAGATTTTTCGATTACCTGTTCTGCTTCCTTTTGAGAAAGTAGTGTATAGGTTTCAATGGTTTGCTCAGTTGCGGGATTAATCGTTTTAACTGTGTTACTCATTTCTATCTCCTTACAAATTTAGTTATTTAAAAGGTGCAAGGCTAGAGCCAGTTTTTATAAAAAGTTGATTTTGTTTTTATCCATCTGATTTTATTAATTAAATTTATATTTTTGCTGAAGGAGGATTTTTTAAATATAAAAATTGAGGTGCTCGAGGTAGTAAAATATTCTGGGCGTTGCAAAATTTACAACACCCTCTGGGGCAAACACAGAGCTTTATATTAGCTCCTTTGCAATGCGCTTTAATAAATAAGTTTCTCGTAAAATAGAAAGCCCTTGTTTTTCACTGTTAGCAATGGTGCGCTCGTTATGTGCAATTGCGTCGTTAATATCAACCCATTTAGCTGTCATGCCATTTTGCTGCTCGTAATGCTCTAACTGCGCTTTGCCAAACTCGTCGCCAATACTGCATACAAAGCAATACGATTTAATATGAATAATATCAAAATCGTCTTTATACCAAGGGCGATACTCTTCATAGAGTCCATAAGCTTTAACTACACTTATTTGTTGTGCACCGGTTTCCTCGCTTAGTTCGCGAATTAAGCCTTGCTCAATACTTTCGCCGTCATCTACTCCACCGCCGGGCAGGCTGTAGTCTTCATAACGGTTTGTATACATTAAAAGTATTTTATTATTTTTAATTACAATAGCGCGAGCTGTTAAGCGTGTAAATTGAGTACCTTGGTCAATATTAATACCTGAATGTATTAAGGTTTTTAATTGCTGCATTTCGTCTCCTTTTTTAGGTTTTTAATAATAATAGTTGCTACCATTCTATAAATAGAAACGGTTTTAATTATTAATCATAATTTGTGATCGATTTTTTTCAGCATACGTAAATGTTAGGTTGGTAACATTAATAGCATTTAATCGCTTAAGTTTATTTTAAAAATTAGATTCTGGGCGCACCTTTAAATTAATATCAAGGATGCGTAGAATAAGAAAAAAAGCATAGGGATTTATCATGTTAGACATACTTTTAGTAGACGATGACGTCGAGTTTAGTGACGTTGTATGCCACATAGTCGAATTCCTCGGCCACAATATAAGCACAGCTACCAGTTTAAAAGAAGCACATCAATGGTTTGAAAATAATGCCTTTGATCATGTGCTGCTTGATTTTATGCTGCCTGATGGTAGCGGTTTGCACTTACTTGATCACTTAAAAACGATTGGGCAATCTCCAAAAATTACACTTATTTCGGGCCATCCTTCAGTTAAAGGTATTTTAGCTGATATGTGTGAGCCAAATGTAGGGCATTTATTAAAACCTTTACAACGTGAAGATTTAGAACTCGTTTTAAATGGCCCTAAAAAAGCAGTTAAAAAAGCAAAGTCGAGCGGTATTCTACGCCACTTTGGCGGTTTAATTGGTGAATCTGAGCCAATGCAAAAGCTTTACAACATGATTGAACGTGTAGCTAAAACAAATGCTAACGTGATGCTTATGGGTGAAAGTGGTGCAGGTAAAGAAGTAGTGGCTCAAGCTATTCATAACGCAAGCCAGTGCGAAGGGCCATTAGTTGCTAGCAACTGTGGCGCACTTTCAAAAGAGTTAATTGGTAGTGAGTTATTTGGCCACGAAAAAGGCGCATTTACAGGCGCAATTGCACGTAAAGAAGGTGTATTTGAGCAATCAAATAACGGTACTTTGTTTTTAGACGAAGTAACTGAAATGCCAATTGATATGCAGCCAAATTTACTGCGAGTGCTTGAAACTAAAAAGGTAACACGCGTAGGTGGTAACAGAGAAATACCAACCAATTGCCGTGTTATTTCAGCTACTAACCGCTCGCTTACCGATTTGGCACAAAATAATGTTATTCGTGAAGATATTTACTTTAGGTTGGCTGTTTTTCCTATTGATATACCGCCACTTCGCGATAGAAAAGAAGATGTACCTTTATTAGCGAAAGCCTTTTTAGATCAACTTAATGACGAAAACGGCACTGCCTTTAGTTGGACTGCCGCACAGCTCAAAGAGCTGCAAAGCTATGAATGGCCGGGTAATGTGCGAGAGCTCCGCCATGCTATACACCGTGCATTTATTATGAGCGACCCCCAAACCAGCGACATTATTTTACCTGATAACTTAGAGTCACCCTTTTCGCGCGTTAATAATCAAGCTGCCGAAAAGCCTGTATCAGCAGGGCAAACAATTGAAGAAGTTGAAAAAGAACTTATTCATGCAACGCTTGATAAGGTGCAAGGTAATAAAACGCTTGCTGCACAAATGCTTGGTATTAGTACTAAAACACTTTATAACCGCCTTAATGCATATGGCGGTATTGGCGAATATAAATAGATTTGAGGAAGGGCATGACATCCGATAACCAAACAGAGCAACTCAATAAATTAGTACACGATGCAAGAGGGCCGCTAAATCGTATTTCGATGAATGCTGAGCTGATTAAATTGGTACTTGAAAACGATATGCCAAAAGAAAAAGCGTTAGATGCACTTGATAAAATTATTAATAATTGCCAACAGTGCAGCGAAAGTTTGCAAAAAATATCAGACTCTCAATAAATATTAAGTGTTGTATAAACTTTAATTCGGGAAGCTAAATGAGCAAGAAAAAACAGCAAGGTAAAGCGAATATCACTTGGGCAACATTTATGGTGGTTGTGCTAGGTATTATTGTGGGCAACGCATTTTTAGCATTGAATACGATTCAAGGCTTAACACAAACCCAAAAAAGTTTAGACAACACTAGCATGCTAACCACTGCAATTGAGAAGCTGCATCTATCCATAGTGCAGGCTGAGTCTGGGCAGCGTGGTTA
This sequence comes from Pseudoalteromonas sp. SR41-7, assembly GCF_014163935.1. Classification (NCBI taxonomy): domain Bacteria; kingdom Pseudomonadati; phylum Pseudomonadota; class Gammaproteobacteria; order Alteromonadales; family Pseudoalteromonadaceae; genus Pseudoalteromonas; species Pseudoalteromonas sp. SR41-7. The sequence goes on along the minus strand of NZ_JACJEF010000001.1, from coordinate 334,349 downwards.
TTTATTGACAGAAGAGACTGACTATTTAACGCCGTACTACGATGCTGTAGGCCAAATTGAAGCGCAAACAGATCATGTCAAGTCGCTTCACTCTGAGATTGACGGTCAAGCTGAGCGTATAGCCCAGTTGTTAGTTCTTGTAGATAGTAAAATTAAAGAATTAAAACAAACTGTAAACCTTGCGCTAGATGACAAAGAAAGACGTGCGTTGTATGTATTAAATACGCATAAAGGAAGAAAGCTTTATAAGCAAATTAGAGAGTATGTTAATGAAATTCAAGACCGTGAATTACTCTTTAAAGTAAGCCATTTTTCTAAATTAGCACAGATTAAAAATGAAGCTAAAATTACTTTCGCTATAACAGCAATAACGAGTGCGTTACTGATTGTTAGTATGTTTATTATGACGCGCCTTAATTTAAGAAATGCAGCACAATATCGTTTTGAGCTTGAAAAACAAAACGAAACATTAGCAATGAAGGTTTCTGAGCGGACACAAGAGCTAACATTATATTCAGATGAATTGAGCCGTAGTAACCGAGAGCTTGAAGAGTTTGCTTTTGTAGCAAGCCATGATTTACAAGAACCTCTTAGAAAAATCCAAGCCTTTAGCGACCGTCTTGAAACCATGTTTAAAGATGAATTGGGTGAAAAGGGGATGGATTACATTGGGCGCATGAAAAATGCAGCGCAGCGTATGTCTAACTTGATTAACGACTTATTAGAGTTTTCGCGAATTACAACGCGTGGTAAAGATTTTGATGACACGAATTTAAATGAAGTTGTAGCTGATATATTAAGTGATTTAGAGATTGCGATAAAAGAGTCTGAAGCACAAATTGATGTAGATGATTTACCAGTTATTCAGGCCGATAAAAGCCAAATGCAGCAGCTGTTTTTAAACTTGTTGTCGAACGCGGTTAAATTTAGGCGTCCCGACGTAAACCCACACATAAAAATCAGTTATCAAGATGAAGATATTTTCAGCTCTGATCATAATACTCATTTAAGTTTTCAAGTTATTACCATAGAAGATAACGGTATTGGTTTTTCACAAGAATATGCCGATAAAATATTTGTACCGTTTCAGCGCTTGCATGGACGCTCACAATATAAAGGCACGGGTATTGGCCTTTCTGTATGTAGGCGTATTGTGGAGCGCCACGGCGGAACAATTACAGCCCAAAGTAAAGACGGTGAAGGTGCAACCTTTATTATAAAACTACCTGTGGAAGCTGAGCTTTTCACATTGCAAGGAGAGGCTTAAATGCCCTATTCAAAAGTAAAACCGATTACTATTTTAATGGCAGACGACGATGAAGATGATCGTTTGTTAACACAAGATGCCCTTGCTGAAAGTCGTGTCCTTAACGAGCTTCATTTTGTTGAAGATGGCGTTGAGTTGCTTGAGTATTTAGAGCGTAAAGGTAAGTTTGAAGACAAAGCAGTTTCGCCGCGTCCTGGACTTATATTACTTGATTTAAATATGCCTAGAATGGATGGCCGTGAAGCGCTTGAAGCTATAAAAGGAAACCCTAACTTAAAGGGAATTCCGGTTGTTATATTAACTACGTCTAAACAAGAAGAAGACATGGTTAAAGGGTATAACTTAGGTGCTGCATCTTACATTACAAAACCAGTAACGTTTGATGGTTTGGTTGATTTGATGAAAACGCTAGGAAAATACTGGGTAGAATTTGTAGAGCTACCGACAACATTTAACGATTAATGGAGATTGTATGTTAGATAAAGTGACTCAGTTGCTGCTTGTAGAAGACGATGAAGATGATTACATACTCACCTGCGACTATCTGGACCAATTGGATTCACACACGTTTAACATTCAATGGATAAGCTCTCCAGAGCAGGCAATTGCAACGCTTAGTAAAAATGAGCACGACATTTGCCTGCTTGATTACCGCTTGGGTGCATCGAATGGTTTAGATGTATTAAAAGAAGCAATTGCCAATGGCTTTAGCGGTCCCATTATTATGCTTACCGGGCAGTCAAACGACGAGTTAGACTCGGCGGCGCTTGATGCCGGTGCAGTAGATTACTTAATTAAAACAGAAATGAGTTCGAGCCGCTTTGCGCGAGCTATTCGTTATGCTTTGGCACGTAAAGATGTTGAAGGCGAGAGAGTAGAGCGCTTAAAAGCTGAAGCCGAAAACCGTTCAAAAGATCGATTTTTAGCTCATTTGAGCCATGAGTTACGTACTCCTCTATCGTCTATTTTAGGCTACACCGAACTGTTAATGCAGAGCGATTTTAGTCAGCAAGCTGAAAATGAATTGGGTGTTATTTATCGAAACGGTAAACACTTATTGAGCTTGTTAAACGACGTGCTCGACTTATCTAAAATAGCAGCCGATAAACTGGAGCTGACCCTAAGCGAAGTTAACCTTGATAGCATGCTTGCCGATGTTTACACGCTAATGCGCGTATCGGTGCTTGATAAGGGCCTTACGCTGCGCTTTGAATCACATCAGCCATTACCTTTGGTTGCACGACTGGATGCAACAAGAGTTCGTCAAATTTTAATAAATTTAATAAACAATGCGGTTAAATTTACCGATAAAGGCGAAATTGTTGTTAATGCGTGGATGCAATGGGTTGATGATCGCGAAATGCTATTTTTTAGCATTAAAGATTCAGGTATGGGCATTGCCCCTGAAAAACAAGAACTTATATTTAAGCCATTTGAACAAATAGCAGATGTAGAATCACGCTCTGTAGGTGGCGCAGGCTTAGGTTTGGCAATATGTGCTGAATTGTTAGCGCGTATGCACGGTGATATTAGTTTGCACTCTGAAATAGGCAAAGGTTCTACATTTACGATTTCGGTATATCCAGGTGATATTAGCGAAGTAGAACGACAAGTACTTAATTTTAGTAGTGCCCCACAATTACAAAGTAAATCGGCTCCATGCAAAGTGCATGGGCGAGTATTAGTGGTTGATGATTTACGTGATTTACGCATGCTAGTTGGTCATATGATCAGTACCTGTGGTGCGCGCGTAGATTATGCCGAACATGGCCAGCAAGCACTTGAAAAAGTACGCATAGCAGATGCGTATAAAGCGCCTTACGATATTATTTTTATTGATATTCATATGCCTGTAATGGGCGGCAAGGAAGCTACCATAGAGCTTAGAAAAATGGGCTACAAAGGCCCAATAATTGCGCTCACTGCAGCTACTATGAAAGGCATACATGAGGAGCTTGCTGCACTTGGTTTTAACGATGTAATACCAAAGCCTGTTGATAGCGCGGCTTTATATCAATGTTTGCAAGATTACTTGGTAGCGCCAGAGCATGCACCGCAAGCTAAAGATATAAATTGTAGTAATGGCTTAACCGAGAAAAAGCAGCGCTTTTTACTTGTGGAAGACGATCATGATGCAGCGCAAATTACGCAACTACTTTTAGAAAGTTTAGGCGTTGAAACCGTCATTGCGTCTAGCTGCGCACAATGTTTGCAAATACTTAATCACGACCAGCAATTTAATAAGGTATTGTTAGATATGCATTTACCTGATGGTCGTGGCGTTGACTTAGGCCAGCAAATTAATGAACGATACCCTGAATTACGTTTAGTGATTGTAAGTGGCGCAGAGCCAGATCCAAGAGAAATAAAAGATTTAAATATTGACCGAGTTTTACTTAAACCTATTAATTTGAGCTTACTTGAAACGCTTATTAGCTAGGGCCTGTTTATCTTTCGAGGTTAAATTTGCAGCAGTTTATTTGGTATTTAGGCAAGGCTGAGTCTATGTAGTGTGGTTATTCCCCATAAATAGGCGATAACGTAGCACAAATGCCAAATATGCGCTGCCCGAAGGGTTCTGTCCAGGGGCTATTTACTTTTTGTTGCTCGGTTTTTACTTATTCTTACAGGGATGTAAGTCAGTAGAATAACGCAGGAGCAGTTATCGAGCCCACTAGGTTACAAATCTCGCGCCGCGATTAAATAGCCCCTAGATTGAACAAATTTTAATCCTGAAAGGTCAACAGGTCCAATAACTGAGACATTATTTATATGCATTCAATAAAGTTAGTATCTGAAGAATTAACACCATCAAAAGTAGTGTGTGTTGGTCGTAATTATACCGCACACATTGCAGAGCTAAATAACGAAACGCCAGATCAAATGGTTTTATTTAATAAGCCAAATAGCGCAATTACTAATACGTTATTTGCAGCTCACAACGGCGATACGCTGCATTATGAAACCGAGCTATGTTTTGTAGTTAAAGATAAAAAATTTGTAGGTGTTGGACTCGGCCTTGATTTAACTAAGCGTACTGCGCAAAGTAAATTAAAAAATAAAGGGCTTCCATGGGAGCGCGCTAAAGCGTTCGACGGCTCTGTAATTTTAACTGATTTTGTAGCGCTAACTGATGCAATGAAGCACTTTACCTTTGAACTTAAAATTAATAATGAAGTGATTCAGCGAGGTGATACTCATTTTATGCTGCACAACCCTGACTCAATTTTACAAGAAATTAGTGAATTTATGAGCTTAGAAGACGGTGATGTAATAATGACAGGTACACCGTCGGGCGTAGGTGAGGTAACAGCTAAAAGTATTTTTGCAGTGGCGCTTTATGCTAATGATCAGTGTTTGCTTGAGCATCAGTGGCAAGTAAGTAAAAATTAATGACTTGCTGTTGGTAGTGTTTATCAAAGTCAGTAAAGGTGGTTTTAAGCCAATTATGCTGACTTTGTTGATACTCAGGCGATTGAAGTACATTATTTTTTAATGCGCGGTTAATTTTTTTAAGGGCTTGCTCTGCAAAATTATTAGGTGCTTTAGCCGCACAGCCTATTGCTCCTCTTATAAATTGAATGTCATTTTCTGCAATTGGCACACTTTCTATATTCGTATACTCCCCTTGTTTATTAAAGTAATCAGCCATAAACGGGTAATCAATTGAGTAGTCTAAAAAGCCGTGACTCAAGCGTGCTATAACAGCCTGACTTTCATTTTCGCTACTCCAACTTAACGAAGACTCTTTATCTCGTTTTGTATTTTCAATAATTGTATTAATTTTAGTTGTAAATTTACGTGCAGCCGCTTGCCCGTATACATATTGCGGGTCGGTTAATAAATTAATAAGGTGAATAGGCGAGCCGTGCTTTTCTTCTAATTGCGGCTTTAGATCTTTAGTCGTGATAATTGAAAATGGGGGATATACCGTTGTTGGATTTGAGTAGTTAAGTTGTTGGTTATTATTTTTTTTATAAATAACACATGGAAAACATACATTTTTCCCTTCATTTAAATATTTATTTATACGCTGCTGAGGAACAATTAAGCGAGTATGTTTTACATCAGTTATGGTTCTAATGAGTTGCTCGGTTAGGTTGTCGCAAATACCGCCTTGTGGTGCGCTTTCACTTTTAGCTATATGAAAAGGGGGCGTGTAACTTTGCAGCCAAATAATCTCATCTAGAGGTTGTACTTTTTGCTCAACGGCGTGCGCGTTGAATACAATTAATAAGCAAAATGCATAGTATCCGTTTTTCAGCATTGATAAGTGTTCGTTGAATTAAGAAAACTTAATTAAAGTATAGTGTTGGTTGTAGTAGGGTCAAATATTTTAGTTTAAAAGCAACCTCATTCAAGGCTGCTTTTAACTCATACATGCTTAATAAGGCATCGGATGGTTTCTAAATATGGTGTTAATCTCACTAAGAATTTCGTCGTTTAGCGTTATGCTAAATGCGTCTATATCTTCCTTTAGTTGAGCTATAGATGTTGCCCCAATAATTGAAGAAGTTACGCCATCTACTTGGTTACACCATGCTAAGGCTAGTTGTGCTGGAGTAATATTGTTTGCATGAGCGAGCTCAACATACTGCTTAGTGGCTTGATCTGCATTGGGTGTATCTCTAAAAATACCGTTACGCTGCATGAAGCTCCAACGAGAACCTTCTGGACGAGCACCGTTTAGGTATTTACCCGTTAATAAACCGGCTGCTAAAGGCGACCACGGTAAGTAGGCAATATCTTCGTGTACACATTGTTCTATTAAATACGGCCAGTCTTTAGCGTGCGCTAAGCTAAACTCATTTTGAATAGATACCATACGCGGTAAGTTATGCTCTTTGGCCAAACTTAAAAACTGGCTTATACCCCATGGCGTATCGTCAGATAAACCGCAGTGCTTAATTTTACCTGCTTTAACACATTCATTAAGGCCTTCTAGAATATCAAGCATACTAGCTTGCTGCTCTTGTGTATTTACGTCGGTAAATTTAAGAGTGCCGGGCCATTGTCTGCCAAAGTGAGGGGTAGAGCGGTTTGGCCAATGTAGTTGATATAAATCAATGTAGTCTGTTTGAAGTCGCTTAAGTGAATCATCCACGGCTTCTATTACTGTTTGGCGAGTAATATTGCCGCCATCACGTACCCACGATAATCCATTGCCTGCAATTTTTGTAGCTAGTACCACATCGCTGCGCTTTTGCTGATTACGCGATAGCCAATTGCCAATAATTTCCTCGGTTTTACCATAGGTCTCTGGCGAAGGAGGTACAGCATACATTTCGGCTGTATCAATAAAGTTTACGCCTTGCTCTAGCGCGTAGGCTATTTGTTCATCAGCGTCGCTTTGAGTATTTTGTTTACCCCAAGTCATACTCCCTAGGCACACTCGAGATACGTTTACGCCACTGCTACCTAGTGGGTTGTATTGCATAAAAATTCCTTAACTAAATTAGTTTTGAGCATGGCTGATTAAAGCCGATAAAAGAGGCTCGGAGATTGGGGCTTTTTGCCCTGTAGTAAAATCAAACATTACAACTTTAGATGCACCCGTAGTCGTTATTGCTTTTTGTGCATGGCTGTAAACTGTGTAGTTCATGGTAAAGCGATCTGTTTTAAGATCTGTAATTGTAACGCCTACAGTGAGTGTGTCGGGAAAAGTTACTGGGCGTTTATAGCGAACGTTATTTTCGCTTATTACTGGGCCCACACCGTTTGGGCTTATTGTGTCGAACAGATTTATTTTATTTAAAAAGTCGATTCGGGCTATTTCAAAGTAACGTAAATACACTACATTATTTACGTGTTGTAGCGCATCCATATCAGCCCATGCTACGGTGATATCGGTATGAATAGGGTGCTGATCTTTAAACGTTTGCATTATTTATTGGCCCTTGATTTTAAAGTACTTAGATTATCAACATGGTGTTACGAGCTCAAGGTAATTAATGGCATGTTTTTTTTATAAGATGATTGTACCTGTTTAATTTTAGGTCTACAGTTAAATTACACAGACACACAAAAACACACAAAGGTAATAATATGCAGAATATAATTAATTGGTCCTTAGCTTGTTTGGTTTTTATAGCCTCTTTTACCTGTTACGCGATGGGGAATGAATCTGGCGCTATCATTTTAATGTTGGCAGGATTTTTATTTGAGGTTATGTATTGGCTACGAGGTTATAAGAGATCGGAGGACAATAAACACTTTTTTTAATCGTTAACTAGGGCCTGTTGACCTTTCAGGATTAAAATTTGTTCAATCTAGGGGCTATTTAATCGCGGCGCGAGGTTTGTGACCTAGTGGGCTAAGTAAAAACCGAGCAAAGCTTCCGCGTCCTGCTCACGCCCCTTACCTACATCCATGTAGGCAACAAAGAGTAAATTGCCCCTAGGCAGAACCCTTCGGGCAGCATATGTTTGGCATTTGTGCTACGTTATCGCCTATTTATGGGGAATAACCACACTACATAGGCTCTGCCTTGCCTAAATACCAAACATACTGCTGCAAATTTAACCTCGAAAGATAAACAGGCCCTAGGCTTGCATATCACATTTTATTCTATAATAATGACTGTATAAATAACCAGTTATTATTGTGGTGATGAAGAAGTTTATTCACATAGACATGGATTGCTTTTATGCAGCAGTAGAGATGCGAGATAATCCAAAACTTGCATGTGTACCGCTTGCTATTGGAGGCAATAGCCGACGAGGCGTGCTCTCAACCGCTAACTATATAGCTAGAGAGTATGGCGTACGATCGGCTATGTCGAACTATCATGCTAAACAATTATGCCCCGATTTAGTTATTGTCCCAGGGCGCATGGCTGTATACAAAGAAGCTTCAAACCAAATACGTGAAGTATTTAGCCGCTATACAGACTTAATTGAACCCCTTTCTTTAGACGAAGCCTATCTAGATGTAACAGACAGCACCGCTTGTAAAGGCAGTGCCACACTTATTGCACAGCAAATAAGAGCCGATATTTACAATGCTACAGGGCTCACTGCATCAGCAGGTATTGCACCGATTAAATTTATTGCCAAAATAGCCAGTGACGAAAACAAACCGAATGGTCAATTTGTCGTTTTGCCTGATGAGGTTGATGACTTTTTAGCGCAATTACCGCTTGGGAAAATTCCAGGAGTGGGCAAAGTAACGCTCGAAAAGCTAAATTTAAAAGGCTTATATACCGGCATGGATGTACGTGAAAAAGGCGTTAACTGGATGCAGCAACATGTGGGTAATTTTGGTGTGTCGCTTTATCAAAAATGTGCAGGTGAGTATGTTGGTAAAGTATCCACAGATCGTATAAGAAAATCGCTGAGTGTTGAACATACCTACGAGTACAACAAAACAAGTTTGCAAGAGTGCTTAGATGAGCTGCCAAGATTGTTAGACGAATTAGTTTTAAGGCTTAATAAACAGCAGTTACGAAACCGTATTAATAAATTGAGTGTTAAGGTGAAGTTTGCAAATTTTGTAGTGACCTCTGCCGATCAGGTATACCACGAGCTAAATACAGAAATATTTGTTCAACTACTTACTAAGGCCTACCAGCGTGGGCTACAACAGCCTGTAAGATTACTTGGCATAGGCGTTGGCATTAAAAACGAGCCAGAGCAAAACTTCCAACTTAGTATTCTCGATTAAGCTGTAAAGCCTGTAACTCCAAGTTGCCATTTATTGATAGGTTATGTGATTAGCTCATCGCTCCTTACTGGTCTTCAATATTTAAATCGACGATAATAGGGGCTTATGTTTTCTAACAGGACCTTATTTATGGCATACCCTCAAGCGGTTAGTGCAAGCCTTGAATGCACATCTCATGATGCGCTTATTATTATTAGTAATGACTTTTCTCAGTTACCAAATAACTCATTACGTGATGCTATTTTAGCTCAAGCAAACGTAGATTCTCGCATCGGTAAGCAAGTTACTTTATTAGTAATTGAAAACAAGCGCGTTGTACTTGCGCCAACCGGTCCGTTAAATAGAGATTACGACGACGTGCGTCGTTATTTTGATGCTGCTAAATTAGCAATTAACGAAGCAAAAGCGTCGGGCAGTGTTAACCCTGCATTATTTTTAACAAATTTAAATGGCGATAGCCGTTATCAGCATGCTTTAGAAGTTGCTTATTTAGGCGCTTGCCAAGCCTTATGGCAGCCATTAGAAGCGCGTGAATATCACGGTGAAAGCATTGAACCTATTACACAGATTGGTTTAGTTGGCGCAAGCGAGCAAACTATTAAAGCTGTTAATGCAATTGCAGCAGGCCAATATGCAGCGCGTGACCTGTGTGGCACTGAACCTGAGCGTATGGCTCCCCCACGTTTTGCTGATTACTGCGTTGAATTGTTTAAAGGCTCAAACATTGCAGTTGACGTAATTGATGATATTGCAGCTATTGATAAACACTACCCAATGCTAAGTACAGTTGCTCGCGCATCGTATGCAGTTGAGCGCCATCACCCACGTGTTGTTAAGCTTGAATATGTACCAGAGGGCGAAATTACTCGCACACTTATGTTTGTAGGTAAGGGCCTTGTATACGATACAGGCGGTGCAGATTTAAAAGTAGGCGGCCATATGGCAGGCATGAGCCGTGATAAAGGCGGCGCAGCTTCTGTTGCGGGCTTTATGAAAGCCGTTGCTGATTATCAGCCTAAAGGCGTTAAAGTGGTCTCGTACTTAGCTGTTGTTCGTAACTCTATTGGCTCAGATTGTTTTGTGCCAGATGAAATTATTACTAGCCGTGAAGGTGTTCGTGTACGTATTGGTAATACCGATGCAGAAGGGCGTTTAGCAATGGGCGACCTGCTTAGCGAAATGAAAGATTTAGCTAAAGGTGAGATTAACCCAACGTTATTTACTGTTGCTACATTAACGGGTCATGCAGCTCGCGCAATGGGTCCTTACGGTGCGTATGTTGAAAATGGTCCAGCTCGTAGTGCTGGTGTTTCACGTCAAATAGCTGACCTTGGAGATTTGTGGGCCGATGGCGCTGAAGTATCGCGTTCACGCCGTGAAGACTACGACTTTATTAAACCACGTACGCTAGCTGACGATGTTTTATCTAGCAATAACGCAGCATCTGCCGTTACTGCTCGTGGACATCAGTTCCCTATGGCGTTTATGGCTATTGTTGGTGGGCTTGATAAGCACGGTAACGACTCTGCACAGCCTCTACCTTATGTTCATATGGATATAGCAGGTAGCGGTGTTGAAGGCGGTGATTGGCAGCATGGTAAGCCAACAGCTGCATCAGTAACGAGCTTGTTTGCACGTTATTGTTTGTAAGCTAAAAACTTACATGTAATAAAAAAGCCCTGTTAATTCAGGGCTTTTGCATTTTATGAGAACGCTATCGATTAATCTAATTTAAAACGATTAACTACGCTCGAAAGACCTTCGCTACTTTGTTTGAGGTTATCACTGGCATCGGTAAGCTGCTTAGTATTATTTAATGATTGCTCAGTTGATTGAGATAGCTCATTAATACGCAAATTAACCTCGTCGGCAGCTTGCGTTTGTTGCTCTGTGGCACGTGCTATTTGGCTGTTCATTTCGGTAATAATTGAAACAAGTCGTTCTATTTCATTAAGTGAAGTATTGGCTGATGACGCCTGCTCTACGGTAGAAACTGAAAGTGCTTGGCTTGATTTAACTGCTTCTACTGCTGCTTTTGCACCTTCTTGTAGTTTAGTGATCATGGTTTGAATTTCGTCAGTACTTTGCCCTGTACGACTGGCCAATGTTCTTACTTCATCTGCAACAACAGCAAATCCTCGACCATGCTCTCCTGCGCGAGCTGCTTCAATGGCAGCGTTTAATGCCAGTAAGTTTGTCTGCTCCGATATGCTTCTTATTACATCAAGCACAGAGCCTATATTATGGCTCTCGTTGGCTAAATCTTCTGTTACACGGCTGACTGTTTCAATGTTGCTTGAGAGTGTTTCTATTGCTGTAATTGTTTGCGCAACCACATTTTTACCCGTTGATGCGTTTTGTGCTGCATCCTTAGCTGCTTGCTCTGCGGCTTCAGCGTTACGGCTCACATCGTGTATTTGGTGAGTCATTTGCTCCATGGCAGCTGCAACTTGGGTTGAACTATCGTTTTGAAGCTCAATAAATGAGTGGCTTGTTCTACTTGAGTCGTCAACTGTATGCGCATGTTCGCTTACATCGTTTGCACTTTGTGCTACATGAACAAGTGACTCTCGCATTTTTAGAGCAAATAAATTAAATGAACGTGATAGTTCAGATATTTCATCATTACCGGATTCATTTAATTTACGGGTTAAATCGCCTTCGCCTTGAGAAATGTCTTTCATCATATCGGCTGCTAAGCGAGTCGGTATTAAAATACTCTTACCTATAAAGTAACTAAGTAAAATAACAGCAATAATCATAATTATTGCACTGATGACTATAAGGTTACGTTGCTCGCTAAATGCTTCTTCAATTGAATCAAGGTAAACACCCGAGCCAATAATCCACTGCCATTGATTAAAACCTTTAACAAATGCGATTTTTTCAACCGGTTTATCTTTACCTGGTTTTGGCCATTTATAAGGGATAAATCCCTCGCCAGAGCGTTTAACTATATTTACCATATCAACAAACAATGCTTTGCCGTCAGGGTCCTTGTTATTAGTTAAATCTTTTCCATCAAGCGCAGGTTTTATAGGGTGCATAACCATTGTTGGCTGGTAATTGTTAATCCAAAAGTAATTGGTTTTGTCGTAGCGCAGTGCTTTTATTGCATTAAGTGCTTGTGATTGAGCTTGTTGTTGAGTGAGAGTGTTATCTTGTTCAAGCGCATAATAGTGCTCGATTATACTGTACGCCGTTTCTACTACATTTTGTGTTTTTATGTATTGCTCGTCTTTTAGCGAACTATATTGATGAGTTAGGCTCGATATACTAAGTATTATTAGTCCAAATACAACGATGGCTATTAACAGTGAAAAACGCTGGGATATACTAAAACTTCGTAGATTAGGCATACATTTATCCTCAAAAAGTGTGCGCTTTAGCGCATAGAATAAGCGTAGCTAAAAAAAGAGTTTAATCTAGGCTTAACGCCTATTAATGCAAAAAAAAGGCTGATTTATCAATCAGCCTTTAGTCTGTTATTACTTTACTTGCTTATTTAACGTCAAAATGGCGATTAAAGAAGTTTGTAATTGTTTGATGTAAGTGTGTTTGCACTTGTTTACCGCGTAGGCTGTGCTTAGAGCCTGGGTAGGTCATCATTTCAAACTGCTTTTCGTTATCTTGCAGTTGTTTAAACAACTTAGTTGAATGCGTAAACAATACGTTGTCATCAGCCATTCCATGGTAAATCATTAATGGGCCTTTTAAGCCATCAGCATATGGAAATACTGCGCTGTCTTCATAGCCTTTAGCATTTGTATCGGGGTGACCTAAATAACGCTCTGTGTAATGTGTATCGTATAGAGCCCAATCGGTTACTGGAGCACCTGATACGCCGGCTTGAAAGTAATCGCCCGCTTTAAACATAGTCATAAGCGCCATGTAGCCGCCGTAGCTGTGGCCATAAACACCGATGCGTTGTGGATCAACGTAATCAAGTGTACGTAAAAACTCTACGCCTTTAATTTGATCGGCAACTTCAACCACACCTAAATGTTTATAAATAGCATCTTCAAACTTTTTACCACGGTTGTACGAACCACGGTTATCCAGTTGAAAAATTACATAACCTTGTTGCGCCATGTACTGAAAGTACAAGTTTTTACTGCGCCAGCTATTCGTCACTCGTTGAGCATGCGGGCCGCCGTATACGTTAACAATAACAGGGTGCTTTTTGCCATCAGCAATGGTGCTAGGCTTAAATAAACGGTAATGCATAACTTGACCATCATCGGCTTTAATTGTGCCGTATTCTGGTTTTGTTAAGTCGCTTAAATAAGGGGTAAGCGGATGCTTACTATCAAGCTTATTTTCTTCAAGCCAGGTAATGAATTCGCCGTTTACTTTACGAAGCGCTGCTGAGTTTGGTTTATTATCAGAAGAGCTATTATCGATAAAGGTTTTATTGTCCTTTGCTAGCACAACATTGTGGTACTGACCTTTTTCGGTAATACGTTTAGAATCGCCTTTTTTAAATAAAGGCGCGCTGTATAAATGGCTTTCAAGCGGTGTATCTTTTCGACCGGCAAAGTAAACAATGCCTTTTTTCTCATCAATACCTTTTAAGCTATCAACAGCCCAATCACCAGAGGTGATTTGACGAACAAGTTGACCGTTTGTGCGATACAGATATAAGTGTTTAAAACCGTCGCGCTCAGATGCCCATACAAAGTGTTTTTTGTCTTTTAAAAACTCAAGATCAAAATGTAGGTTTATCCACGTTTCGCTATTTTCGGTCAGCGCCACTTTTTGGACTTTAGTTTCGCTGTTATAAAAACGCAGTTCTAATTTATGTTGCGAGCGATTTTGCCATTGGTACGACAGTGTATTGCCGTCTTTTAGCCATTTAGCGCGTGCAATGTAAATGTCTTCATCTTTACCTAAATCAATCCAATCTACTTTTTGGTCGTTTAGCTTAACCACACCAAGTTGAATTTTAACATTATCGGTACCTGTAAACGGGTAGCGCTGGTTAAATAATTTAACTTCGTCAGCGTAAATTTCGTTACGGATAGCTTCTTTTACAGGGGTTTCGTCAACGCGGGTATAGGCAATTTTAGTTTCATCACCTGACCACCAGTAACCTGTCATTCGGCTCATTTCTTCTTGAGCAACAAATTCGGCCATGCCGTTTTTAATTACGCCGCCGCCATCTTTACTAAGCTGAATCTCTTTACCAGACTCAAGCTCTAAAGCATAAAGGTTTTGCTCTCTAATAAACGATACGTAGTTACCTTTAGGTGAAAAGCGTGCATCGGTTTCAAATGCTTCAGTGTCGGTTAGTTTTTTACTTTTAGCTGAGGCTAAATCGTAATAATAAAGGTCACCATTGAGTGGGAATAAAAGTGCTTTGCCATCTTTAGACCATTTGTATTCAAGTATGCCTTTACCAAAAATACGTTGGCGTTCGCGGCGTGCTTTTTCTTCATCTGATAGGTTTTCTGGGCCTGAAAATAACTTTGCTGAATCAACTAGCACACGGTTGGTGTTATCTTTTAGATTGTATTCCCATAAATCGTAGCGGTTGTAGTCATCGCTTTTGCCTTGTAGGTAAGTTACACGGCTGCCGTCAGGCGAAAATTTAAGTTGTACAGGTGATTTACCAGAAAGGCTCGGATCGTCAAAAATTCGCTCCAGCGATAAAGGTTTTGCTTGAACACTAATAGCGCCAACCATTAACGGTATAGCTAGTGAGAGGTGTTTTATTTTTTTTAGCACAAGGTTGCCTTAGCTTATTATAAATATTGCTTTGATGGTAAAGCCAAGCGTGTGCAACTGCAACTAAATGCTATAAAGTGGCGATTATCAAAGACAAAGTAGGACATAGCAATGACTCACCCTGAATTTAAACTAGCGCCAGAACTTAAACGTGACTGTATAGAACTTGCCGATTGGCCATTGTGTAAAGTGCTTTTACTGAACGACAGCTTGTATCCGTGGTTTGTATTAGTGCCTAGGCAGGCTAACTTAAAAGAGATAATTGATTTATCTGAGGATGATCAAATTGTTTATTTAAAAGAGTCAGCCAAGCTAAGTAAATTATTAATGGATGTATTTAAACCTGATAAATTAAACATAGCGGCTTTAGGTAATATGGTGCCGCAATTGCATATTCATCATATTGCGCGTTTTACGAGTGATGCTGCATGGCCTGCGCCAATATGGGGTAAACACCCAGCAGTGCCTTATACAGATCTACAAATCACAGAGCTAAAAAAAGCGCTGCAGTTTTAAGCTGCAACGCTTTTTTAGGGTTTAACTAACTAAACTTATTTAAGCCCTAGTATTTCCTTACCTTGCTTAAATGTTACATCTACAGGGATATTAGCTTTACTTAGTTTTTCTAAGTCTTTAGCAAGTTCTTCTTTAATGTCGCCATGCGTTGCAATTAGTTGATCTACTTTTTCATAATCGCCATCACCTTGCAGAGTTAAAATTAAGCGAGAAAGCTTGGCCATTGCAATGCTCATTTTTTCCATATTAACGCGGTATAAGCCTTCTTCATTTTTAGAAAAAGCACCCTCTTGAGCAAAAAAGTTAAAGCGGATCATATTTGCTTTACCATGCGCGCTTGATGCTCCAAAACGAACTGAGCGGAATATACCTGCCATGAAGGTCGTGTAATAATCTTCAATAGTGCCTTCAGTAATTTCGCCTTTTTTAAGTAACTGTTCAATCATGTATAGACCTAAAATATCGGCTTTACCTTCTTCAAGGGCACTTGCGTGTTCTTGTAGTGATTGACGAACAGTACCTTTACCAGTAATTGTATTTTTAATACCTAAACCGTGAGCCACTTCATGGAACATCGTATTGGCAAAAAATGCGTCAAAAGTAATGTGTTTACGCTGCTCTGGTACAATTAACTGCTCTGAAATTGGCACTAAAATTTTATCAAATTTAGCACGCATTGCGTTTTTAAGTTGCAGACGACGAGTTCCTTTTTCTAGCTGTACTTGCTCATCGTTTGGTAAGTTAATTGCTATTGTTTTACTACCTGCGTTTGAATGCCCAGCGTAGTAAACAACATCATATGCATTTAGGTCGGCGTCAGAGCCTGGTACTTCTTGTTTGTACTTAGCATCTACAGGTAAGCCTTTTTGAAGCTCAGGTAAAAATGCTGCAAATTTAGCTAAGCGTTCGCTCCATTTTAAATCTTTAATAAGTACGTAAGATTCATAAGCTGCGCGGTAACCAAATAATTGATCTTCATAAGTTTCAATTGGACCAATAACCACATCTACTGGGTTATTTTTCATATCCATCCAAGCAAAGTCAGATACTTGGAAGTCATCTTTTTGTAGAGCATCAGCACGCAAGTTTAGATAGTTAGCAAATTCTTTATCGTCAGCAAGTTTGCTTGCTTCACGTAAAATATCAGCGGCTTTTGCAAGCTCATCAGCGTATTCTTTTGAATAAGGCACGCTGTAAAGCTTACCTTGCTCATCACGCTTAATTACAGAATAAAGCCCTGTTTTATCTTCAACGTCTGCATTGTTTAACTCTTCTTTGGTTATATCAGCAGGGTAAAACTGTGCGCCAAGAGGTTTTTCTTTATAGCTGGATAAAAATGCTTCATCACCATTTAAACGATCCCATGGACCATAGTTAATATCAGCAAATTTACGTACTTTTTCATCGTTTAGTTTTGCTAAAAAAGCATCTTTATTTTCACCAAATGCTTGCTTCCAAAATAACTCATCCATTATTTTTGAAGCGTCAATAAGCTTTGCAACCATTGCTCGTTGATTATCGCTTAAGTGCGATAAATCACTTTGTAAGCTAAAGTCGGTGTAAATATCTAAACGTTGTTTATCTGCATTAATAAGCTTAGGGCCTGACTGTGCACTGCTTTTTTGAGCAAGCTCTACGGCTGTGTTGTCGGTAGAAGACGGCGCTTGTTCAGAACATGCGCTAAGAAAAACAACACCAGAGAGCATAATTGCTTGGCTAATTTTATTTAAGATCATTATATTGCCTGTTAAAAAGTAAGTTTAATAATTTGTACTGCTTTAGTTAAAATATTAAGTATGTACAAACGCTTCCTTATTGTGAGTGCATTAAAGCAAAACTAAATGGTAAATAGCAAGTATTTGGCGTTGTAAGGCAAGCATGAGCGGTAAAGCATTATAAATAAAAATAAACTTCTATAATTTTCTTAACTTTATCGGTAAGTTAGACAATACTAATTATATTACTAATACGAAAATTAACTGCCTGAGTTTGCAGTTACTTTACAGGCTGAACACAAAAGGATGGCAGCTTTATGTCTACAGAAAACGCTTTATTAACGATTCTAGTCGATAGAATAAATAACGATACGTTGGTTTTACCAACGCTACCTGAAGTAGCGATTAAGGTTCGCCAAGCTGCAGATAACCCAGATGTGAATTTAATCCAAATGTCAGATGTAATCTCACAAGATCCAGCGCTTTCAGCTCGTATGATAAAAGTAGCTAATAGTGCGATTATGGGACGTTCTGTAAAAGTATCTAATTTACAACAAGCAGTGACTCGTATTGGATTACGTCAAATTAAAAACATTGCTACAGCTATGGCTATGGAACAATTATTTGTATCAAATAATGAGCTAATTAAAGGCTACATGGGTAAGGCATGGCAAAAAACATTAACCGTTGCTAGCCATTCAATATCACTTATGGAGTTTTATTTAAAAAATAGTAAGCACACGTCACTTAACCGCGATTCTATTACACTCGCCGCACTTGTTTATAATATTGGTGTATTACCAATTTTAACTGAAGCTGAGCGCCACCCAGAGGTATTTGCTAATCCAAGCTTTTTGGCTCATGCAATTCAAAAGCTGAGTGGAAAAATTGGCTCATCTATTATGCAAGCGTGGGAATTCCCTAAAGAGTTTGTTGATGTAGCTCAGAGCTGGGCTGACCCAAGTTACAAACCTGAAAAAGTAAGTTACGTGGATTTTATTCGAGTAGGGGCTATTTTAGAGGGCACGTTACAAGTTTCTGATAAGTCGGCAGCGCTGCAAACGTATATAGACAAAGGCGTTATACCGTCTATGCAGCTATTCACAAGTGATGAGTACAACGACATGCTAAAAGATGTGAAAAACATGTTTAGCTAAAAGTGCCTTCCTACACAACCAAAAAGGGTTAACTTGCGTTAACCCTTTTTTAGTTTTATTTTTCGGTGGTATTTTCTGTTTTAGTTTTTTCGTATCGCTTTATTCCTGCTACCCATGTTTGCAGTACGTTTGTTTTGTATATCTCCTCAACAGGTACTTTAAAGTAGTCTTTATCAATTAAAATAAAGTCGGCCCATTTACCTTTTTCTAAACTACCCACCTTAAATTCTTGATGAGCTGCATAGGCGCCACCAAGAGTAAATGCACGTAATGCATCTTCGCGGCTTAGTACTTCACTTGCGCGCCAGCCGTTTTCCGGTAGTTTGTTATGATCCATGCGTGTAATGGCTGAATACAAACCATCAAATGGATTTGCAAGCTCTACAGGGTAATCAGAGCCCGCTGCAACAACCGAACCTTGCTGTAAAAATGTTTGCCACGCGTAGGCGCCGCTTAGTTGTTTTTCAGTTAAACGCTGCTCTGCCATATGCATATCTGAAGTGGCATGCACTGGCTGCATTGAAGGGATTATTTTTAACGCTTTAAAGCGAGGGATATCATCAGGGGTTACAATTTGGGCGTGCTCTATTCGGTTTCGTAGTAATATACCGCCCGTTTTTTTAAACACATTTTGATAGGCATCAAGTACTACTTTATTTGCTTTGTCGCCAATGGCGTGAGTATTTGCGCTAAAGCCGCTTTTAAAGCTTTGTGTAAAGAGTGCTTCGAGTTTCTCTTGTGTTTCAAGCATTAAACCATGGTGACCAGGTCTGTCTGCATATTCTTCAATAAGTGCTGCGCCACGAGAGCCCAATGCGCCATCGGCGTAAACTTTAACACTGCGAATTTCCATAAAGTCATTTTTGTCGTGGTACCGGCCTGCCTTTAACATTGTGTCTAAATCAGGGCTTGCACCACTTAACATTGCCACAATACGCAGTGGTAAATTACCAAGGTCGCCGCGCTCTTTGTAAACCTCCCATGTGGTTTTATCAATACCTGCATCGTGAGTAGAGGTAATGCCTAAACTTAATAAATGTTTACCTGCTGCATCAAGTGAGTCACTTATATCTTGTTTTGAAGGGGCTGGCATATGCTGGGTAATTAGCGATTCTGCTTTGTCTACAAAAATACCCGTAGGATTGCCAAATTCGTCTTTAATTATTTCACCGCCTTCAGGCGCTTTTGTTTGGGCGGTAATCCCTGCAAGTTCGAGCGCTTTTGAATTAACCCAAATGGCGTGGCTATCAACTCGAGAAAGCACCACAGGTCGATCGTTAACTACTTTGTCTAAATCTTTAGCCGTAGGAAAGCGTGTATCAGCCCATAGCTCTTGGTTCCAACCTCGCCCTATAATCCAACCTTGTTTGTTATCGGCAAATACTTTTAGTTTATTCGTTACTTCATCAACCGATTTTGCACCGCGTACATCAAGTTGCGATAAATTATCGCCAAGGCCAATAACGTGCCCATGAGCATCAATTAAGCCTGGTAATAAGGTATTACCGTGCGCGTCAATTAGCTTGGCATCTGGGTAGCTATCTTTAAGTGTATCGCTACCTAGTTTTACTACCTTGCCATTTTTAATAACGAGGGTAGTAAACTGCTGTACTTCACCTTGGTATAAAGGGGTATAACCATTTGCGTTATAAATTACTTTTGTTTGTGCAAGAGTGTAACTAGAACTAGCGCAAAGGCTGGCTAGTATGAGTGGTTTGATTATTTTTTTGAGCGACATAAGGCATTATTTTTTATTGTTAGTGCGTTAACACTAGCAAACCCAACTTTATAATACCAATATGTGAGACAAATTATGATGAAGAAAAAAGCAGTAAAGCTAGAACATAAAATATCTAGCTTTTGAAAGGGTTTATTTACTAGCGTATAAACTGTATTCACTTAGCGTTAGCTTGCCGTCTTTGTCTTGATCGTAGCTTGAAAACCGAGACCACAAAGCGGGGTCTACAGCGGTTTCTGAACGTGTTAAAAAACCATCCTGGTTTCTATCAAGTTTTTCAAATTGCTCTGCAACATTGTTGCTTGCAGCAAAGCCTAATGTGCTAAAAATACTAAACGCAAAAAGCGCTATATAGCTTGTTTTTTTCATGAAAAATACTCAGTAGAGGTTATTGGTAAGGTAATTTTTAAATTCGATTAACGAAATTTGGTTATCTTGGTTTTTGTCCCATTTTACAAATGTGTTTAATAGTTGTGGTTGGGGATCAAGTTCGTCATGCGTTAAATAGCCACTTTTGTCGCTATCGAGGTGATCAAAGCGTTGCTTTACATCAAGTGCAGCGGCATCAAAGCTTAATAGCATTAAGATGCTTATAACAAGGGGAAGTATCTTCATGGTGTTCCTTCCAAAAGATGTATTTAAAGTTTATGGCTAAAAAAAGGAAAAAGCACTTGCCGTAATTTAACTCCCAACATTAAATCCTTTTACACACTCCCTCAGGGATTATGGCAAATGCTTTTAATTCCAGTTTACCTATAACAAGCTTAAGTAAAGCTTAATCAGTAATTACTCATTAAGGTTTAAAGCTTTCAAATTCTTTTTTTGAGACCTTTTCATCACCGTCTTCATCTAAGTCGGCAAATTGTCTCATTACTTCCTTATCTTCCTTTGCTTCTGCAATTGATATTTGTCCGTCCATGTCTTTATCTAAGTGGGCAAAACGCACATTTGTTGGCGATGCAATTACGGTGGCACTAATTGCTAAAAACATTAATGAAAAAGCGGCTATAAGTTGTTTCATAATCACGTTCCTTATTAAATGAGTTTATTGAATAAATTTTTTGAATTCATCTAGCGACAATTGCCCATCTTGATTAGTATCAATTTGAGAAAAATTCTCGTGTAACACAGCATCTTCACCTGCTTCGGCTTCACTTAATGTGCCGTTACTGTCTTTATCAAGTTCGTTAAAAGTCGCGTGAACGTCCATTGCGTGTGCATTAGCGCCTAAAAAGCCTAAAGCCAGTAATGATGAAATTACTAAAATGCGTTTGTTCATAATTATTTCCTTATTGATTAAAGTTATTACTCCTATTACAAAAATGGTGCCAATAATAATTGTTGTTATTTTTCAGTTGGTTATTGTTTTAGCTTTAAGCCAGTGAGAAGTTTTTACTGGGTTTATTGTAATTTTTGTGCGCCTTTTGCAACACTATTTAATGGGGTTAAAAGGGAGTTTATTAAAATCAACGAGTTACGTTGTCTCTATTTGGCGACACATTGTTTTGTAGTGCTGGCTGTTAATCGTATTAAATATAATTGCTGGTTCAGCTAGTGTATAAGGTAAGCACTTAATAATAGAGCGCTTAACTTAAAAGGACTAAACGAAATGCCAGCAACCATAGCTAAAAAATACCAAGCAATGCTTAACTGGCGGCCTAATTTAATTGGGCAATTTGCAATGAGTATGCTGCTTTCACTACTCCCGCTTTCTATAGTGGTGATTGTATTTTTAAATGCGCTTAACAAGCAATTAGCGGTTACTCAAAGTATTGTGAGTAACAACTACCAAGTTACCAAATCGTTTAATACTTTAAAGCAAGAACTCAACAGCCTTGAACGCGCCACTAGGCAAAACTGGGTATTAAAAAGTGAATCGCTTGATAAGCTCATTGTCGATAAATGGCAATCATCCCTACAAAGCATTGATGAACTCAAATTTGTAAACACGAATAAAGAGTATATCAACCAATGGCAACGCTTATATACCACCTTACAAACCGCGCATGTAGAGCTTGTTGAGAAAAAACAACAGCAAGCTGAGCTATTTGTGCCAGTGAGCGATTTAGTTGCTGAGCTTACTTTATGGTTACGTGATAAAAACGAAGCGCAAATTACCAATAACCAAAAAGAGCTTACAAGCCTGCAAGCGTCATTTATAAATTGGCTGGTGGCACTTATTCCACTGACTTTAATTGTTGGGGGAGGTTTTTTATGGCGCATAAGTGGGCGGCTAAAAGGGTTAACTACGGTTATTGATAAGCTTGGGCAGGGGCATTGGCAGCAAAAAATATCTGTGAAAGGTTCAGCTGAGCTTGTTGAGCTAGGAGAAAAGCTCCAATGGGTACAAGAACAGCTTCATATGCTTGAGCAGCAAAAAGATACTTTTTTACGCCATGTAACTCATGAGCTAAAAACGCCGCTTGCTTCAATGGTCGAAGGCACTGACTTATTAACTGATGAAATAGTAGGTCCAATTACCGCTGAGCAAAAAGCAGTGCTTGAGCTTATTAGCCAATCTATGGTGCGCCTTCGTACAATGATTGACAGTTTGCTGAGTTATAATGCGATTCGCACCAGTAAAGATAGCCTAAGCGAAGTTGAATTTAGTCTTCTTATTAATAAAATTAATAGCCATTTTGAGCATCGCTTAACTGCGCGTCAGCAAGCTCTGCAGTGGCAAAATACTTTACCTAACAAACCGCTTGCTTTACCTAGTGAGCTTATTGAGATGATTTTAATTCAGCTTATTTCAAATGGCTTAAAATTTTCAGAAGATAAGCAAAGCGTTACTATTAATTTAGCGCTTGAGCAAAACCAGCTTTGTATCGTTGTACTTGATAAAGGGTGCGGTATTAAAGAGCAAGAAAAAACTCAAATTTTCAGCGCATTTTATCAAGGTAAACACAGTAAAAATGTTACGCTGCAAGGCAGTGGGCTGGGTTTAACTATTGTAAAAGAGTCTGTTGAACAGCTAAGAGGTACACTTAGTGTTGAGCATAACGAGCCACATGGTTGCCGGTTTTCAATTAAAATTCCCATAACAAAAAATCTAGGAGTTAATTAACATGCGCTTGCGTTTAATCGCTATTTTATGTGTGCTCAGTAGCAGCATGGTTATATCAGGTTGTGAAATTAATAATGGGCAAAAAGAGCGTGTGTCAATTACACCTGCACCTGTGGTCGATACAAAAAAAACGACCGACAAAAACAGTAACCCTAGTCCAAAACCTAGACCAAAAATTGAACCAAGCTATCCTCCTGCAGAGCAAGTTATTGCATGGCACGCTAATCAGTGTGGCGGGTTTAAATTGGTACCTAGCAAAAATGTTTTTACAGGCGAAAACGAGCTTAAACGCTTTTTTAAATTTATGTGCTTAAACATAAATAATGATCCAAATACGGTAATGACTCAGTTGCTAAAGCTCGATCTTGCTTACTTTTGGCCTGATGACATAAAGCAATATTTATGGCTTCAAAAGCAGCAAGTAACTATGCAAATAAATGCTAAAAAAGAGCAGCAAGCACTTAATAATAAAATGCAAGAAACCCTCTCATCGTTAGCAACGATTGAGCAGCAACTTTTACTACGAGAAGAAACGAAGGAGCAGTAACGATGGCCGCAACTAAAGTACAAGGTGCAAAAGTATTACTCGTAGACGACGACGCTAGCTTATTAAAACTGCTCGCTATTCGTATTGAATCAAAAGGATACGAAGTAACAACCTGCGAAAGCGGCTTAACCGCACTACAAATACTTAAAAGCCAAGTGTTTGACGCCGTAATAACCGACTTACGCATGGATGAAATGGATGGTATGGCACTGCATCGTCAGCTGCAAAGCCGCTACCCTGCATTACCTGTCATTATGATGACAGCGCACGGCTCAATTCCTGATGCAGTAGAGGCAACTAAGCAGGGCATTTTTGCATTCATAACTAAACCAGTGGATAAAGATGAGCTATTTGACAGCCTTGCAAAAGCGATAGAAATTCATGGTGTTAACGCCGATGAAGCTGCACCTAAAAGTAATATAGTTACGCGCAGTGGTGCAATGCTGCACTTGTTAGAGCAAGTAAAACTACTTGGGCCAACGCAAGTTAATGTACTTATTTCGGGGGCTAGTGGTACTGGTAAAGAATTACTCGCACAGGCGATTCACCAGCATAGCCATGTAAGCGGTGGCCCTTTTGTTGCAATTAACTGCGGCGCTGTACCAGGGGAGCTTTTAGAGTCCGAATTATTTGGTCATAAAAAAGGCTCGTTTACGGGTGCAATTAAAGATCACCAAGGTTTGTTTCAACAAGCACAGGGTGGCACGTTATTTTTAGACGAAATTGGCGATATGCCGCTTAACTTACAGGTTAAGTTACTGCGCGTATTACAAGAAAAAACAATTCGTCCAGTAGGTTTTCAAGAAGAGATAGCAATTGATGTACGCATAGTGTCGGCAACACATAAAAATCTTCCTGAAGCTATTTTAAACCAGCAATTTAGAGAAGATTTATACTATCGCTTAAACGTAGTTAATTTAAAATTACCGCCACTGTGTGAGCGCCGCGAAGATATAAGCTTATTAGCACAGCACTTTAGTGCAAGCATTGCTAAGCGCATGAACCAAACTGAAAAACACTTTGCAAGCGATGCTATGCATGCGCTTGTACGTTACGACTGGCCAGGTAATATCCGCCAATTACAAAACGTAGTAGAGCAGGTTGTAGCATTAACGCCAAGCGATGTTATTTCAGAGCATTTAGTGTTAGCTGCGCTAAATAGTAACGAAACAAACGTAGAACCATTATCACTAAACGACGCTAAAAAAGAGTTTGAGCGCGACTATGTAATTAACACTTTAAAAATGGCAGGTGGTAACGTAGCTGAAGGCGCTAAGCTTGCCAAGCGCAACCGCTCAGATTTTTATAAGTTGATTAAAAAGCATAATATTGATGTTGATAATTTAGGTTAAGGAAAAGCATGCAGTTATTTATGGTGTATTTAGGTGGCCGGATTCAAGGTTGCCACATTGAAATGCATGATATTCGTTTTGTAGTAGGGGAGAATATAGAGCAAACCTACTCAAAGTTAAAAAGCCAATGGGTAGGCGACAGAAGTAGTGTTCACATGGATAGCTACATGGCAATTAATCATATTGATGGCTTTAAAGTAGAAGTTGTTGATAGCTATGTGGAGCAAAATAAACAACTCTATTTTGTAAATTTAGGCGCTTACAGAAGTGATTCCATGGCTGAGCAACATGACTTTGCACTGTATGTTGCAAGCAGTAGCCATGAAGCTAAAGAGCGCGCTAAAAACGATTTGCTCGCAGGGCTTAGTCATATTCATAAAGATGATTTACATGATGTGGACGATTGCTTTGCCATTGATTTACTCGACAGCCAGCTAAACATTAAGCTCACGCCCAGCGGTATATCGCAGCCGATAAAGCCAGACTGGTTTGGCTATCATATACTTTAAATTATAATAAGTAGCTAAAACAGAGTAGGATTAAGAGTCCTGCTCGTTTTGTTCATCCTTTTCGCTTTTAGCCGCCATTTTAAACGCCACAATAACCAACCCAAACATAGCAAACGGCAGTGCTGCCAACATGTATTCAACCACATTACTGTCTTGAAAATTTGCTTGTAGTAAAAAGTGACCCGCCACACACATTAAAATAACCACTAATAAAATGGGTAGTAACATGAGTTCTTTTTTTGATGAATGGTTTTTCATTAATTGTGAGGCTATAGCTAAAAATAATGCGCCATTGTAATGAGCTTACTTAAGCTTGGCAAATACCGCAGAATTTTTTAATTAATGATATGATTAGCGTCAAACAATTGGGCAAGTGTTATTGGGAATAAAGTGAAAAGTAACTTAAAACAAGTTTACCTCGTTGGTGGTGCAGTGCGCGACAAACTGCTAAATATAAAATCAAAAGATAACGACTATGTAGTGATTGGGGAAACACCAAAAACGATGGAATCGCTTGGTTTTGTGCCAATAGGTAGTGACTTTCCGGTTTACTTACACCCAAAAACAAAAGAAGAATATGCACTAGGGCGCACAGAGCGTAAAAGTGGCAAAGGCTATACAGGCTTTGTGGTTGATGCCAGCCCAACCGTTACGCTAGAAGAAGATTTAGCAAGGCGTGATTTGACCATAAATTCAATGGCGCTTGATGAACACGGTAATATTATTGACCCGTTTAATGGCCAAACTGACTTACAAAATAAAACACTGCGCCACACCACTGAGGCATTTGTAGAAGACCCTGTTCGAGTACTGCGTATTGCCCGTTTTTTAGCGCGCTATGGCAGTGATTGGCGTATTCACCCAAGTACCTATGCATTAATGCGCGAGCTTAAAAATAAAGGTGAGCTAAATCATTTAGTATCTGAGCGCGTGTGGCTTGAAACTGAAAAAGCACTGGGTGAAAAGCACCCTGAGCTTTATTTTGAAGCACTGCAAGGTTTAGGTATTTTTCCAGAACTTGAGCGCATGGTTAATGTACCGCAACCGGCAAACCATCATCCTGAAGGGGATGTATTTGTTCATACTATGTTGGTACTTAGGCGTGCAGCTGATTTAAATTTTAACTTAGAAGCACGTTTTGCTGCACTTACCCATGATTTTGGAAAAGCGCTTAGTTTTAAAAAGCATGGAAACCTACGTGGGCACGAACGCGAAGGTGTTGCAGTTATTGAGGCGTTTTGTGAGCGCTTAAAAGTGCCTAACCGTTTTCGTGATGTTGGCGTACTCACCAGTGATAATCACACCCTTTGCCATACAATTGATCAGTTAAGGCCGCAAACCATTCACAAGCTAATAGTGACTAACTTAAATGCGTTGGTACACCCAGAACGTTTTATAGCGTTTACCCAAGCATGCCAATGTGATGCACAAGGGCGTGGTGAAACACTGGTCGATAAGCCATACCCGCAAGCAGCTAAGCTGCGAGCAATTCATACTGAACTGCAAAAAATGGATAAGAAACAAGTAGTGCAAGATGCACTTAAAAATGGCAAAAAAGGCCCTGAAATAGGCGAAGAAGTAAAACTTGCAGAAATAAGCTGCATTAAAGCATTTTTAGAACATGAGAAGTCCCAAGCGTAATAAAATCAGACTAAGTAGTGCGATACGCCTTGGTTTTTAGTCGCGTCGTGCTTTCTTAGCTCTTTGTAATTGGTGCTTTTTGGTTTTATCTCTTCAGGCTCAGGTTTTTTAGAGGGCCTGTATAAGTCAAAAATAAAGTCTAGTTCTTCACGCTCTAGTGATGGTTTCATGAGTATTCCTTCAATTTAATACTTTAATATGATGTAGGGTATGGTCATTCGACTGAATAAAAAGTGAATAGTTACATTTGAAGTTGTACTAAATTGTAACTGGCGGGTTTTAAGGGATGAGAGGGGTTTATTTGTTAATTTATATAGAGTTAAGATAAATTAAAGTAACTCTTTTTAACTAAAAATATACAGCTGAATTTAATTTATTGCGTACTTACTATTTGCATATAATGCTGTGGCTATAAATATAACGGTACAAATATAACGGTATAAATACAGCCTTAACCATTAACTAACGGCAGTGTTACGGTAAATACTACACCATCACCTTGTTCGTTGTTTTGCGCGGTTACACTGCCTTTATGGTAGTCGCACACCAGCCTTACAATATAAAGCCCTAATCCCAAATGTGGCTGTTGCTGCATTTGCTGGCTACGTACCGACACCATTGAATCAAAAATATGCTCAGTTAACCCTTCAGGTAAAGCGGGACCAGTATTACTCACAGTTAATGTTGCTTTATTTTCGCTCTGCTTAAGGCCTACATTAATAGCCGTATTGGCTTCACTAAACTCCAGCGCGTTATTAATAAGTTTATCAAGCAGCTGAGCTATAAACTCCGGAGCACCTTGCATAGGTAATTTGTTTTGGCATACATCAAGCGTAAATAACTGGTTTGGGTAAGTAAGCTGATAGCCTTGCATGCAGCCATTTATTACTTTTTGTAAATCAAAAGGTTCAGGTTCGTTGCTTTGAATGCTTTGCTCAAGGCGAGTGGCTTCGCTCATGGTGGTTATTATTTTACCTAAGCGTTCAACGCCTTCACTGGCGCGGTCAAGGTATTTTTGACTCAGCTCGTTTTGTGGCAAGCTTTGTAAGTTCTCGAGTGATGAGCGCACTACGGCAACTGGCGTGCGCAGCTCGTGGGATAACCGTGACGACATATTTTCTAAGTAATCGGTATAGCCACCAAGTCGGCTCACAATGTTTGAAAAACTACGAGACAGGTCGCCAATTTCATCGTTAGCATCGCTGTAATTAATACTCCCTGTAACACGCCCTTGTGCATCAATCGCTTGCTCAGCAGTATCGCGCAGTCGCCTAATTCGGTTCGATATACGTGAGGCAAAAAAGAACAAGGTGACAGTACCAATTAGCATCACAGCTAAAATAACGTTAAAGAGTTTTTCGAGCGATTTGTTACGCAGCGTACGTACGCCGTTTGTGGTTTCCTCTGCTATTACCGCGCCAATTACCTGGTCTTGAATCCAAATAGGGTAAGCGGCCGATAAAATAACGGCTTTACTGTCGGGTGTTAATCGCCAAGACGATGCAGGTTGTCCTTTTAATGCTTTCGCTAAATGTGTGCCCTGCATAGAAGCTACATCGTGCAGGGTATCTAAAAACTCATTTTCGGGGCGCGTTAATATTTTATAGTAAATTGGGTGTAAGTAATTTTGCTCAAAGCGCTGCCACCAAGTTTCAGGTGCTTTGTTAGCAAGTCCATCAGCCCATACGCCATCTGCATTTTGAATAGTACCCGATTGCGCAAGTACACGATGATGGTTATCAACCACCCAAATGCGGCTACCACTGTGGCCCATACCTTTTAAAATACGGCTAATTTCTGGGGAAGGGACTAATACCGAGCCTAAATCGTTTGGGTTATTTAAGTTTGAGGTCGACATTATTTTAGGCTCTAGCAATGCCTCTTTACTATCAATGTCAACAATAGCAAAGCCAAGTTTGTTGCCCAGCATGCTAATAGGAAAGCGCAGCTCTACGTTATAACCTGATTCGGTACTTTCAAAATAGCCCTGAATTTTTGTAAAAGGGGCTTTGGTATTTGCATCAAACGCATTAACCCAGCCATCTTGGCGTGGCGCAATAATGTAAGTATTAAACTGGCCGTCAGGCGTTTTTAAGCCAATTTGTAAATAATCGTTATTGGTAATGCTTAAACTATTTTTAGCGCGATAAATAAGGGTATTGTCGGTGACTTTAAATGCGGCGTATAAGTAGTTATCAAACTTGCCAACCATATGATCAAACGATAAGTCACTGGCTTGATGTTTGTTATCTGTTTTTTGTAAGTAGCGCTTGTCGTAATGCCAAAATAACGGCTGGTAACTTTCCCAATCGTTAAGTTTACCGTCGAGCTGAATAGGGTTTTTAAGATTATAAGCGTATAAATCGCGGCCTTTTACTACTTGGTCTAAAAAGTTAGTTTGCTCGTCAAATAATGCAGGGCGCTCATGTAATGCAGTAGCAAGTGCACGAGTGGTGCCTACGAGGGTTTTTTCTTGGCCTTGGCGTAAAAACTTTTCCATTTCCCATACGTACTCGTAGCCAAGCCACGGCAGCAAAAACAAAAAACATGAAAGTAATATAAATTTACTGCGCAGACCAAATCGTAGCATTAGTGTTGTTCCCACCGATAGCCCATGCCATACACGGTATCTATGCAATCAAAGGTGCTGTCGAGTGCTATAAACTTTTTACGAATACGTTTTACGTGGGAAGTAATAGTGCTGTCGTCTACATAAATTTTTGCATCGCTCATTAAATCGTTACGGCTTTTAACATGGCCTGGTCGCTGGGCGAGTGAATGCAGCATCCAAAATTCGGTTACGGTTAAATCAACTAATTGTTGCTGCCAAAATACCTGCATACGTTGCGTGTCGAGCGTTAACTGCCCGCGTGTTATGAGTGCATTTGCATCAGTGGGTTGTTCAAGTGCTTCCATTCGGCGAAATAGCGCACCAATACGTGCAGCCAAGTGAGCCAAGCTTATGTCTTTTGTTAGGTAGTCGTCGGCGCCCATGCGTAGGCCGCATACGGTATCTATTTCGCTATCGCGGGCGGTTAAAAAAATAATAGGCAGTGTTTTAGAAAGCGAACGCAATGTTTGGCACAGTAAAAAACCACCATCTATTTCATGGCCTAGGCCAATATCAACAATGGCTAAATCGGGCAGGGCATTTTTAAATTCAGCTTCAGCGCTGGCGCGATCGGCAAAGCCACTTACTTGGTAGCCCTGTGCACTCAACATTTCTATGTAGTTTTCGCGGATTGCGGGTTCATCTTCAACGATGGCTATTTTTTTCATCTTAATCATTATCCTATCGGCTCTGTTGTGCACTATATCGAAGTTTTTAAGCTAAGTACGCTTAAAAAGGCAATTGCCATTTTTTTGCCACAATTGCTCAGCAGTTTGCCATTTTTGATCCCCTTTGTTGCCACTTGAGCTTGTTTTAATAGGTCCATCAAAACAAAACATCACAAATTAAAAAGTAAGTTTAAGGATCAAATCATGAAGAAGACATTAATTGCGTTAACACTCGTTGCTATTTTTTGTACTCCAGCAATTGCCTCAACATCTAACACGCCATCAAAAGAAGCCCATAAAGAAACGGCTATTGGTTTAGGTGCAGGCGCTATTATTGGCGGCGTAGTAGGCGGGCCAATAGGTGCGTTTATTGGGGCATTTGCCGGTGGTTTAATAGGTGATTCAAAAGTAGCTGATAACAAAATTGCAGAGCAAGAGCGTGCAATTACGGTTATGAAAGAAAAAACCAGCGATTACCAACACGTGCTTAACCACAACAATATGTTAGAGCAACAGCTAGAAGTGCTTGCCAATCAAAATGAGCAGTTAACTCAAGTTCAAATTAATAACTTATTGGCGATGACGGTGCAATTTAAAACAGGTTCAAGTGTTATTGCCCCGCATTTTGCGCTGCAGTTAGACCAACTGGTTACCTTGTTAAACAACCAACCACAACTCGCACTTGATTTAAGTGGCTTTGCCGATCAACGAGGCGATGAGCAAGCCAACCTTTTACTTTCCAAAGCACGTGTAAATGCCGTGCAAAGCTATTTAATAAAACACGGCGTGAGCCATAAACGCTTAAGCACGCAGGCATTTGGCGAGCAGCAAACATTGGCTAACAGTAACACGGTGGAAGATAACTTTTTTGATAGACGCGTAACGCTTACCACTCGCTCAATGAACTCAGTAAATGGCCAAACGGCGAGTAACTAAATCTAACTGAATCTAAGTAAAACAAAGCGTTCGATGGAGTGATTTTATGTTGAGTAAACCGACCAAAATGCTTACTAAAGTAAGCATTTTTATATTCATAGCGATTGTGCTGTTAGCGAGCTTCAAAAGCCATGCGCAATCACCCAAGTTAGAGCTTTTTGATAGCAATGGTGCGCCAGCAGGCCCAGCAATAATATTAAAAAGCGACGCCAATATGACCTTAACCGGCCTAATTAATCATGTTGTAGTTACGCAAACCTATCAAAACGAAAACCCGTTTGCGGTTAATGCGCGCTACGTTTTTCCATTGCCTGATGAAAGCGCCGTACATGCCATGACTATGCGTATAGGTGAGCGAGTCATTAAAGGCCAAATTGATAAAAAGGTAGAGGCCGAAAAAAAATACGAGGAGGCTAAAAAAGCAGGTAAGCAAGCGGCCCTTGTACGCCAGCAACGCGCCAATATGTTTATTACGAATGTGGCAAATATTGGCCCTGGTGAGCAAGTAATTATTGAGCTTGAGTATCAAGAAATAATTGATTACAGCAGCGGCACATTTGCTATTAGATTTCCTACTACCATTACACCGCGTTATCACGCGATTAGTGGTGAAGTTGAGGTGAGTACTCAGAACCAAACGCACGTTAACTCACTCCCAACGGGATGGTTAAGCCCTGTTTACAGTATTAAAAGCAGTAATCAAAATGATAACGTACCAAGCAGCCAATTTAGCTTAAACATAGATATAGACGTAGGCTTAGAGCTGGTGGATATCAATTCTAAATTTCACAATGTTGATGTGCAAAACACCGCGTTTGGACAATATAAAATAGCGTTAAATGAGACAAATGCAGTTAATCGCGACTTTGTACTTGAGTTTAAACCGCTGCAAAAAGAGCAAGCTCAAGCCGCATTTTTTACTCAGCAGTTTGAAAATGGTGACCGATACGGGCTTGCTATGCTAATGCCACCAGGGGATCATTTCACACAAACACAGCGCTTACCTCGTGAAATGGTATTTGTAGTTGATACGTCAGGCTCTATGCATGGGCAATCTATGGAGCAAGCTAAAAAAGCGTTGTTTTATGCACTTTCATTACTTGATAGCGACGACAGCTTTAACATTATTGGTTTTGACAACATAGTAACTCCAATGAGCGATAAACCACTTATAGCCAGTGACTTTAATTTACGCCGTGCAGAGCGATTTATTTATAGCCTAGAGGCCGACGGTGGCACTGAAATACAAGGTGCGCTTAATGCCGTACTTGATGGTAGCGAGTTTGATGGTTTTGTGCGCCAAGTTGTATTTTTAACTGATGGCAGCGTAAGTAATGAAGATGCATTATTTAAAAATATTCAAAGTAAATTAGGCGATAGCCGCTTATTTACAGTGGGTATTGGCAGCGCACCGAATAGCTTTTTTATGCGCCGAGCGGCAGATATAGGTAAAGGCTCATTTACGTTTATAGGCAGCACAAGCGAGGTGCAACCTAAAATGCAGCAGTTGTTTGATAAGCTTGCACATCCGGCTATTACTAATTTGGGGCTAAGCGATGAAAGCGGTAACAGCTTAGATTTTTGGCCGTCACCACTACCTGATTTATATTTTGGTGAGCCTATCATGGTCGCCATAAAACTTAATAATGCTAAAAATGTGGTACTTGCTGGGCAAACAGCACAAGGTCCTTTAAGTATTAAATTAAGTACACAAAATAGCTCAAGCGCTCAAGGTATAGCAAAACTGTGGGCGCGCCAAAAAATCAAGTCATTACTTTTATACAACGAGCAAAATACAGTTAAAGATGAAGTACAGGAGCTTGCGCTTACTCATCAATTACTTAGCCCGTTTACTGCTTTTATAGCGATTGAACAAACTCAAATAAAAGAAGTGGCAGAGCAAACGGCGCAAGCTACTAATGCAGTACCACAAGGTATGGCAATGCGTTTACCGCAAACCGATGGGCAAAGCAGGTTACATATATTACTAGGCTGTATTTTATTATTGGGATCTAGCGCCCTTAAAATAAACCGATCATTTAAGTTAAGCAGGGCACGTAAATGAAAAAGTGGCTAAGCGCGGGTTTACTAATAGCTGGGCTTGGATTATTTGGTCACGGCGCTTATATGCAGGCAAAAGCGTGGCTTGCTCAAGTATTAATTGAGCAAGCATGGCAAGAGGCGCTTAAATCACCCGGCACTAAAGTAAAGCCGTGGTATTACGCCGACAGCTACGTGACTGCAAAGCTTGATTGGCCAAGCCATAATAAAACATTAAGTGTATTAGCTGGAGCGAGTGGTCGCAATTTAGCGTTTGCGCCTAGCCAATTTTTACCCGCAGGGGAGCTGGGCGGAAAAGAGTTTGGAAACGAAAAAGGCGCGCTAATAGCAGGGCATAACGACACCCACTTTGCATTTTTACAACACGCCAAAGTGGGAGAGGCGTTTACTTTGCAACTGCAAAGTGGGGTGATTCAAAATTATAAGGTAACGGGGATTGAGGTTATTCATCAATCCCAAAACTCATTTTTACAAACACCTGGGCTGTATTTGCTTACCTGTTACCCTTTTGATTCACTTGCCTCTGGTACTGATTTAAGGTTGCTTGTATCTGCGCAAATGTCTTCGCCTGATTCGCTAAGCGGTATATCAACCACGAGTTCTTGATGGCGCTGGCTTACCATTACGCCAATAAATACCACAAATATGCTCAGCCATTGCCAAACGTTGAGCACTTCGCCCAAAATAATAGCTGATAAAATAAGTGTAAAAATAGGAATTAAATTAGAGTACGCAGCCGCGGTTAATACTGATACTTTGCTAATTGCATAGTTGTACATGCCGTAGCCGCCAAGGGTTACACACGAACCTAAATACAAAATGCTCATGAGCGCAGTTAAGTCGTGCTGGTTTTCGCTTGGTAGGTCGATAAAAAATAAAAACGGCGCAAAAAACAAGCTGCCGCTAATACCTTGCAAAGCAATTAAAGTCAGGGGCGAGTAGCGATTAGCTAAATGTTTAATACTTACGGTATAAAATGCAGCGCACACCATCGCCATAAGCTCTAAAAAGTTACCTAGTAACGGATTAGGTGCTTGGTCGGTACTTGGTGAAAGAAGCGTAAGTAAAATACTGCCGCCTATACACAGCGTAAAACCGACAACAATGGCTTTGCTTATATGCTCTTTAAGTAATACAAAGGCAAGCAACGCAATAATAATAGGCAAGCAAGAGACAATAACACCAGCCTGCGAGGCTGATGTGTATTCCATTGCATGGCCTTCAAATAAAAAGTATAAGCAAGGCTCAGCAAGCGACATACCCACTAAATACTTCCAGTCACCTTTTAAGTACTCAAACCGAATAACGTAGCGCCATAAACAAAGCGACAAAACTAACGTGGTGAGCATGCGTAAAAATATCACCAATGCAGGGTCGTAAATAGCAATGGCGTATTTGAGCGCAATAAAAGAGCTGCCCCATAAAAAGGTGGCAATAATTAAACATAAACTGGCAGGCATAGAGAGTAATTTACTTAATTTAATAAAATCAGATCCTAGCATGAAAATTTTTAACTTGTTCAAAAATACCGAGCTGGTATAAATTAATTCATCTTTAATTAATCAATAGTAAAAAGCACATGCAAAGGGAACAGGTAATAGTTGTAAAGCTTGGTACAAGCGTACTAACTGGCGGCACCGATAAGCTAGACAAAGCACATATGGTTGAATTAGTACGCCAATGCTGCGAGCTTAAAAAGCAGGGGCATCAGGTTATTTTAGTGTCGAGCGGCGCGGTAGCTGCTGGGCGCGAACAACTATTAAAACCCTGTGGCAGAAGCTTAATTGATAAACAAATGCTTGCTGCAATTGGACAAGGTCAACTTATTCATATTTGGCAGAGCTTGTTTGCTTTATATGGGGTAAATGTAGGGCAAATGCTGCTTACCCGCGCTGATGTAGACGACAGAGAGCGCTACCTTAATGCCCGCGATACACTCAATGCGTTATTAAATTACGATGTTGTGCCCATCATTAACGAAAATGACGCAGTCGCTACCAGTGAAATAAAAGTAGGCGACAACGATAATTTATCGGCACTTGTTGCTATTTTGGCTAATGCTAATAAATTATTGCTACTTACCGATCAAGAAGGGTTATTTACCAGCGATCCTCGCACCAATGCCGATGCCACCCTCATTGGTGAAGTAACACATATAAACGATGAGCTGCGCCAACTTGCTGGTGGCAGTGGTACAAACTTAGGTACTGGCGGCATGGCAACCAAATTACAAGCAGCCGACATTGCAAGGCGTGCAGGCGTTGAAGTCATTATTGCTAAAGGCGCTGGTAAAAACGTTATTTTAAAATGTATGAGTGACGAGTTACCTGGTACACGCTTTTTAAAACTCACCGCCCCAAAAGATGGCCGTAAAAAATGGCTACTAGCTGGGCCTAAAAGTACCGGCCAAATTGTTATAGATGCAGGTGCTATTAGTGCCCTTCAAAATAAAGGTGCAAGCTTACTTGCTAAAGGCGTTACTAATGCATTTGGACGTTTTGAAAGAGGCGATTTAATTGATTTAATAGATACTAAAAATCAAGTAATTGCACGTGGCTTAACGCGTTTTAGCAGTACCGAGGTAAATAAAATCAAAGGCGCACACTCAAATCAAATAGGTGAGTTACTTGAATACGATAGTGGTGCAGAAGTATTGCATCGCGACGACTTAGTATTACTTTAATACCTATTCTAAAGGATTAGTTAATAAGTATTACCTCATAACTTAGTAAATTCATGAGTATTGTCTAGACTAATAAAAGTTTAATTAGTTTAGGCAGTGTAATGAAGGCAAATAAGTGTGGGCACGAATGGATTATTAAGCTTACCCAGCAAGAGGAAGAAAGTGATTTAGATAGCGCATTAATACAAATAATTAGCGACTTGCTCGAAGTTGATAATTTTGCCATTTACGTCAATAAAAATTTTTCAGCCCCCATACCCCCTACTCTTATTAATTCAAACAGTAATTTAGAGCAATTAAGCCCAGATGAAGCATCATTGTTATTACAAAAGGTCACTCAAAATAAAATTAGGGTGAGCTATGCCTTTAGTAGCACATCAAGTTACGTGCCTATTTATCATTTTGGAAAAGTAGTCGGCACTTTATTAATAGAAACCGAGCAAGAATTACCAGAACGAATAACTATGTTAGCTGTACATATTTTAAATATTTATGCTAATCAGCTTGGGCTATTATATAAGTCGCGGTTAGATCCACTTACAGAGCTTTTAAATAGGCAAACATTTGATAAAAAAGTAATTGAGATTGTATCGGGTAACGGTTTTTTGTTACCAAGAAATGATAACAATAAAAAGCGACGTTGGTATTTAGCTATTGCCGATATCGACAACTTTAAAAATATTAATGATAACTACGGGCATGTAATTGGCGATGAGGTTATTTTACTTGTTGCACGGCTACTAAAAAATAATTTTAGGATTGAAGACTATGTATTTAGGTATGGTGGTGAAGAATTTGCAATGTTATTTCAAGCAAAAACAGAGACTGATGCACACGTTGCACTTAACCGGTTACGCCTTAATGTTGCCCAATACCCTTTTCCACAAATTGGCCAATTAACCATTAGCATTGGTTTTTTAGAGTTAGTGAGTATTGATACTGTATCGAGTATTGTAAATCAGGCTGATTTAGCGCTTTACTACTCTAAAAATACTGGCCGTAATAGAGTTACCTCCTACAGTGAATTAGAAGTTAATAACGAACCAAAGATAGATAATAGTATTGAGCTTTTTTGATTGTAAATTTGTGCTAAAATCTGGCTCCTTAAATTGTTGTAAGCAGAGCACAGAACATGAAATTAGTTCGTTGGTTTTTAGGTTGTATAATCTTATTCTTTAATTTTGTATTTACTCCTCGCAGTAAAAAGCGTGCAAGCGACGAGCAAGCACAGCTTGATCAGCAAACCTCACAATTTAAACTGTACCAATTTAAAGCATGCCCGTTTTGTGTAAAAGTACGCCGCGCTATTAAGCGCGAAGGCTTAAACATAGAAACGCGTGATGCAAAAAATAATGAGCAATATCGTCAAGAGCTTCTTGAGCAAGGCGGCAAAGTTAAAGTGCCTTGCCTGCGTATAGAGAAAAATGGCCAAGTACAATGGCTGTATGAATCAAACGATATTATTGCTTACTTAAACAAAGTAGCTGCATAAACCACTTTTATTATCTCACTTATTTAAAGAGAATTTACCATGACAATTCGCACCCGTGTTGCCCCGTCGCCAACTGGTGACCCGCATCTTGGCACCGCTTATATCGCCTTATTTAACTACTGTTTTGCTAAACAACAAGGCGGTGAATTTGTACTTCGTATAGAAGATACAGACCAAGTACGTAGCACGCCAGAGTCTGAACTTGCGATTATGGATAGCTTACGCTGGTTAGGGCTTGAGTGGGATCATGGTCCTGATGTGGGTGGCGAATTTGGTCCTTACCGTCAATCTGAGCGTAGCGATTTATATAAAAAATACGCGCATCAGTTAGTTGACGATGGGAAAGCGTTTTACTGCTTTGCAACAAGCGAAGAGCTTGATCAAATGCGTGAAGAGCAAATGGCAGAAGGCTTGCGCCCTAAATACGACGGTCGTGGTTTAAACCATACAGATGAAGAAATTAAAGCAAACTTAGCGGCAGGCAAACCTTACGTTATACGTATGAAAATCCCAAGCGAAGGCACATTTAAGTTTAACGACTACCTACGAGATGAAATTGAGATCCCGTGGGAAAACGTAGACATGCAAGTGCTTTTAAAAGCGGATGGTTTCCCAACGTACTTTTTAGCGAACGTAGTTGATGACCACCATATGCAAATTAGTCATATTTTCCGTGGCGAAGAGTGGATTAACTCAGCACCTAAGTTATTAAAACTTTATGAAGATTTTGGTTGGGAAGCGCCGGTACTTGGTCATTTACCATTACTACGTAACCCAGATAAATCAAAGCTGTCTAAGCGTAAAAATCCAACGTCTATTAACTACTATAAAGAAATGGGTTACCTACCAGAAGCCGTGCTTAACTACTTAGGTCGTATGGGTTGGTCAATGCCAGATGAGCGTGAAAAGTTCACACTTGATGAAATGATTGAAAACTTTGACATGAAGCGCGTATCGCTTGGTGGCCCAGTATTCGACGTGGATAAATTAAGCTGGTTAAACGGCATGTGGATCCGTGAAAATTTAACCGACGAGCAGTTAATTCAGCGCTTTGTTGATTGGAAGTTTAACGGTGAAATGTTAGCTAAAGTATTACCTGAGGCTAAAACGCGTATTAATACCCTTTCGGATATGGTTGAGCTGGCAGGGCACTTTGTAGGTGGTATTCCAACTTACGATCCTGCGCTATTAACAGCTGGTAAAGCAGACGAAAACGTAATACGCCAAGCACTACAATTTTTTGTATGGCAGCTAGAAGGCTTACGTAGCTTTGATAAGCCCGCTATTTTTGCAATTGCAAAAGAAGTGGCTACATTCCACGAGCTTAAAATTAAAGACTTTTTAGAGCCAATTTTTGTCGCAATTACAGGCAAAACATCAAGTACGTCAGTGCTTGATGCAATGGAAATATTAGGCTCTGACTTATCACGTGCTCGTTTACGTGTTGCACTTGCTCATTTAGGTATTTCTAAAAAGCAGGCTAAAAATATAGAGCGTGCGTACCGCGAATACCCAAGTGCATAATTACTAAA
This sequence comes from Pseudoalteromonas sp. SR41-7, assembly GCF_014163935.1. Lineage (NCBI taxonomy): Bacteria > Pseudomonadati > Pseudomonadota > Gammaproteobacteria > Alteromonadales > Pseudoalteromonadaceae > Pseudoalteromonas > Pseudoalteromonas sp. SR41-7. Next base: position 295,468 of record NZ_JACJEF010000001.1, on the reverse strand, counting down.
CAATGTACTTTTAAAAGCCGAGCTTAGTAAAATAAGTTCGGCTTTTTTGTTTCAGGCTGTTTAGCTATATGACATCGTATTTTGATATTGTTTAGCCTAAGCATTCATAATTTACTAAATGCTACAATGCGGCATATAAACTCATAGGAGGCAGTATGATTGCACTTGTAAAAAACAAAGCCATTTTTAGCAGTAACACATTTTCGATAAACCTTGTTACTTACCCAACCAATCATAGCGTAATGAACCATATTGACCCTGTGCAGCAAGGGCGCTATTACAAGCTTAATTTTGTATTAGAGAAACCTAAAGCGGGTGGGGTATTTAAATGCTCAAAATGCATTATAAATTTATTTAATCGCGTGTATTTGTTCAGACCCGATAAGTACGAACACAGCGTATCTAAAATCGAGTCTGGAAAGCGTGTACTACTGAGCTTTGCGCTTAATATATAATTTGCACTTTTACTTATTAATAGTCGTAGGCCTGTCCGGTGCATAAAACAGATAGGTCGCAGTACGATACAGAGGTTTCACTACAGGAATTAATAGTAAAAGCATTCCCGCCCCTGCGCATAGCATCAGCTTTAAGTAAATCAATCGCGTTTGATTTAGAGCGATTGTAGCTTACATTATTGTTGCCCATACCGTCGCCATCACAGCTTTCACCTTCTATTCGGCCTAAAAGTGTTGCGCCACTTTCGTGTGCTTCTTGGTCGCTATAAAATTGCTGTAAATCTCTTTTATTAACGTAGGTGCCAATTTCTTGAGATAAAACACCGTTGTCTATGTCTGTATGATAGGTCATTCCTGAACAACCGGTTATTGTGGCCAGCACTGTTATTGCCGCTATAAAACGTAGCATATTTATTAGTCCTTTAATTTATTATTTAAAGTAGTAAATTACTAACAAAATCAAACGCTGGCAATGTTTGCTAACGGGTAAATTGTTAGCATTTGTAAATGTATTTAGATTTTACTGAGCATAGGGTAAGTAAACAAAAAGAAGTGAAAAACGTTCACTAACCAGTGGCATATAATAGCCCATTCTAAACGCAGCGTTTTATAAAGAATATAGCCGTATCCTAAGCCTGCAATAAATGAAACCAATACATAGTTAATTCCTCCAGCAAAATGTGCTAAAGCAAACACTGCAGCAGTCATTATTGGGGCAAGTAACGCTAGGCGAGTAGATGTGATTATTTGGCTAAGTTTGGTTTGTAATAAACCTCGAAATAAAGCTTCCTCAGCTACACAGGTAAATAAAAGATTAATAGCAATAAAGGCTAACCAAAAGTTGGGCACTTTTGGGTTAAAGCTTACAAGTCCAAGTGTTAAAGCCGCAGTGAGCGAAGCTAAAACAGTAGTAATAACTATTAAAATGGGTTGTTTAACGTTTAATGGGCCTGCTTTATTGGAGTCTGCTTTTAAAGCTTTTTTATTCGAATAAAAGTAAGCACAAAGGAATAACCCAGCCATAGCTTTATCAAAATTAGCATAAAGGGTAAAAGCAATCGCATCGCTTGTAATACGCTCATCTATAACAATAGGGAGGTTATTAAAACCAGGCACCCAATGAAGTGCTAATGCCAGTGAGGAAATTATAAAAACAGTACCTAAAATAGCGCGTATTATTGCCCGCTTTGCATTTAGCACACAGTAGTATAAAACAACGTAAAGCCCAGTGCTGAGCAGAGCATACAAATTTATATAACCTTGAAAATACCCACTTAGAACACTTAAAGCCATTAAGTAGTGCCAAAAGGGTTGCCGCATTATTGATATTTTGCAGTACGGAAAAACACATATAATTGATAGCGCTAACAAATAAAAGGTCATTGTTTTTTTATTGCTCTGTTTTATTTAGCCATTAATCTAACAGATTCGACCTCTCAATATTTTTTTTCTGGTAATATAGATAGGTTATAAGCAGTTTAAGCAGTGAACAAACTATGTTAAGTCCTTTTTTTCAGCAGCATGCTGATTATGTTTCTATCTCTCGTGAGCAGGGTTGTCGCTTCGCTAAATGCGTTGCTGACGATTACAATCCACTTCATGACAAAGATGCCAAAAAGTTTTGCGCGCCAGGAGACTTACTTTTTTCATTGGTACTAGACCGCTACGGTATTAGTGAACAAATGGAATTTACTTTTGCCGGTATGGTTGATGAAAACACCAAACTTCATTTCCCTGAGGGAGCCGATGAGTTTGATGTAACCAATGGCGAAAAAGTCATTTTAAAGGTAAAGCGCAGCGGTAAAACCAGCCAATGCCCAGCACTAACTAATAGTCTAATAAAAAATTATGTTGAGTTTTCTGGTACTACCTTCCCGCATGTAATTATCCCATTAATGGGCAAGCAAGAGGTAATGATAAACCCTGCTCGTCCGATGGTAATTTACGAATCAATGCTTATTAATCTTGATAACCTTGATATAACAGCGCCAGTACTTGAATTTGCAGAGCCAAGCTTTGAGTACACTGGTAAGCGCGGAAAAATTACACTACGTTTTAACCTGTTAGAAAACGGCGTTAAAGTGGGTAGTGGTGAAAAGCACATGGTGGTTTCGGGTATTCGCGAATACTGCCAAGCAACAGTTGACGATTTAATAGCGTTTTACAACGAACGTAAAGCGACACTAAAGCCAGCTTAAAGCTACAGCAAATTATAAAAGGCGCTAAATACAACGGTTATTTAGCGCCTTTTTTATTATTTTAGCGCTAAAGCGAAAGAGAGCAATCACGATTAAATACTTTTCTGGACTGGTTAATTTACGCAGTACAGTAATATGCGTACAATAGCGCTCTTTGTTATTTTAAAGCTAAGCCTATGTCTGCCACTACGTTCTCATCACTTAATCTCGACCCGTTATTATTAACAGCGATTGAGCAAAATAATTACACTCAACCAACCGCAATTCAGATTAAAACTATTCCGCCTATTTTAGCCGGAAGTGATGTAATGGGCAGCGCGCAAACAGGTACGGGTAAAACCGCCGCCTTTGTTTTACCTCTATTACATAAGCTTTTAAATACCCCTAAAAAGGATGAGCAAGGCCTTGCCCGCGTTGTAATTTTAACGCCAACACGAGAGCTTGCTCAGCAAGTATTTGCCAGCTTTGAAAAGTACGCACAAGGCACTAATATCATTGGTGCCTTAGCCTATGGTGGTGCAAGTATTGGCCCTCAAATTAAAGCACTTAAAACAGCACAAGTTATAGTGGCAACACCAGGGCGTTTACTTGATCATATAGTTAAAGGCAGTGTGGTACTTTCAAGCGTAGACTCTTTAGTGTTTGACGAAGCCGACCGCATGCTTGATATGGGCTTTATTGATGAAATTAGACGTATATTGCGACATATCCCGGGCGATCGCCAAACTTTACTCTTTTCAGCTACGTTTGATGACAGCGTGTTTGAACTCAGTAAAAAACTACTTAAAAACCCTGAGCTAATTGAAGTTGATAAACGTAACTCAGCTGCGGTTGAAGTAGAGCAAGTTATTTACGCTGTAGATGAAGACCGTAAGCGCGAACTTGTATCGCACATGATTGGCATGAAAAACTGGCGCCAAGTGCTTATTTTTACTCGCACAAAACAAATGGCCGATCAGCTTGCTAAAGAAATGTGTAAAGATGGGTTAAAAACCGAATCAATCCATGGCGATAAATCGCAAGGCGCACGTGACCGTGCACTGCAAAACTTTAAAGAAGGTATTACACGCGTACTTGTTGCAACCGATGTCGCTGCGCGTGGTTTAGATATTTCTACACTTAGATACGTAATTAATTTTGAACTGCCGTACATTGCCGAGGATTATGTGCACCGTATTGGCCGTACAGGTCGCGCTGGTGAACAAGGGCTTGCTATGTCATTGGTAAGTCTTGATGAGCAATGGCTGCTAGAAGAAATTGAAGTATTACTCGATACGCGTTTAACGCCGCAGTGGTTAGAAGGTTACGAGCCTGACTTAAATAAAAAGCCCAAAGATAATCGTAAAAATACGAATAAATCTCGAAAAGATCGCGATAAAAAACGCATTACAGGTAAAAGAGAGCCAAGTAGACGTCGTAAATAATAGCTTTTAGTTTACTTTTTTGCCTATACTGGAGCTATTAAATAGCCGAGGTAAAGTTAATGTTTGAAACTGATAAATGGGCATTCTCTGGTGTTGATGGCCAAATATCTTTGCATAAATGGCAAAAAACAATGGACCTTATCACGGGGCTTTTTTCAGCCCCGTCTGGTTATATAGTTCAGGCAACAAGCAAAGGCTATCGCGTTGTTATTAGAAATAACGAAGGTGGCTCAAGCTTTGAAACCAACCCGATACTTCCCCCTCAAACTCCTCTTTTTTGTCGGCACGTCGCTGAAACTAATAATATTTTATATGTTAATGATGCAAGCAATAACGATGCATGGAACACCCTCCCAGAAGTAGTTGAGGACGGTGTTGAATCCTACTTAGGCTTACCTATTCATTGGCCAGAAGGTGAAGTATTTGGCACGCTATGCTTAAAAGACACTAAAATAACTAGCTACACCGATGAATACTTTGAGCTCATAGAGCAACTACGCGATTTAATTGAAGACGACCTAGCGCTTGTTTACAGCTATGAACAAATGCGCGAAATAGCCATGTTAGACTCATTAACAGATATTTATAATCGCCGAGCACTTAACTTACTAGCTCAGCAAAAGCTTAATTTAGCACTGCGTTTGGGCTTCGACGTATGTTGCTTGTTTATTGATATAAACGACTTTAAAAAATTAAACGACACCTTTGGACATGAAGTGGGTGACAAAGCCTTAATTATATTGGCAGATACGCTAAAAAACCATTTAAGGGATGCCGACATAGTAGGGCGTTTAGGTGGTGATGAGTTTGTTGCAGTAATGCAATTAAGTGATAAAAGCAAAATTAACTACATCATGGATAAAATATCCTCAGAGTATTCAAAAGCTTTACTCAAAGAAGACGTTTGCGATTTATCGCTCAGCATAGGTTATAGCTTTACTAATAAACAAAAGCAGCCTTTTGAAACGCTATTAAATGATGCAGACCACGCAATGTATAAAAATAAACAAGCGTATAAGCTCGCTAAAAAGTTGAACAATAAGTAGGAAAAAAATAAACGTTATTTTCAAAAAAACATCAGCGTTAAATTAACGCTGATGTTTTAATTAGCCTCAATTAAGGTTGATCATTGAAATAGAAAGGATAAATATTTCATAAATTAGCTTTAAAGAAAAAATGAATATTTACTTCAATATCCTCTCCCATATCAACTATGCCTAATTTAAAAGGATTAGATTCGCCTATTTGACATTTAAATAAAGTGTCTTTATCTGATATACAATAAAAACTATCAATAGCTCCGTAGTTTAATTTTAAACAGTAAGCTGTAGTATTATCGGGCCAAATTATTTCTCTATCTGTGAAACTGAAGCCATTATCAACTAGGTATTGCTGTATTCCCCTTGTAATAACTACAGCTTTAATACCAGAGCTTACGCTGGGAAAGTTCTTAGCCTGCGAGCATCCACGCTTTCGTAATATCAAATTAAGCTCATTCATTATATGTTTTGTTAAAATAGAGCCTATATTCCAAAAGTCTGTGTCTATATTGTTGTTTCTTAAAAAAGTTGTTCTAGGTAGCTTTACACTAAATGAAGATATGCTTTCATTTACTAATTTTATTTGCTTCAACCCTATTAAAGTTATAGGGCTATTTTCTATTTCGTCTTCAAATACTTTCTTAATTTTTTTAAAAGCATTTGGGTCTAAATCTCCATTTTTTTCAAGCTCTAATTTATATTCGTCTAACTCTTTTATCATCGTAGCTAGAAGAGTATTTGCTGCATTTAAAACTTCATCAATAGTTAAGTAATGACTCGATATGAAATGGGATACTTCGTTAATTAAGACGATGTTTTTTACAATAATCTCTAACCTTTTAGCCGAATAGATAAGAATACTTAAGTCTTGATATTGGAACTGCTTACAGGAAAATAAAGGTTTTTTATTATTGTAAATGCATTTAATAACCTCATAGATTAGAAGCATCCCTGATGAATGAATTATGTTCTCTCTTGGTGAATCTCCAAAGACAAAATAATCTAACTTTTCTGAATTTGTAATGTGCGAAAATATTTCATCTATCGAACTCGGTAATAGCTCTGATGTAAGGTTGTTAAAATTTGTTTTTATTGGGTTGTTTATATTCCTTATTGTTAGGAGGTGACTCTCTTTATTATGGAAATACAGAAGGAAAGTATATGTTAACTGTTCTGCAGCCTTAACATATGCGTTGTCCCAAACCTCTAGCATAAATTCATCGACCTTTTTGTCATCCTGGACGCCTGCATTTTTTAGGACTAACGTGATCTGAGATTTAGTGACTTTTGATTCATTATTTTTAAATAATTCTTCTAGTTCTTTATGTAGGTTAGTTTTGTATAAGTGCTCACCAATTTTGAAGTGAAAGAAAAAGTAAAAATAAGAGCCATTTTTCTCTCTCTGCCATAATGATTTACAAATATTTTTATAAAGCTCTGTTATGATATGTATATTTTCTTTCTTAGAGTGCCATATCAGAGTTCTCAAATGCTTTATTAAGTCAGGAATGCAAATATTAACTCTGTTCTTAAAATGTTCGAATTCAATTAAAAACCTACCGGATGTAAGCGGTTTATATGTATCGTCCCTTTTGCTCTCAACCCACACTATAATTTCATTTAATCTACTTAAAGATATATCATGTTTTGAATCACCAAGTAGCTGAAATGTTAGATAAGATAAGAAGTTAGCTGTTTTTGTATATTTTTCCTCGGGCGCTGTTTTAGGTAAGCTATATAAAATTTTATGTAGGCTATTAAGATAGGTATTCATACTTTCAATAGATTCATGGATATCTGAACTTTTTAATAAATGCCCAAGATCCCTAGCTTGACTACTTAACTCATTAATTTCTTGTTTTTTGATTAATCTAACTTTTTCAATATCCATTAAAACTGCAATTTCAGTGACTGTGATTTCATCTAAACTCTCAGTTTTTTCTAATATTTTGTCATATATATACGTTGTACTACTCAGGTTCTTAAATACGTATGCAAAATACCTAGAATACATTACTACGACATATGCAAAATAGGTAATGATAGTGATAAAGAGGAACGCTTTTAAAGGTATTGTTAAAAGCTCATGTGCCAAAAAAAAGATTAGCGAAAACAGTAAGTATATTAGTACTTTTGGTACTATTGAATTAGCTTGAATGGGGGCTTTGTCATTTAAGTATTTAACTACACTTTCAGAATCGTACTTGTCTTCCATCCATTGCAATGACTGTTGTGTTAGCGGAAGCGCGATAGCCGTTAGTGTAACTAACACTGTTGCTATATAAGTTATAATATTAGAAATGTTGGAGAGAGCGTTGTTCGCTGTCAACTCTAAACAGCTACCTGCGTATAGTTCACCTATAACTTTGAGTGTTAAGTTAATTGATTCCATTTATCTGATCTCCCTATCCACAGTTATCATTTACAGAAAATTGTTAACGCTCTATCGTTAACAATTAAGTGATAGTACTGCTATATGAATTACTCGGTCAATCAGCAAGTTAAGAGAGGTGAAATTATAGGCTTAATTAAAAGCTCATAACCATTTTTAATTTAAGATTAATAAAAAAAGCAAGCCACTAGGCTTGCCAAGAAGGGTGTGAATTGGTTTAGGCTCAAGCTCTAAGCTATTAGCTTTTCCGCAAGGTTCAATTCCATAATGGCTTTTAATAAACGGTATAAGTTTATTGATGCATCAATTTCTTCTTTACGGTTTGTTAAGCTTTCAATATTTAAGCCCAACGGCACGTCTAAATGTGCACAGCTTTTAAGTATTAAGTCGAGGTTTTCGCGGCAAATACGAACTGATTCGCTTAATGTATTGTCTGCATCAAGCATGCGCCATTTTGTAGCCTCTGGCACTGAGATACCCAACCATTGCATAAACTCTAAGGTTTTTTCGCCGCCGCACGGGGTAAACGTTAATATAATACGTTGAGGTGTAATACCCTGTGCTTTACATGTACGTGCGTAGCTAGTAATTAACTCTATAGTAGCTTGTGCGTCGTAAACAGCTTGCGATATAAAAAACTTACAACCCTGTGCTGTTTTTTCTATTAATCGTTCGTGCTCATTTCGTTTACTTGAATGGCGCTCGGCAATTGTAACGCCACCTAAAAAGAAATCATCTGATTGCTCAGCCAATGCTTTATACGCATCTGGCAGGCTTAGCTTTATATCGCCTACCGATGACGGGCTACCTACTAAAACTACATTTTGTAAATCGTAGTCGTTTTTAGTTTCACTTAGCCAATCTTTAAATTCGCCTACGCCACGCTGCGCCACACTTTTATAAGTAATTACATCTTGTGCAGATAAATTACGCAGTAAATGGCTGTATTCACGCGGATCAACGGTTTGTTTAAACGCAAACGGGCGCGCTTGATTGGTTCGACTGCTTTCGTCTTGAATGTCGTAAATTATTACGCCGTCGTATTCAATTTCGTGTAAGCGACCTAATAGCTTTTCTGCAATAGTTTTTAATTGCGCTTTATCGGTGCCTATTTTAGGCGGGGTAGTACCAATAAGATAAACACCTTGGTTGGTGTCCTCTATTTTCTCTTTTAATGATAAAGCCATAATCCTCATTCCAGCCAAGTGCGTTTTGATGGATTTAATATAGCAGCCATTTAGACGTCTAGATAGATTTATTTAGTGAAAATTTTTCAATTAACATGATGTTTATTCATAGTGCTTGTTCCCATAATTTATAATTGACACAGTTGTTTACATAATAAATTCCCTTGGGACTCTTATATTTATTGGCTTTGGGGCATAATCGAGGGTGAGTTAGTATTAAATCTAACAACAAATTTGCTCAATTTAAAAAGGGACAACAATGAAATTTAAATTATTAGCAACCAGCTTAGCGGTATCGCTGGCGTTAACGGGTTGCGCCATGCAACAAAACCAAAGCACGCAAACAACAGCACAACAAGAACAAGTAAATAAAGCTGATGACCGTGTTTTTTCACAAGATTACTTAATTGAAGAGCTAGAAAACGGCTTACGTGTCATGGTTGTTAAAACCGATTACCCTGATGTAGTGTCGCTGCAAATTCCGGTATCGGTTGGATCGCGTAACGAAGTTGAAGAGGGCAAAACAGGCTTTGCTCACTTTTTTGAACACATGATGTTTAAAGGCTCACAAAAATACCCTGAAGATGTGTACTCAGACATATTAAAAAATTCAGGTGTTGATAACCGCGCATATACAACAAACGATTACACAAATTACCATTTAAACTTTTCAAAGCAGCACCTTGATAAAGTACTTGAGCTTGAAGCTGATATTTTTCAAAATTTAACCTACACCGAAGAGCAATTTAGAACCGAAGCACAAACGGTAAAAGGTGAGTACTTGAAAAACAACGCGAGCCCAATTCGTAAATTATTAAGCGCTGTACGCGAAAAAGCGTTTGATAAGCACACGTATAAACACACCACTATGGGCTTTTTTAAAGACATAGAAGCCATGCCTGATCAAATGGCCTATGGTAAAGAATTTTTTGCCAAGTTTTATAAGCCTGAGTATGTGTCACTTGTCATTGTGGGCGATGTAGACCCACAAGCAACAATGGCAATGGTTAAAAAGCATTGGGGCAGCTGGAAAAAGGGTAACTATGTTGCTGACATTAAAGCAGAACCTGTTCAACAAGCACCAAAATATTTACACCAGCAAGATGAAGCGCTACCAGGGCATTGGTTACTCGTATCGTACAAAGGCGCTGCGTGGGAGCCTGCTAAAAAAGACAGAGCGGCGCTTGATTTAATCTCACAGCTTTATTTTTCTAGTAATTCAGATTTATATCAAGAGCTAGTGGTCGACAAACAAATTGCCAGCCAAATGTTTACCTATAACCCAGAGACTAAAGATCCGGGTTTATTACACGTATTTGTTAAAGTAGAAAACGCAGGCGATTTAGCCACTGCGCGCGATGCCATTAATCGAACTTATGCAAAAGCACGCACTGAGCTTGTTGATGAGCAAAAGCTAAGTGATTTAAAATCGAATCTTAAATACAGCTTTATTAATGGCTTAGATTCGTCGCAAGCGATTGCATCAACCCTTGCCAGCTACATGCATTTTGAGCGCGATCCTGAGGTTATAAACCAGCTGTATAAATCGGCAGATAACATCACCAGCGCAGATATTAAAGCCGTTGCTAATAAATACTTTACTGATAACGCACGTACCACATTAACAATGTCGGCACTTGATAAAGCCCCAGGTTTTGAGCAAGAAGTTAATTTAAATGCGCTTACTGCAAAGCTTGAACAAGCACCTGCGGCACCTGCATTTAAAGTACTTGATAAAACCAATAGCTCGCCGTTAATCGATGTTAACTTTTTATTCAATACCGGCGCGGCTGCCGACCCTCAAGGCAAAAAAGGTGTTGCAGCGCTCACTGCGGCAATGCTTGCACAAGGTGGCTCAGAGGCGACAAGCTATAAAGATATTCAAAAAGCACTTTATCCGCTTGCAGGTAGCTTTGGTTATCAAATAGATAAAGAAATGCTGTCGTTCCAAGGGCGTATTCATAAAGACAATGCAGCGCAGTGGTATTCACTTGTGAGCGATCAATTATTAAACCCAGGCTTTAGAGACGATGACTTTAAACGCCTTAAAAAAGAAATGATCGATGGTATTAAATCAGGCTTAAAAGCATCTAACGATGAAGAGCTAGGCAAAGAAGTGCTATACAGTGCACTTTACAAAAATCACCCTTACGAAAGTTACAACTACGGTGATATTTCGGATTTAGAAGCGTTGACGCTAGATGATGTTAAAGCGTTTTATAACATCGAGCTTACGCAATCTAAACTCACGGTTGGCTTAATTGGGGCTGTGCCTGCAAACCTTAAAGCTAAAATGATGAGCGATTTTGCAACGCTACCAAAAGGTGAGCAAAGCCGTTTAAGTATTCCTGATGCGCCAGTGCTTAAAGGTCATCATGCAACTATTGTAGAAAAATCGGCACAATCGACTGCTGTATCGTTTGGTTTTCCTATTGATACAATAAGAAGTAGCGAAGACTGGACAGCCCTTTGGCTTGTGCGTTCGTACTTTGGTGAGCACCGTAGTTCTAACAGCTTTTTATATGAGCGCATTCGTGAAACTCGCGGCATGAACTACGGCGATTACGCATACATTGAATATTTTCCACGTGGTATGTTTCAAACCAAGCCTGATGCAAACCTAGGGCGCTCTGAGCAAATTTTTCAAGTGTGGTTACGCCCACTTCGCTCTAATAACGATGCGCACTTTGCAACACGTACAGCCTTGTTTGAGCTAGATAAGCTAATTAAAAATGGTATGAGCGAAGGTGATTTTGAAGCTACGCGTAACTTTTTAATTAACTTTGTGCCGCAAATGGTCGCAAGTCAAAATCGCCAATTAGGTTACGCACTTGATAGCGAATTTTACAACACAGATAGCTTTGTAAGTTACGTTACTAATAAACTTAAAACGCTAACGCTTGCTGATGTTAATCGCGTTATTAAAGAAAACTTACAAACAGACAATGTTCACTATGTATTTATTACTGGTGACGGCGCTGATATGCAAAAACGTTTAGCATCGCAGCAAACATCACCAATGATTTATAACACTAATAAACCTGCTGAATTAGTGGCTGAAGATAAAGTGATTGCTGATTATAAATTAGCAATTCCTGCAAAAAATATTGAAGTGATGAAAGTCGATAAAGTATTTCAATAACTTAAGTGTTTTTTAAGCGTTAAAATAATGCCTCGGTGCTATAAGCATCGAGGCATTTTTATTATTTAATAATGAAACTTAATAAACAGTTATACCTAATAACCAGAACAAATAACTAAGGGATTAACACCTTAGTGGTTAAATCCGTTAGACTTGGGAAAAGGCTATTTTATATCAACTTAAGGCAGTGCAGTATTATGCGTCATGCAATTTGGCAACAGCTTCGCGACGAAGCTAACGATGTAGTAAAACGTGAACCATTATTAGCAAGTCATGTTTATTCATGTGTTTTAAATCATGATTGTTTAGGTTCGGCATTGAGCTTTATTGTTGCTAATAAGTTGGCTGATGCGGTGGTATCTGCATTCACTATCCGAGAGCTGTTTGACCAAGCATTTGTAAAATGTGACCGTATGCTATCTTTTGTTGCTGAGGATATTAAAGCGGTAAAAGACCGCGACCCTGCATCAGAAACCTATCTTACGGTTATATTAAATCTAAAAGGTTTTCATGCTATTCAGGCGCACCGTTTGGCTAATTGTTTGTGGCAACAAAATCGCAAAGAGCTAGCGCGCTTTATTCAAAGCCGTAATTCTGAAGTGTTTGGGGTCGATATTCACCCAGCATGTAAAGTGGGTAAAGGCATTATGTTTGACCACGCAACCGGTATTGTTATTGGTGAAACAGCGGTAATTGAAGATAACGTATCAATTTTGCAATCTGTAACGCTTGGCGGTACAGGCAATGAGCAGGGCGATCGTCATCCTAAAATTAGAGCAGGCGTATTAATTGGCGCGGGTGCTAAAGTACTTGGTAATATTGAAGTAGGTGAGGGCGCACGAATTGGTGCGGGCTCAGTTGTACTTAGCAATGTTCCACCACACACAACCGCTGTTGGCGTACCCGCTAAAATTATTGGTCGACCGGATTGTGAGTGTCCGGCGCAAAGTATGAACCAAAATTTTTTAGCAAATCCTGAGCCTGAAAACGAATCGCACACGAGTGCAATGTTATAAGTAACTAAAAATAATAAAACTTAAAAGGAATTAACATGAACAAGAATAGTTTATTGGCTCTAGGGATTGGGTTTATTGCGGGTGTAGGTTTAACTTGGAGCTACTTTAATGCAGCTTCAAGTTATCCGGAATCTGTTAAGTCGCAGCCAAGTTATGAAAAACAGAAAAAGCTTCATACTGAACAACAAAGTAATGAGGTATTGAGTAATACAGGTTCAGCACCTGAGCAAGTCGCTAGTATAGAGCCCGCTGAAGTCTCGCCTACAACCAATTCAGAAACCCAAATGCTTGATGAACTACCTTTAGAAGAGCAAGTAACTCAGCTTAAGCAGCAACTCGCCGAACAGAAAGCGGCGCTCAAAAGTGTTTTAAAGAAAATGAGGGGCCTTCAGATTTTGAGCAGATTTTACGTGATAAATTTGAAAATCAAACGCGCGATGAAGAATGGGCTTATCGTACTGAAATGGCATTACAAGATTTTTTATTAACAGCTGATTTATCAATTATTCCTGACGTTGTTAGTGCAAAATGTAAAAAAACAGTATGTGAATTTGAACTTGCCGCCCCTATTGATAACGACACATTTGGTAATGCTCAATGGCGAGAGCTAAACGATAAGTTGATGGAACAAGAGTTTTGGCAACAATTTAAAAGCACTACCTCCACATCGAGCGATAGCGAACTTAAAATGTTGCTAAGTACAGAGCTTTAAATAATTTGTGATTCTATAGAGCCATCGACTAACTCTGTAACTAAAACATCGCCTGTTTTAATTTGCCCCACAGATTTAACTACTTTTCCTTGCTGTGTTTTAGTGATGCTATAACCGCGCGCTAAAACATTAAGCGGACTTACCGAGTCTAACCTGCTTGCTTGCAGTGCTAAGCTATTATTCGCTTGTTGTAACTGATGCTGTATAGCTTGGTTTAGCCTAGCTTGTAATTGCGAGAGTTGATGGCTTGCTGAAGCGAGTTTTTTATCAGGTGATTGGCGCATCAAACGCGGCGTTAAGTTATTGAGTGTGCGTTCTTGCTGATATAAACGATTACGCATAGCTTGTTGCAGCGCAATGCTTAGCTCATCCAAACGTTGTGATTTTTGACTAAGCTGACTACGCGGATGACACAAATTAAGGCGGTGTTGTAACTGCGTTTCTAGAGCGCGTTTATCGGCAATGTCGTGCTTAAACGCGTTAGATAAACGATTAACCAATTGCGTTACTTTGTTGTGTAACTCTTGCGTATTTGGGCTTACAAGCTCAGCTGCGGCTGATGGAGTTGCTGCACGAACATCAGCAACGTAATCGCTAATGGTTGTATCTATTTCATGGCCTACTGCACTTACTATAGGTAATTCACTTTCAAAAATAGCTCGTGCGAGCTGTTCGTGATTAAAACACCATAAATCTTCAAGTGATCCGCCGCCTCGTCCTAAAATAAGTACGTCAACTTCATCACGAGCATTAGCTAATTCAATTTGATTAATTAAATGTAGGTGTGCTTCTTTGCCTTGTACCATAGCAGGGTAAATGATTACCTCTAGCTGCGGCGCACGGCGTTTAAGTACCGTTAAAATATCTTTTATAGCAGCGCCGGTTGCAGAGGTAATAACACCAATACGATTAATTTTTTGCGGAAGTGGTTTTTTATACGCAGAGCTAAATAATCCTTCGGCGGCCAAACGCATTTTAAGTGCATCGAATTCTTGTTTTAGCTGACCTTCGCCGGCCGGTTCCATATGCTCAACAATAAGCTGGTAGTCACCGCGAGGTTCATAAAGTGATACACGCGCTTTTACTGTAACTTGCGCGCCATTTGCAGGGCGATAGCTTTGGTTGCGATTATTCCCACGCCACATAGCGGCTTTAATTTGTGCTTTATCGTCTTTTAACGAAAAGTACCAATGTCCAGATGCAGGGGTAATAAAGTTAGAAATTTCGCCCGTGAGCACTAAAGATGCAAAACCTTGCTCAAGAATTGTGCGAATTTCTCTATTAAGGCGTGAAACGGTGTAAACCGCCTGCGAAGGCTTCGAAAACATAAAAAACAACCTAAAACTATTTATAAAGCAAGGGTCTATTGACCTTTGTAGATTAAAATTTGTTCAAACTAGGGGCGATTTAATCGCGGCGCGAGGTTTGTAACCTAGTGGGCTAAGTAAAAACCGAGTAACAAAGAGTTAATCGCCCCTAGGCTGAACCCTTTGGTCAGCGCTTGTTTGGAATTGATGCTACGTTATCGCCTATTTATGGGGAATAACCACACTGCATAGGCTCTGCCTTGCCTAAATACCTAACAAACTGCTGCAAATTTAACCTTGAAAGGCTAATAGACCCTATATTATCATAAATATTTGCGAAATATTATTTACTCATGCCAACAACGCTGTTAAAATTTGGCCGCAATTCCTTATCTTAGATCCACATGTGAGAAGTTGCCAAAATGCTTAGAATCGCTAAAGAAGCTCTTACCTTTGATGACGTACTTTTAGTACCTGGTCATTCTACTGTTTTGCCACACACGGCAAATATTTCAACTCGCTTAACGCGTGGTATCAAACTTAACTTGCCGCTTATTTCAGCATCTATGGATACTGTTACAGAAGCTCGTTTAGCTATTGCCCTTGCGCAAGAAGGTGGTCTTGGTTTTATTCATAAAAACATGACTATTGAAGAACAAGCGAAAAACGTACGTAAAGTTAAAACCTACGAAGCAGGTATTGTTTCATACCCTGTAACGGTTACTGCCGATTTAACAATTGCAGATGCAATTGAGCTTTCGCACGAAAAAGGTTTTTCAGGTTTTCCGGTTACCGACAGCAATAATGTGCTTGTAGGCATTGTTACTAGTCGTGATATGCGTTTTGAAACTAAGCTTGAACAGCCTGTTTCTACCGTTATGACCAAAAAAGAAAAGCTTGTTACCGTTAAAGAGGGCGCAGCACGCGAAGAAATTTTAGGCTTAATGCACGAACACCGCATTGAAAAAATCCTTGTTGTTGATGATGAATTTAAACTCAAAGGCATGATCACAGTAAAAGATTACCAAAAAGCCCAAGACAAACCTGACGCATGTAAAGATGACCAAGGTCGTTTACGTGTAGGTGCTGCTGTAAGTGTTGGCGCAGGTACTGATGAGCGTATTGCTGCATTAGTAGAAGCGGGTATTGATGTTTTACTTATCGATACATCGCATGGTCACTCTCAAGGCGTTATTGACCGTGTTACTAAAACTCGCAAAGAGTACCCAAACCTACAAATTATTGCAGGTAACATTGCAACGGCTGAAGGTGCGATTGCACTAGCTGATGCCGGAGCGGATGCAGTTAAAGTAGGTATCGGCCCTGGTTCTATCTGTACTACACGTATTGTTACCGGTTGTGGCGTTCCACAAATTACCGCTATTTCAGATGCTGTTGAAGGCTTAAAAGGTCGCGACATTCCTGTTATTGCTGATGGTGGCATTCGTTTTTCTGGTGATATTGTTAAAGCACTTGTTGCTGGTGCATCGTGTGTAATGGTGGGTTCTCTTCTTGCTGGTACAGAAGAAGCACCAGGTGAAGTTGAATTGTACCAAGGCCGTTATTACAAATCTTACCGTGGTATGGGCTCATTGGGCGCGATGGATCAAAAAGAAGGTTCATCAGATCGTTACTTCCAAAAATCAAACGAAGCAGACAAGCTAGTACCTGAAGGTATTGAAGGTCGCGTAGCTTACAAAGGTCCTATTGCAACGATTATTCATCAGCAAGTGGGCGGCCTACGAAGCGCTATGGGCTTAACGGGTTGTGCAACAATTGAAGAGCTAAATACAAAACCACAATTTGTACGTGTTACTTCAGCAGGTATGGGTGAGTCGCATGTTCATGATGTGCAAATCACTAAAGAAGCACCAAATTACCGCTTAGGTTAAGCAGCGTAATTAATTTAATATACTGGGCTTGCTTTGCAAGCCCTCTTTTTAGTCGTTTACATTAACAAACGGCATTTAGCATCAGACTTTACGAGATACTCCATGAGCAAAGATATTCACGATTCACGAATTCTCATTTTAGACTTTGGTTCACAATACACTCAATTAATCGCCCGTCGTGTGCGTGAAATTGGTGTTTACTGTGAACTTTGGGCATGGGATGTGACTGAAGAGCAAATCCGCGAGTTCAACCCACAAGGTATTATTCTTTCTGGTGGTCCAGAATCAACAACACTTGAAAACAGCCCGCGCGCTCCTGAGTATGTATTTAATGCAGGCGTGCCTGTGCTAGGTATTTGCTACGGCATGCAAACAATGGCAGCTCAACTTGGCGGAAGTGTACACAGCTCTGATAAAAAAGAGTTTGGCTACGCACAAGTTGAAAAAGTAGGCAGCTGTGCATTATTTGATGCAATTGAAGACCATATTACTGATGGCGGCAACGGCATACTTGACGTATGGATGAGTCATGGCGATAAAGTAATGGACATTCCAGCTGATTTTACAACAACAGCTAAAACATCTACTTGTCCACATGCTGCAATGTCTAACGAAGAAAAGCGTTTTTACGGCGTACAATTTCACCCAGAAGTAACGCATACTCATCAAGGGTTACGTTTGCTTGAGCGTTTCGCTATTGATATTTGTGGCTGTGAAAAATTATGGACTCCTGCAAAAATCATCGATGATGCTATTGAGCGTATTAAAGAAACTGTAGGTGATGACGAAGTTATTTTAGGTCTATCTGGTGGTGTTGATTCATCAGTTGTGGCTATGCTTATTCACCGTGCAATTGGCGCAAAGCTAACATGTGTATTTGTTGATAATGGTTTACTTCGTTTAAACGAAGGTCAGCAAGTTATGGACATGTTTGGTAATAAATTTGGCTTAAACATTGTTAAAGTTGAAGCTGAAGAGCAGTTTTTAAATGATTTAGCTGGTAAGTCAGACCCAGAAGATAAACGTAAAGCCATTGGTCACACGTTTATTAATGTATTTGATGAGCAAGCCAAAAAGCTTAAAAATGCGAAATGGTTAGCGCAAGGTACAATTTATCCTGACGTTATTGAATCTGCGGCATCTGCCACAGGTAAAGCGCATGTTATTAAATCTCACCACAATGTGGGCGGATTACCAGATGACATGAAAATGGGCCTTGTTGAGCCATTGCGTGAATTATTCAAAGATGAAGTGCGTAAAATTGGTCTAGAACTTGGTTTACCGTACGACATGCTTTACCGTCATCCTTTCCCTGGACCAGGCTTAGGTGTACGTGTACTTGGCGAAATCAAAAAAGAGTACTGTGATTTACTACGCCGCGCAGATGCGATTTTCATCGAAGAGCTACACAAAGCTGAGCTTTACCATAAAGTAAGTCAAGCGTTTACTGTATTCTTACCAGTTAAATCGGTAGGGGTTATGGGCGATGCACGTAAGTACGATTGGGTTGTATCACTTCGTTGTGTAGAAACAATCGACTTTATGACAGCACGCTGGTCACATTTACCATATGAGTTTTTAGGTGTGGTTTCAAACCGTATCATTAACGAAATTGATGGTATTTCTCGTGTTGTTTACGATATTTCAGGTAAACCACCTGCAACTATCGAATGGGAATAATTAATTTTAGTTTTAATTAACTAATTTTAAGTGATTAAAAAACGGCGAATTAGCATGCTAATTCGCCGTTTTGTTTATTTAAAAAGCAGTTGAACTAAAAGAGTGATTTTTCTCTTTACCTTTGGCGAAACTTCTCTATAATTCGTCGTCATTGCAGGGGCGTAGTTCCAATTGGTAGAACAGCGGTCTCCAAAACCGATGGTTGGGAGTTCGAATCTCTCCGCCCCTGCCATTTCTTCTTTACATCGTTTTTATTACTTCTTATATTGTTCAAATGTCTAATCTACTGAGTTGTTATGCATCCACGTTACGCAGCTATTTTTGATATAGAAAATCTTGAACTCAATCAGCATTATTGTTCTCAAGCAAATGACCAAGCAGATACTTTATCGCAAAGCACGACAGCTAGTTCTTTAACGATAAATGAGCAACTATTTGCAGACATTAAGCTCAGTGCAGGGGCTATTATTGTAAATAGCGTTGTACAGGGTAGTGAGATGCAATTAAACGACAATCAGCTTACATTGCCAACCCCACAGCTTACCGCCTCTGAGAAGCGTGCTTTATGGGCTTTAATGAGTGAACACCTTGATAAACTTTAAATCAGTAGATGAAACTGCAATACCTCAATTAATGGCCATCGAAACAGCATGTCATAGCCATCCGTGGACTTTAAATACAATGAGTTCATGTATAGGTGGGCGCTATTTTAATGTTGCCGCATTTGATGAGATGAGCATGATTGGTTTTTATATTGGTGAAAAAGCAGGGCCTGATTTTACGCTTATGGATATTTGTGTAACACCAAGCCACCAGGGTAAGGGTATTGCAAGGCAGTTGTTAGCCCAGTTTATTGAATATGGTGAACAGCAAAATGCTGAAAACCTCTTTTTAGAAGTACGCGAATCTAATACGCGGGCTATTGCGCTATACGAGAACGCTGGCTTTACAGAGATGTCAGTGCGTAAAAACTACTATCCAAGTGATAATCCGGCCAAAAATGGCTTTGAAGACGCTATTTTAATGGGCATGGCATTAGGTTTAAACTTTTCATAATTAAAGTCGGTGGTTAGCGTTTTAAGCATAGAGCACTAACGCACCGAACTTGTACTATTTTGTAAGTTTTCTTTTAGGTTACTTTGCCACTAATTGCTTGCTCAATGGCTGCTATTAATTTATTTACCAGCTCGTCTCTTGGCACTTTATTGTTACTTTTTAAATTTTCTTCAAGTGCCGCAGCGCTGTGATAAATTTCATCAAAATTAAAGCACCCAGAACTACCTTTAATACTGTGCGCTATACTTTTTAATGCTTCCCAGTCATTACAATGTTGCAGAGTTTTAACTTCTTCTAAATAAGTAGGTAAGTTGGCTAAATAGTTATCAGTAATTTGCTGAAACTTTTCGCTTTTTAATAAGCTGTCCCACTTATTTTGATTATCCTTTTCAAGATGTAGGTAGCTTACGAGTACATTTTCCAGAGCATCTTTATCAATGGGTTTAGCGAGTGCTTTGTTGCAGCCAGCTTCTAGGTAAGTGCCTATATCGTGGTTCATTACATTAGCAGTAAGGGCAATAATGGGGCCATCGTATGCTGCATGACGAAGCATTTTAGTCGCTTCTAATCCGCCCATTACAGGCATTTGCATATCCATTATAATAAGCTGATAGTCATTAACGAGTGCCATTTCTACAGCTTGTGCGCCATTACTAGCAATATCGGGTTCAAGGCCCCAAGTTTGCAGTAATAATTTAATTAATAGTTGGTTATCAGGGTTATCCTCAGCGACTAAAATATTAGCCTCAAAGTTATTGGTCGCAAACGATAAGAGAGGGTCTTTCTCTGGTATTAACTGGCTTTCTTGCGTTAAAAACTCAAGCATTGGTTGATCATCAGATAACTGACACGACACCCTAATTGTAAAGCGGCTACCAACGCCAACTTCACTTTCAAGCGTTACATCGCCACCAAGTAACAGTGCTAAATTTTTAGAAATACACAACCCAAGGCCTGTACCACCAAAACGACGTGTGGTTGTGGCATCGGCTTGCTCAAACGGTTTAAACACACGCTCTATTTGATGCTCAGACATACCAATGCCGGTATCTTTAATTACAAATTCTAGCTTTTGACTTGCTTGTAAATAATGCACGCAAATAGACACACTGCCATTTTCGGTAAATTTAACAGCGTTATTTGCAATATTTATAAGTATTTGTTTTAAGCGGGTCACATCACTATAAATGGTGCGAGGTAGCGGCAGTTGGTAATCAATATTAAGGGTTAATTGTTTTTCTTGTGCCAGTGGTTGAATAATCGATTCAATGTCATGCACAAGCTGCACTACGTTTAACGCAGACAAATCGACAGCTAGCTTTTCAGCTTCAATTTTAGATAAGTCGAGTATATTATTTATTAACTCTAGTAAGTGTTTTGAATTACGTAAAATAGTGCTTAGATGTTGTTTGTCGTTGGCTACTTTGTCGTTGTGGAGTAATTGCTCTGTAAAGCCCATAATAGCCGTAAGTGGCGTTCGTATTTCGTGACTCATATTAGCTAAAAAACGACTTTTAAGCTGATTAGCTTGCTCGGCTTGGCCAATTGCAAGCTCTAGTTGGCTGTTCATGGCTTCAAGTGCTTTAGTACGACTTTCTACTTTATCTTCAAGGTGATGTTTATATTCTTCAAGCTGCTGCTGGTAGTGTCTAATTTGATTAACCATGTGGTTAAAGTCGTTAAACAAAACACCCACTTCGTCATTTGTATGAGCTGGTAAGTGCACCGACAAATCGCCATCACCAACACGGTGGCTTGCAGCACCTAATAATTCAATTGGGTTAAGTAATAAATTACGTACCACTATAAAAATTAATATTGGCAGGGTGATTATCGAAATAATAACAATTAAGCCTGTTATTAGGCTTATGGCTTTACCAGATTGATAAAGCACACCTTTGGGAATGGTTGAAACGTAATAATATCCACCGGGCATTTGTACGGCAAAAATCATTCGCTCTATTTTATCTATGCTTGAGAGTTCAATGGTAGAAAGCATGCCTATATCGGCAAGATCATGTACTTGGTTAAGTTCATATTCGCTTATGTATTGGCCGCGCATGTTGTAGTCGGAGCTAAATAAAATTTTCCCGTCTTTGGTCAACATTAAATTAAGTGTGTTGTTATATGGCGCTTCTAAAATACTGGAGTTGAGTATTGAAGGCTCTATATGTATTACAATAAAACCAAGCTGCTGTGGACGTTTCAAGTAGTAATCAACGCTGTCAATTCGTTGAATGAAATATAAGCTCGTGGTGCCATCGTCCTTTTGAATCATAAATTGCTGTGTACTTAAATTACTTTGCAATACTCGATTAAAAAATGGATAGCTTTTAGGCGCTGTTGTTAGGTTATTAGAGTAGTAGGCATCACTTTTCCCACTTGCTGAAACTAAATTAATGCTAATTATATCTGGATAAGCTTCGCTGTAACTGGCAAATACATCCATAAGCGCGCCAAGTTTTCGGGTGTAATTACCGTTGGCACTAATATCGTTTGCTAAAAAGTCACTAAGTACTGGCGAATTTGAAAGTAGTTTTGCAGTAGAGTGAAAAGAGTCGATATAGTTGAATATTTTTTGCTGTTGTTGCTCAACAAAACGGCTCATTATTAAATCAGCTTGTTTTTGTGTTGAATTAGTGACATTGGTGAGCGTAAAGCCACCTAAAAATAGCAGTGGCAGAATAACAAGAGGTGTTATATACCATAATAATCTTATACTTAACTTACTGGTTTTCATGACCAAACGACTTATCCTCCATGCAATCTGCCAATAATATGCGTTACGACCTGATTACACAAGCTTATAGCGGTCTTGGTGGCTAAATTACAATCATTAGTTGCATGATCTTTAGCTCTTTTTTTCTGTTTAAGTTATATAAATTTAACAAATTACACTGAATAATATTAATTCAGTGTTTAAAAACTTACATAGTTTTACATCTTTTAAAGTCAATAACTAAAGTTGATGCATTGCCAGGCGTGACATTAAAAGGACACGTTGACAGTCTAAGTCCAGCAAGTGGTGTAAGTTACTCCACTATTGGTGAGCATAATGCAACAGGCAACTTTACTAAAATAGCGCAGCGCCTACCGGTAAAGATTAGTTTAGATGCTAAGCAGCCTTTACTTAGTCAACTACGTGTTGGAATGTCCGTTGTACCTACTATTGATGTTGTTAAGTAACTACTCATTTTTATTTAAACGATCTACGAGCAAATTGTAGGTCGTTTAAATATTGCTTGCTGTACACATTTATTTTAAAGCTAAGATATTTTTAAGTAGATAGCACACTTTTATACCGACTCCTGTTACAATTGCCATTATTAAAAAATCAACTATTGACGCTTTATTATCAGCTGTTTGCAACGTGAAAATCAGCGAGAATAGCAGTTAATTACGATCAACATAACGGGTTTACTCGCAGACGCTTATTAAAATGCATTCAACCCCGCATATAAACTAAAAGAATTTATCAATGGCAGACCAGACTATTATCAATGAAATCAGCAAGCGAAGGACCTTTGCTATCATCTCTCACCCGGATGCTGGTAAAACAACGATTACCGAAAAAGTATTGTTATTCGGACAAGCTATTCAAAGAGCTGGTACTGTAAAAGGTCGCGGCTCTAACCAGCATGCTAAATCTGACTGGATGGAAATGGAAAAAGAGCGTGGTATATCAGTTACTACGTCTGTAATGCAATTTCCATATAACGACGCACTTGTTAATTTACTTGATACGCCAGGACACGAAGATTTCTCTGAAGATACGTACCGTACATTAACAGCAGTAGATTCGTGCTTAATGGTTATTGATGCGGCTAAAGGTGTAGAAGACCGTACCCGTAAGCTAATGGAAGTTACACGCCTGCGTACCACACCTATTGTTACGTTTATGAACAAATGTGACCGTGATATTCGCGACCCAATGGAAGTGCTGGACGAAGTTGAAACAGAGCTAAATATTGCCTGTGCACCCATTACTTGGCCAATTGGTTGTGGTAAAGAATTCAAAGGTGTTTATCACATTCATAATGATGAAGCTGTTTTATATAAAACGGGCCAAGGTCATAAAATTCAAGATGTTCGCACAATTAAAGGCCTTGATAATCCAGAGTTAGATATTGCCATTGGTGAAGACTTAGCTGCGCAGTTACGTGATGAGCTTGAGCTTGTTATTGGTGCATCAAACGAATTTGATTTAGATTTGTTTTTAGCCGGTGAGCTTTCGCCAGTTTATTACGGTACCGCACTTGGTAACTTTGGTGTTGATCACGTGTTAGATGGTTTAACTAAGTGGGCGCCAACGCCATTACCACGTGAAACCGAAGATAGACTAATTGTTGCAACTGAAGAAAACTTTACCGGGTTTGTATTTAAAATTCAGGCCAACATGGACCCTAAACACCGTGACCGTATTGCATTTATGCGTATTGTATCGGGTAAGTACAGCCAAGGCATGAAAATGAATCACGTGCGAATTGGCAAGCAAGTGAGCATTTCTGATGCGGTAACCTTTATGGCGGGCGATCGTGAACGTGCCGCAGATGCTTTCGCTGGCGACATTATTGGCTTGCATAACCACGGTACAATTCAAATTGGTGATACGTTCACGCAAGGCGAAAAACTTAAATTTAGTGGTATTCCTAACTTCGCCCCTGAACTATTTCGTCGTATTCGCCTTCGCGATCCGCTTAAGCAAAAGCAATTGTTAAAAGGTTTAGTACAGCTTTCTGAAGAAGGTGCTGTACAGGTATTTAGACCACTTATTAATAACGACTTAATAGTAGGCGCGGTAGGCGTACTTCAGTTTGATGTGGTTGTAGCGCGTTTAAAAGCAGAATATAACGTTGATGCTATTTATGAAGGCGTAAACGTGAATACGGCACGCTGGGTAAGCAGTGATGACGTTAAAAAGTTTGAAGAATTTAAACGTAAATGCGAAAGCAATTTAGCACTCGATGGCGGTGATAACTTAACTTACATTGCGCCGAGCCGTGTAAACCTTAACTTATCGGTCGAGCGTTACCCAGAAGTAACGTTTAGCCATACACGCGAAAACTAGAGCTCATTTACAAGAATTAAAAGAAAACCTGCTTTGGCGGGTTTATAAAGGTAAAAAAATATGAATATTCGTACTATTTTAATTGAAAAAGCCATTGCAGCTATGGTCGGTGCAGGCTTACCTGAAGATACAAACCCGGCAGTAACGCAAAGCACGCGTCCACAATTTGGTGATTACCAAATTAATGCAGCCATGGGCGCAGCTAAAAAAATGAAAAGCAACCCGCGTGAGCTTGCACAAAAAATTATTGATAACCTTGATGTAAGCGATATTGCACAAAAGACTGAAATTGCGGGTCCAGGTTTTATTAATATTCATTTAAAGCCTGAGTTTTTAGCGCAAAGCGTGAAAGCGGCTAACAATGATGCAAAACTAGCTGTAAACGAGCACGCTAAGCCACAAAAAGTAGTTGTTGATTATTCATCACCAAACCTAGCTAAAGAAATGCACGTAGGTCATTTACGTTCAACTATTATTGGTGACTCAATTGTACGTGCGCTTGAATTTAGAGGCGATACGGTTGTACGTCAAAATCACATGGGTGATTGGGGCACGCAATTTGGTATGTTAATCGCGCATTTAGAAGATCAAATTAGTCAAGGCGTTGACTTAGATACTGTTGCGCTTGCTGATTTAGAAACTTTTTACCGCGATGCTAAAAAACGCTTTGACGACGAAGAAGGCTTTGCAGATAAAGCACGTGACTACGTTGTTAAATTACAAGGCGGCGATGCGCATTGTGAAAAACTTTGGAAACTATTTATAGCCACCTCAGTTAAACACTCTGAAGAAGTATACAAGCGTTTAAATGTAACGCTTACGCAAGCCGATATTATGGCTGAAAGCGCATACAATGCAGAGCTTAACGATATTATTAGTCTACTTAAAGATAAAAACATTGCCGTAGAGTCGCAAGGCGCGCAAGTGGTGTTTTTAGATGAGCTAGCTAATAAAGATGGCGAGCCATCAGCCTTTATCGTACAAAAATCTGGCGGTGGTTTTTTATATGCAACAACAGACTTAGCGGCATGTGACTACCGTTCAAATAAATTAGGTGCTGATCGCATCTTAATTTTTGTAGATGCACGTCAAAATCTACACTTTAACCAAGTAGAGCTAACAGCGCGTAAAGCTGGTTTATTAAGAGACGAAACAAGCTACGAGTTTTGCCCGTTTGGCACCATGATGGGCGCCGATAATAAACCATTTAAAACACGTACTGGCGGCACAGTAAAACTTGCTGATTTATTAGAAGAGTCAATTAACCGCGCAGCAGCAAAATTAGCTGAACGTGAGTCTGATTTAAGTGATAGCGATCGCAGCGAAATTGCCCGTAAAGTAGGTATTGGCGCAGTTAAATATGCCGACCTTTCTAAGCACCGTACCAGTGATTACATTTTTAACTGGGACAGCATGCTAAGTTTTGAAGGCGCAACCGCTCCTTACTTACAATATGCTTATACACGCGTACGCAGTATTTTCCGCAAATCAGGCGTTGATGCTGCTACATTAAATTCAGACGTTGCAATTGTTGAGCCTCAAGAAAAAGCACTTGCACTTAAGCTACTACAGCTCGAAGAAGTACTTGATTTAATGATCAGCGAAGCAACACCGCACGTACTATGTGGTTACTTATACGAGCTTGCAAGCTTATACATGACATTTTACGAAGCCTGCCCAGTACTTAAAGAAGGCGTAGAGCCAAGCGTGCGCGATAGCCGTTTAGTGTTGTGTAATTTGGTTTCAAGAACATTAGAAACGGGATTAGATCTGTTAGGCATTGAAGTCATGGAGCAAATGTAATCTGCTGCGTGTAGTTCGTTTTGACTGCGTTGTCGTGCTTTTTTAGCCTAAGTCACATACTAAATGTATGCTCCTTGGCATAAAAAAGCACTCCGTCTTGTCAGCACTTCTACACTTGCAGATGCAATGTTTTACATTGTAGGTTGGGTTGAGTGAAACGAAACCCAACGATACACCCGAGACTCGGTGCTATTTCTATCGTATATACCTGAGACTCGATACTTGTTATTACTCAATATCTATTGTTTTAAGCTCGCTACTCTAAGCTCTTTTCTAAGTCTTTATTTAAAGGATTTGTTATGAAACTCGAAGATATCCGCCGTGAATACCTGCAAGACGCGTTAAGCGAAGATAACTTGCAAGATGACCCATTCAAGCAGTTTGAAACATGGCTTGAGCATGCTGTAGCAAGCCAATTACCCGATCCAACAGCGATGGTTGTAGCAACTGTTGATGAAACCGGTCAGCCTTCACAGCGTATAGTGCTTTTAAAGCACCTGGATGATAACGGCTTTGTATTTTTTACCAATACAGGTTCGCGTAAAGCGCAGGAGCTTAAAGGCAATAACAAAATTTCCTTGCACTTTCCGTGGCATCACATGGAACGCCAAGTTATTGTTTATGGCGAGGCTAAACCGTTACCAACTTCTGCTGTGGCAAAGTACTTTTTATCTCGTCCTAAAGAAAGCCAATTAGCAGCGTGGGCATCAGCGCAAAGTCGTCCGGTGTCATCACGTAAAGTACTAATGGAAACCTTTGCTAATATGAAAAACAAGTTTGCTAAAGGTGAAATTCCATTACCTGATTTTTGGGGCGGTTATTGTGTAGTGCCCACTAAAATTGAGTTTTGGCAAGGTGGGGCGCATCGTTTACATGACCGTTTTATGTATCAGCGCCAAGCAGATAACAGCTGGCAAATTACACGCTTAAATCCTTAATAAATAGATGAGTAAGTAACCGTGCAATTTATTGACTCTCATTGCCACCTCGATTTTAGTGAGTTTGATTCAAGTCGTGAATCGCTCATAACCGAGTGTGTCGCAAAGGGAGTTAATCAGTTTGTTGTACCGGGTATTACGCTTGCTCAATCGCATACTCTTATAAAGCTCAAAGCAACCTATCCAAGTATAAAAATAGCGGCAGGGCTACATCCTTACTTCTTAGATCAACATAAAGAATTGCACATAGAAGCGTTATTCGAGTTTGCAACTACAAATAAGCATCAGTTAGTGGCCATTGGTGAGTGTGGGCTTGATAGAAGCATTGAAAACCTCTCTAAACAAACTTATTTATTTGAACAGCAAATAGGGCTTTCTAATGAGCTAAGCTTACCGCTCATTGTACATCACAGGCAAAGCCATGATTTAATTGCGCAAGCGTTTAAACGTTGTAAGCCAAAAAATGGGGGAGTGATTCATGCATTTTCAGGTTCAATCCAACAAGCGAAGTATTATATCAAACAGGGCTTTAAGCTTGGCGTAGGCGGTGTTATTACCTATCAACGTGCAGCTAAAACCCGTGCTGTTATTACCGCTATTGAGCCCGAGCACTTAGTGCTTGAAACAGATTCACCTTCAATGCCGTTAAGTGGCTACCAAGGGGAGGTTAACACGCCATTGCATATACCTGATGTGTTTGACGCACTATGTGATTTAAAGCCACACAGCGAAAAAGAGACGCTTGCAAAGCAACTTTATGATTCTTGTTCAGATGTTTTTTGCATATAACGATTTACCTGCCAGCGCTTTAATCCGCGGCCTAACTGCCACGTAAATATACAAGCAATCACTAGCATTAATAAAACCTGCCTGCCTAAGTCATGAAAATGATTATGGCTGTCGGATATTGCAGCGCGAGTTAAATAAGTAATAGATACAAAACCTATAGGGCGGTCATCATCGCTTATAACAGGTTCCATAAAAGGTGTTTTTAACTTACTTATTCCGGGGGTAGAATCAGAAAGTTGACCATAAACATGGTGCGACTGCCAATTGTCGCTACTGGCTAATAAAATACCCTGTTGATCGTAAATAGTGGCCGAAAGCACGAACTCATCTTTACTTATATCGTTACAAATTGCATTGAGCTGGGGTTTGTTTTTTTCGATTAAAGGTGTTTTAACATTTAAAGCCATAAACTGAGTGAGGCTTTTGGCGGTGCTGTCGGCGCTATCGTAAAGTAACTGGTGACTCTGAAAACTACTATTAACACCCACCCAGCTTAGTAATACAAAACAGCCAGCCGCAAGAATTAAGCGAACGAGCCGCTTTCTTTGGGATGCGCTTATAGGGTTTTTAATATGGTTATTTTTCATAGTCACCGTTTATGCTACTGACAGCATTTTGATTTGATGTTACAACTACACTAACTATAACCTTAAATCCCACCTGATGGCGAATTTAGTGTTGAGAATAGCAGTTTTGAGATGCCAACTATCAGGAAAATAAAAATAAACACGGAGATCCCATGTCGCAAATCAACATGGCACAGCAAGCTGCTGAGCAACCATTACAACACTTAACTCTAAATAAATGGTTTAGCTATAGTGGTGGTGTATCTACACCTCTCGATTATATTCCAAACAAAGCATTAGGGTTATTTAGCATCGCATTTGCAGGTGATTTTGCAGAAAAACACATTGCCAGTATTGTTGACTTTTTAGCGACACATAACCAAAACGTCACCGCTATATGCCAATACCAACCTGATTTAGGGCTTGCACCAGCACTGTGTTTTTACGCGCAAAATGCAGATAAAACTATAAACCCGTTAGTACTACAAGAATTTTCAAACACGCTTGATTGTCAATTAGTGCAAGTTGCTACGCCGCCTAATTTATATGAGCCTGGTTTATTGGTTATGGATATGGATTCAACTGCTATAACTATTGAGTGCATAGACGAAATAGCACGCCTTGCGAACGTATACGATGAAGTTGCTTCTGTAACTGCACTTGCAATGGCGGGTAAACTTGATTTTAGTGAGAGTTTACATCAGCGTGTAGCTAAGCTTGAAGGTATTGAAAAAAGCTTAATTGAAGAACTGAAAAGTTCATTACCATTGATGCCTGGTATTAAAATACTGTGCCAAATTTTAAAGCAACATAACTGGTATTTGGCGATTGCCTCAGGTGGTTTTGTGCCTTTTGCAGAGCGTGTACAAGAGCTGATTAATTTAGATGAAGTGCACGCTAATGTGCTCGAATTTAAAGACGACAAGCTAACAGGTAAAGTACTGGGCACGATTGTCGATGCGCAGCAAAAAGCGGTCGTATTAGAGGTGCTTCAGCAAAAGCTAGGGCTTAAAAAAGCACAAACTGTAGCTATTGGGGATGGCGCAAATGATCTAGTCATGATGGCAAAAGCTGGCCTAGGTGTGGCCGTACATGGTAAGCCTAAAGTGGTTGAGCAAGCACAAGCGGCTATTTGTGAAGGGTCATTATTGCAATTGTTGTATATGTTGGCTATTCCGTTAGAAAAACAACCAACACTTTAAAATAAATTAAGTTAAACCGCTTAACGTAAGCGGTTTAACCAAATAAGCTTACGGCGGCTCATTTGTGCTACTTGCTCTTTTTTTAGTTCTAAATGGCTTAGCGCTTCTTCAGTTATATCTACTACATCACCCACACCAGCTACGGCCCATAAGGCTTCTTCTAAATCTTTAGCTTTGTGCATTGCGTACTGACTTACGTATTTTAGCTCATTAGAAAGATAATCAGTATCGGGGCGACCTGTGCGCGATATATACAAACGCATTACGAATATAAGTTGCGATGTAATACCTTTACTAATTTGTTTATAAAAACTTGAGTAGTCTTCACCTAAAGCGCATTGGCTAACAATAGCCTCTTCAATACTGCCTTTTCGAGGATCGAAGTTAATAGCAAGTGTAAAAGCAAGTGGTGCATCTTGGCGGCTGCGATCTTTAATATTTGGTGTTATTACATTAATAATTTGCTCTTCAGTCAGAATGCTCGAAAAGTCAGTTTTGTTACTTAATAAACCAAAGTTTTGCAAAATTACGTGAATAGGGCTGGCGTATAATCCATATCCAATTGCGCCGGTTTTAAAGTGTGCAGCTTCTTTGTGTAAATATAGCGGAAATTGGCAAACGCTTTTTGTAACCATATTTCTAAGTGCGGTAGATAAGCCTTCTACTTTAGGTGCTTCTTCAGATACTTTAAGTTTGTCTTTATTACCTTCTATTAGCTGAGTGAAAAAGGTCACGCCAGCATGGGGTAAATCAGCAATACGATTTGCTTTTAGGTTAATAGTAGTAAATGACTTACTGATGGCCATTACTTCGTACTTTAGTTCACTAAGCTTATGCTTTTTAGTTATTTTTTGAAGTTCAGGGAATGCTAAAAGTACTATATCGCCTTTTTTAAATGTGGCAGGTTGTTCGCACTCTAACTGCAAACCCATTACCGAAAAGTCACGTGTATAGCCGTTAAATACTTCATCATTAATAGTGACACTAACTGGTGTTTTATAAAGATAGCGCTTATGCGAGCGTAAATTTACGTATTCAAGTGGCACAATATCTAAGTAGGGTGGTGTTTTGTGTTTTGCGTGGCCAAAGTGCTTAAGCTGATTTACTAATGCTTTATCAAAAGTAAGTTGTTTATAATTTGCTTGTTCAGCTTTATTGCCAATATTTGTAAGTACAACAATATACTTAACATCTTTTATAAGGCCTTTTACACGAGGTGAAGGTGGCTTATTTAATTTTTCTATATTTTCACCGGCACTATTAGGTAGTGAAAGCGGTATAAAAGAATCATCTGGATGACTTGGCATTACTTGTATTTTAAAGCACTGCCAGCTCTCTTTTTGGCTACCAAAACCTAAAAATAGATCACGTAATTTAGGGTTGTTATTTAACTCTGTACGCGTCGCTGAGTAGTAATAAATTTTACCTGATGATATATGTGTAAATGTATAGAGGTAATCTTCTTTTACTGCGGTAATTTGAGTTAGTAATTGTGTAATACGCTGATGATTAAGTATATTGTACAAACACGGTATTTTTCTTTCATCGGTAAAGTAGCGCTGAATAAAAATATTATTTTCAGTGGTAAGGCTAAGGCTTGGGTAATATTGCTCATCTTTTTTACTTAAAAACACATATAAAGACGTTACGCGAGGAATGTAGTACTGCTCATACCCCTTTGATACTACAGCATCGAGCGTATTATCTAGATTTACTTTATAACGACGCTTATTACCATGAATAAAACTTTCTAAAAAGTCATTAAAGGCATCGTTGTTTTCTATATAAGTGCGCTTTAAGCGGATGTGATTAAATTCACGAGAGATATTTTCTACTGCAACAACTTCGTATTGAATACCGTTTTTTAGGCCAAGTTCAAAGTCTTGCTCAAGGCCTACTAAGCGCATTGCGATGAGTTCGCCTTTTTTTATAGAGTAGCGCGTTGCAAGCTTAACTTTACAACCGCTTAAAGATATATCTGAGGTGCTAGCAGCAATGTTCTTTTTATCTTTGTAATCAATCGTTACTTTTATTGAGTAATTCATCCGTTCTTCACGGCGGCTCTCGTAAGAGGCAAACTTAATTACTTCAGTGTTTAAGTTATTTTCTAACTCTTGTAACTCTGATTTTTCGGCTGCTTGTTTTTGTAATACGCGGTGGTTATTTTCTGTATTCATTACGGCTTCGTAAACAGCTAAGGTGTATTCACCATGTTGTTTAAGCGCTTTTTCAAACACTTCAATGGCTGTGTCATCCATAAAGTGTTGCTTGCCGTTATGCTCATATGGTTTTACTTGGCCTGTCACTAATCCGCGAAGATCAACAAAACGTGCCACTGGCTGAGATAAACGCGACATTTCCATTTTCATTAAAAATTGCTCAGGTTTAGTTAACCCTGCGGTTTTTGATTTGAAAATTAGATCAAATTTAGCGTTGCCTAAATATGTTTTTAACTCATTCACGAGGTCTTCGTGTTTGAGCATTATGTCATCAGCCATTTATAAAACCATCACCGTCTAATTGAAAAAGTAGGTATACTGTTAAGTCCATTTATTAGAAGTTCAATAAACGTTAAATCGCGCTATGTTATTAATATAGGTACAATTATTTGAGTTACTACTGTTTAGCTCTTGTTATGTATGTGTTATTTGCCATTTTATTGGCAAGTTACTTTAAACTATTACAAAGCAAAAAGTATGCCCTAAATTATAGCTAAAAAGAAACACCATGTGTATTTATTGATTGTGACGCTAGATTTTTAAGCAGGCAAGAGTTTGTTGCTAAGTAAATGCCTGAAATGGCAAAATAAGCGCTTAATAGTAAGAATTTTTTTAATTAAAGAATAGTAGGTAAAGTGATCAATGGCTAAAGCGGCAAAAGTAGAATTTGTTTGTACCGAATGTGGCATGAACTATCAACGTTGGCAGGGTCAATGTCGCTGCGGTGCGTGGAACACATTAGCGGAATTTAAGCCTTCCGCAGGGCACAGTAAAAAAGCATCAATACGAGCAAACGTTGGTGGTTATGCTGGTGGTGTTGGTGGTGGCTCTAAAAAAATCAATGATATTGCTACATCAGAGGCTGAAAAGCAGCTAACTGAAATCGGCGAGCTTGATCGCGTACTAAGCGGCGGGGTGACTACTGGCTCTGTTAATATAATTTCCGGCGATCCGGGGGCGGGTAAGACAACTTTGCTATCTGACCTAGTGGCGAGAATGTCACAACGGATGCCGTCACTTTACTGTACGGCAGAAGAATCTTTATCGCAGTTTAAAAACAGGGTAAATCGTTTAAAGTTAAACTATAACCCGGACGAGCTTTATTTACTTTCAGAAACGAGCGTTGAAACCATCATCGAAGAGCTCGAGAAAAATAAAATTAAGTTTGCTGTTATTGACTCTATTCAAGCTGTTGTAACCGATACGGCAAATGGTAGCCCAGGTTCGCCTTCGCAGGTAAAAAGCGCCGCCCAAGCATTAACTCAGTACTGTAAGCAAAATGATGTAACCATGTTCATTATTGCTCACGTAAATAAAAATAACGAAATAGCAGGCCCTCAAACACTTGTACATATTGTTGATGCGCTTTTACACATAGATACCAACGATGGGCAAATACGAACCCTTAGGGCAAATAAAAACCGCTTTGGTGATATTGATACTGTTGGCATTTTTAAAATGTGTGAACGTGGAATGTTAAGCGTTGATAATCCAAGTGAAATATTTTTATCGGGTTCAACCACCGACTCACCTGGCTCTACTATTACCTGTATTCGTAAAGGGAATCGTAATTTATTGCTTGAGATTCAATGTTTAACTACCGAAACAGAAGCTGAATTTCCGCAGCGTGTTTGTGTTGGTTTAAATATGAATCGTATAAAAATGCTGACCGGTATATTACGTAAGCATACTAAAACTAAAATATTTCACGATACGTTTTTTAATATTGTGGGTGGTTTAAGAATTGATGAGACAGAAACCTGCATCGATTTAGCATTAGTAACCGCGTTACTTAGCAGTTTAAACGAATTTGTTGTACCTCGTACCACGTGTATTATGGGAGAACTTAGCTTAAACGGCGATGTACGCCCAATAGACAGTGGTGTACCGCGTGTTAAAGAGGCTGCACAACATGGTTTTACAGAAATATATATTCCATTTCGCAATTACCATAAATCGATGGAAGGGCTAGGCGCTAAAATTACCCCTGTAAAAACCGTACATGAGTTACTTAGTTTGATTAATTAACACTTATCGGTGATGTTCTTCAGTGTTACTCTTAAGTTGAGACACTTTATAGAAAGAATTAAATAAGGAAATGACATGAAAAAATTAGTTATAGTTGCAGCTCTTGTGGCCGCAGGCGTGGGTGGTGTTAGTTACGCAAACTACGTAGCAACTCAAGAAGTGCGTGCAGAAGTAGATAAGCAACTTGCTTTAGTAAGCGAGCAAACTGGCGCTACATTTAAATACGCTGGTTTATCGGCAAGTGTTATTTCAAAGAGTGTAGAAATAACAAACATGGAAGTAATAAGCCCTGAAGGTGACAATGTTGCTAATATTCAAAGCATTGAAATAACTGGCTACGAGCCGGATAAAATATCACCACATACATCATTTGATGTAAAAAGCTTTCAGTTTGATAAAAGCTTCGTATCAAAATTACCAGCTGATACAAACGAAATGTTAGCGTCGGCAAGTTACGACTTACATTCATCACTTGATTACGATGAAGAGTCTGGCAATAGTGATGTAGTAGTTAAGCTTGATGCAAAAGACATTGTTAGTTTTAATATGGATATGGGTTTAGCTAATTCAAAAGCGTTAATGGATGCTTCATTGGCTATTAGTAAGGCGCAGCAAGAAGCGGGTGATCAACCGCTGACGTATGAACAAGAATTACAGCAGCAAACACTTGTTATGCAAGCAATGAGTAAATTAGAGCCGCGTAATGTTAGCTTTGCCTTAAATAACCAAGGTAAATTAAAAGATTTACTATCAAGCGAGCTTGAAAAGCAAGGTATGACGCTTGAGCAAATGGAAATGACGCTAGAGCAACAGTTACAACAAGCTCCTGTAACTGAAGATATTGCAGAGGCTTTAACTAGCTTTGCGAAAGGTTTAAATTCATTCAGTGTGTCTGCAAAGCTACCTGAAGGTAAAACTATGATGGAAATTAACCAACAAGTTATGATGCTAGTAGGGCAACCTGAAGAACTAGTTAAGTTTATTAACTTAGAAGTTAAAGGTGATTAGGCCTTAGTTCTGTATTAATAAAGGCGCCAATTGGCGCCTTTATTGTAATCTTATTAGCTAAAGCAATTTGCTTTTATAAGATCAGTGATTATTTGTTGTGATGGTTTTATTTTTTCCATCGCTAAAAATTCATCAGGCTGGTGTGCTTGGTTAATTGAGCCTGGGCCCATTACAATCGTTTCACAACCGAGTTGCTGGATAAACGGCGCTTCAGTGCAGTAATTTACTGCGACCGCTTTTTGCCCCGCTATTTTTTCAGCCATTTTTACTAAAGCACTGTCGGTGCTCCCACTAAATGCCGGTATTGGTTCATGTAAATCAATAACGCTCACCGCATTTGGGTATTGCTGATTTATCTCTTTCGTTGCATCGAGTACTAATGCTTGTAGTTCTTGTACACTTAAACCTGGTAATGGGCGCATATCTATATGCATTTCACAGCAACCACAAATTCTATTCGCGTTATCGCCGCCATGAATATTACCTAAGTTTAATGTTGGATAAGGGATTTCGAAGTGGTTTATTGAATACTTATGCTTTAATTGTTCTTTTAAGATCATCAATTTTGTAATCACTTTATGCATTACTTCAATGGCGTTAAGACCACGTTCGGGATCGGAGCTATGCCCAGAGCGACCAACCACTCTTATTGCTGTACTCATATGGCCTTTGTGCATAAATACTGGCGTCATATCAGTAGGTTCGCCTATTATACAACGCGCAGGTTTTAAATTCGGGTGCTTACATATTTGTTGTGCACCAGCCATCGTTGTTTCTTCGTCGGCGGTGGCAAGGATTAAAATAGGCTGAGTTTGCTGCTTTTCATCAAGTTCACTAATCGCTTGTAATACAAAAGCAAAAAAACCTTTCATATCAATACTTCCTAGCCCATACAATTTGTTATCGAGTTCGGTAAGTTTAAATGGATTATGATTCCAACGACTGTCATCAAAAGGCACTGTGTCGGTATGACCAGCTAGCATTAATCCGCCATCACCTTCTCCGCGTTTTGCTAATAAATTATAGCGCCCTTTACCTCCTTCTAATTCTATAATTTCACACGTAAAACCGATTGTTTCGCACCAACTGGCTAGGAGTTCAATTACGTTTTTATTGCTCATACACAGGTTGTCTTCAATAGCACTAATAGAAGGGGCTGCAATCAATTGTTGGTACATGGAAATAAACGAAGGCAAAGGCATAAAAAAATCCAAAATTATTATTCAATTTAATTGCATAACAATATAAAAGTATTTATGATGAATATCAATTCACTTTTTAAGCATAAATATATTAAAAGTAACGCCATGAAAATAATGCGACGATAATCAAAATTCATTAATAAAAAAGACTTAATTAGCGTCTAAGCTAGTTTAAGCGAACATTATAGATAAGTAGTAATTAATTTTAAGATAACGAGTAACAAATGAATGTAGTGATTATTGGCGCAAGCGGATACAGCGGCGCAGAGTTAGCAAGTTTAGTTGCTAAGCATCCAAACTTAACTTTAACAGGCTGTTATGTATCTGAGGGTAGCTTAGATAAAAATAAATTGCTAAGTGATTTATACCCAGAGCACCTTGGCTTACTAGACTGCCCTTTACTTCCTCTTAGCGTATCAGCTTTTGATGACATTCAAAGTGATGCTGATTACGTATGCTTATGTACCGATCACAAAGTAAGTGTTGATCTAGCGCCGCAATTTTTAGCTATGGGTAAAAAGGTATTTGATTTATCTGGTGGCTATCGTTTAGCAAGCAATGACGACTACGTTACTTACTATGGTTTTGAGCATCAACATCCAGAGCTTTTAAATGAAGCGGCTTACGGTCTAGCTGAGTGGAACCATGATGCTATCGCTAATGCAAAGCTAATTGCTGTTGCAGGCTGTTACCCAACAGCAGCGCTTAATGCGCTAAAACCGCTTAAGCAAGCAGGCTTATTAAGCAGCGAAAGTATTATTATTAATGCGGTTTCGGGCGTTACAGGCGCAGGGCGTAAAGCCAGTGTAGGAACGCATTTTTGTGAAGTGTCGCTTGCACCTTATGGTTTGTTTAACCATCGCCACGGCCCTGAAATTGAACAACACCTTGGCCACAAAGTGTTGTTTACACCGCATCTAGGTAATTTTCCGCGCGGTATTTTAGAAACTATTTATGTACAGCTTAAGCCAGGCGTTACCAAGGAAAACGTTGCATCGGCTTATCAAGTACTTTCGAGCGAGCCATTAATTCGTTTATTAGGCGATAAAGTACCTTCAATTAAAGGTGTAGCTAAGCAGCCATTTGTTGATATTGGCTGGCAGCAACAAGGAACGCAGTTAATTGTGATGTCTGCTATTGATAACTTATTAAAAGGCGCTGCTGGACAAGCTTTGCAGTGTATTAATATTTCTATGAATTTAGATCATACCACTGGTTTAAAAGGAGCGTTTTAAATGAGTAAAAAAACGTGGGTAATTAAACTAGGTGGTGCAGTACTTAATACAGAAAATGCAGCAAAAGCGTTGTTTGATGTATTAAATGAGCAAACAAATGATGAGTTTGTGATTGTACATGGCGGTGGCGCTTTAGTTGATACATGGTTAAAACAAGCGGGTTTTGCCAGTGCTAAACACCAAGGATTACGTATTAGCCCAGCAGAGCAAATGCCTTATATAGTGGGTGCGCTTGCAGGTTGCGCTAATAAACAATTAATGACTCAAGCTATTAGTGCTGGGCACAAGCCTGTCGGCTTAAGTCTTTTTGAGGCAGGTGTTACTGCCACTCAAAAGCTAAAAGCGCTTTGCTTGGTGGGTAAATGTAAAAGCAACGACGATTCTATTGTTAATGATTTACTTAAAATCGGTCGCCTACCCATTGTTAGCTCTATAGGCTTTGATGAGCAAGGGCTTTGGTACAACGTAAATGCAGATGAAGCAGCAGCGGCTATTGCTAGTAACTTAAATGCCGAGCTTATTTTTATGACGGATGTTGAAGCAGTGCTTGATGAAAATAAACAGCCGTTACATCAACTTGACACAAAACACATTGATACTTTAATTACAAATGGAGTAATTGTGGGCGGGATGGAGGTCAAAGTTAAGACCAGCCTTCACGCTGCCCAACATTTACGACGCGGTGTGTATATTTCCAGCTGGCAAAAGCCAGAAAATTTAACTGCTCTGCTACAAGGCGAGCATGTCGGAACTAAGATTACACCATAGGTTTATTATGTTTGAGAATTTTTTAACGGGTTTAGAGTTAGACCAAGAAGGCGCACTTAATTTATTAAAGTTAGCGCAAGATATAAAAGCAAAACCAGAAAAATACAGCAATGTATTAGCGGGAAAATCAATCGTAACATTGTTTGAAAAACAAAGTTTACGTACTCGCTTATCGTTTGATATAGGTATTAACCGCCTTGGTGGCCATGCAGTTTATTTAGATCAGCAAAATGGCGCTATGGGTGCACGTGAATCAATTAAAGATTTCGCACTTAATATTTCTACTTGGGCCGATGGTATTGTTGCACGCGTAAATCAGCACAGCACATTAACTACATTAGGTGAATACGCATCAGTACCGGTAGTAAATAGTTTGTGTGATTTATACCACCCATGCCAAGCGCTTGCTGATTTTTTAACGCTTCAAGAAGTTCACGGCGATGTGAGCGAGCTTAAAGTGGCTTACTTAGGTGAGGGCAACAATGTAACTCATTCATTAATGCTTTTAGCGGCAACGCTTGGCACTGATTTTGTTGCTGTAACGCCAAAAGGCAGCTCGCCTGATTCGCAAATCCTTAAAAAGGCAGAGCAAATAGCGGCAATGAATGGCGCATCAGTGATGGTAAGTGACCGTGTTGAAGCGGCTGTTGGTGCAAACGTTGTATATGCAGATACATGGGTATCAATGGGTGATACAACACCGCTTGAGCAAGTTAAAGAAAAATATATGCCTTATCAATTAAATCAGGCATTGCTAGATCAAACCGGTGCAACTACGGTATTACATTGCCAACCGGCACACCGTGAATTTGAAATTACCTCTGAGGTAATGGATGGTCCAGCATCGAAAATTATTCAACAAGCAGAGAATCGCATGCACGCGCAAAATGCTTTGCTAGTTACATTACTAAATCCAAATTTTGTTAAGGAACACCTATGAGTTCAATTAAAAAAGTCGTTTTAGCCTATTCAGGTGGTCTTGATACATCGGCTATCGTGCCATGGTTAAAAGAAAACTACGGTTGTGAAGTTGTTGCGTTTGTAGCGGATGTAGGTCAAGGCGCAGAAGAACTTGAAGGCGTAGAAGCTAAAGCAATCGCTTCAGGTGCTTCAGAATGTTACGTAGTTGATTTAAAAGATGAAATGGTAAGTGATTACATTTATCCAACACTTAAAACGGGCTCGATTTACGAAGGTACTTATTTACTAGGTACGTCTATGGCGCGTCCTATTATTGCTAAAGCACAAGTTGAAATTGCACGTAAAGTAGGTGCTGATGCACTTTCTCATGGTTGTACTGGTAAAGGTAATGACCAAGTTCGTTTTGAATCATGTTTTGCAGCCCTTGCTCCAGATTTAAAAGTAATTGCGCCATGGCGTGAGTGGGACTTATCGAGTCGTGAATCATTACTTGATTACTTAGCAGAGCGTGACATTCCGTGTTCAGCATCTGCTACAAAAATTTATAGCCGTGATGCTAACGCTTGGCATATTTCGCACGAAGGTGGTGAGCTTGAAGATCCATGGTGCCAACCAACTGAGCAAGTATGGACTTGGACTAACTCTCCAGAGCAAGCACCAGATAAGGCAGAACTAGTAACTTTAAAAGTTGTTGAAGGCGAAGTGGTTGCTGTAAATGGCGAAGAACTTAAACCATATGACTGTTTAGTTAAATTAAACGATATTGCATCGCCTCATGGCGTTGGACGTGTTGATATTGTAGAAAACCGTTTAGTAGGTATGAAGTCACGCGGTTGTTATGAAACACCAGGTGGCACAGTAATTATGGCTGCGCTTCAAGCCATTGACGAGCTAGTGCTTGATAAAGCAAGCCGTAAATGGAAAGAAGTACTAGGTGGTGAATTTTCACATTTAGTATACGACGGACGTTGGTTTACACCACTTAAAGATTCTATTTTAGCTGGTGCAGAAGCACTTTCTAAAGTGGCAACAGGTGAAGTGGTACTTAAGCTATATAAAGGTCAAGTAACTGCGGTTCAAAAGCAATCACCAAATAGCTTATACAGCGAAGCATTTGCTACATTTGGCGAAGATGATGTGTATGACCAGTCACACGCTGAAGGCTTTATTCGTTTATTCTCGCTTTCAAGCAGAATTTCAGCATTGGCTAAAAAGTAAATTATTTATAGCCCCTTATAAAAGGGGCATTACAGGGTTTGGAGAGATTTCATGGCATTATGGGGCGGACGTTTTTCTACGGGTCCAGATGAGGCGTTTAAGCAATTTAACGACTCTCTTCCCTTTGACTACCAGTTAGCAGAGCAAGATATTATTGGCTCTGTGGCATGGGCTGGTGCACTTGAACAGGTAAATGTACTTTCAAGTGATGAGCATACAAAATTAGTTGCTGCATTAAATGAGCTACTTGAAGAAGTTAAAGCTGATCCACAATCAGTTGCTACTTCAGGTGCAGAAGACATTCATTCACATGTTGAAGCTGCTCTAATTGAAAAAGTAGGTGATTTAGCTAAAAAATTACATACAGGCCGAAGCCGTAATGACCAAGTTGCCACCGATTTTAGACTATGGTGCCGTGATACAGCCGATCATTTACTAGATGCCATTGCACAGCTAAAAGGCGAGTTTGTAGCGCTTGCAGAGCGTGAGCTTGGCACAATATTACCAGGTTACACGCATTTACAGCGCGCACAACCAGTATTGTTTAGCCACTGGTGTATGGCGTATGTAGAAATGCTAGAGCGCGATGAAAGCCGCCTGCAAGATGCTAAAGCGCGCATGAATTTTTGCCCATTAGGCAGTGGTGCATTAGCTGGTACAGCTTATCCGATTGATCGCCAAGCATTAGCCCACGGATTAGGTTTTACAGCGGCTACAAAAAATAGCCTTGATGGCGTATCTGATCGTGACTTCGTGTTAGATCTTTTAAGTTGTGCGTCTATTTCGATGATTCACTTATCTCGTATGTCTGAAGATCTGATTTTTTATAATTCGGGTGAAGCCGGATTTATAGAGCTTGCTGATAACGTCACGTCAGGCTCATCGCTCATGCCTCAGAAAAAAAATCCTGATGCACTCGAGCTTATTCGCGGTAAAACCGGACGTGTATTTGGTGCATTTAGCGCTATGATGATGACATTAAAGGCACTGCCACTTGCATACAATAAAGATATGCAAGAAGACAAAGAAGGCCTGTTTGACGCTATGCCAACATGGCTTGCATGTATTCATATGGCGCAAGCATGTATTAAAGGCGTAAAAGTAAATGGCGATAAAACGTTAGCAGCGGCAAAAGGCGGCCACGCTAATGCCACCGAGCTTGCTGATTACTTAGTTGCTAAAGGTGTGCCATTCAGAGAAGGGCATCACATTGTGGGTGTACTTGTACAGCTTGCGATTAGCGAAGGTAAAACGCTTGAGGAGCTATCACTTGAGCAGTACAAATCAGTAAACACTGTATTTGAAGACGATGTTTACCCAGTACTTGAAATTGATGCGTGTATAAAAGCGCGTCAAGCGCTTGGGGGGACGTCTATTGAGCAAGTAACTAATGCTGTTAAAGAAGCCAAAAAAAAACAGCAAATAACGGTACGTGATGCAAATTTAGATGATGTAGAGGCAATAGCCACACTTATACAGCATTGGGCAACGGTAGGCGAAAACCTACCTCGTGCAAAAAGCGATATGGTGCACTCTATTAACGAGTTTGCAGTTACTGAAATAAATGGAAAAGTGTCGGGCTGTGCATCGTTATACATTTACGATACCGGCCTTGCTGAAATACGCTCATTGGGTATAGACCCAAAAAGTAAAGTGACGGGGCAGGGTAGACAGCTTGTAGAGCACCTACTTGCTAAAGCCAAAAAATTGGCACTTAACCGAGTTATTGTATTGACCCGTGTACCCGATTTTTTTGAACAACAACGTTTTACTTTTTGTAGCAAAGACTCTTTGCCTGAAAAAGTAATGAAAGATTGTGAACTTTGCCTTCGTAAAGAAAATTGTGACGAAGTAGCAATGGAATATATTTTGAAGCTAAGTACACGTGCGGAGATCCCGTGTAAATACGTAGCTTAAACTCCCTGGATACAAAAAACGTACGGTTATCCCTGTGCGTTTTTTTATATTTGCAGTAAACTGGTCGGAGTTGTTTGGTTGGGTTATATTTTTTGAGTGAATTTTAATGTGTCAAAAAAAGTTGGCACATTGATTGCTATGTATAAGATAGGTAGCAAAATAGCTATCACTGCTTAAAACAGGTAATGCATTTATCTACATAATAATGTGGTTAAAAGTTGCACCAAATATAATTAAAACTTTTACAAGGATCAATCACATGCAAGTTTCAGCTAATAGCCAATTACAAATGCAAGCATACAACAAAACACAACAATTAAAGCCTGCAATGGAACAAACTGCTAGCCCTAAAACCCTGCAATCTGATACAGTAAGCTTCTCTCAAGATGGTATGAAAGCTGCGAGTGCTGATTTACAACGTAATGGCGCACCCATCATTGTAGTTAAACCAAGATGATAATTTAAGGTTTTAAATGTTGTTAACTGAGTTTTTTGGGTTGTTCTCTTTGTCAGCTTTTTTGATGTGGGGATTTTTAATGGCATTCCTTTTTAATGTTTTTGTATACACATTAGATGTCAAAAGAAAAACAACTCTATTACTCAGTTCGTTTATAATGATGGTATCTTATACTTTATCAGATTTAGTCTTTACATGGTTATCCATAAAAAACTCAATATACTTAGATTGGGCTATTTATGATATCGTCACCATTTTAGCTCTAATATTTGCCCATAAAGCCATAAGGATAACAACACCATCCTTTTTATATTTAGTTACTGGATTATCGATAAATTCAACCTTCTTTTTTTGCATGTATTTAGATATATATATATTAAAAAATAAAGAACCATGGCTTTTTTGGGAAGTTTATACATATACAGTGAACTTTATAGATCTAGTTATGATTGTTGTATTAATTATCGATAGAGACTTTCTCGGTCTTCATAAATTAAAAAATAAAACTATCAACTACTTCAAGTCAAACGATACCAACAAAGTAACCTAGCTCAAATGTACGTTACTGAACCCCTAATGGTTTATGTACAAGCCTTCACTCAGTGGGGCTTTTTAATGGCCTTTCTGTATTGTTTGACCTCTACGATAAATAAAGAAAATAAGTCTCCTGTTTATTTATCTGCGCTTATGCTCTGCTCATATGTTTCTAGTGGTTATATAGACTTATTAGAAGGTTTATATTTAAACTCGATGCTCTACGATTTTGTTACTATTTTAGCTTTATTAATTTTAGAGTACTTTAAAGTACTTCACCGCTCTATGGCTTTTCACTTCATCATCTTTGCGTTAATAATAAATGCTGTGCTTACCTTAATATTACATTACGATCTATACGTCTTGTATAACTATGAGCCTTGGTGGTATTGGAGTGTTTATTCTGTTGGTGTAAATATGTTCGATGTTTTAATGATTCTGTCACTAGTATTCAACAAAAATCTCAAAAATAATGGATAATATTCTAGTTAA
Organism: Pseudoalteromonas sp. SR41-7; assembly: GCF_014163935.1. Taxonomy (NCBI): domain Bacteria; kingdom Pseudomonadati; phylum Pseudomonadota; class Gammaproteobacteria; order Alteromonadales; family Pseudoalteromonadaceae; genus Pseudoalteromonas; species Pseudoalteromonas sp. SR41-7. The sequence goes on along the minus strand of NZ_JACJEF010000001.1, from coordinate 251,602 downwards.
TCCAGCCATTTCTTTTTACATAGGTGCATTTGTACAGTGGGGCTTTTTAATGGCTTTTTTGTACTCATTAGTTATAAGTATTAACAAACCTAGAAAAGAAGCTGTATGGTTATCATTTGTTATGTCAATTTCTTACTCCTCAAGCCTGTTTATAGATATACAACACATATCGTATCTTCAGCTCTTTTTGTTTGATATAACAACTATTTTCGCCATTATTATTTTAAGGTTGTTCATTATTGAAAATCTTATATCGATCTACTTGTTGTTAGGGTTGATTATAAACTCATCATTATTTCTTGGTATGTATATAGATGTGTCAGTTTTTAATAATTACGAACCTTGGTGGTTTTGGTTTTTTTATTCAATTGTTGTTAATTTAGCCGACTTTATGATGCTAGCTATATTTTTTATAAACAAAGATTTTTTAGCTTTAGCTGCAATTAAAATATGGTTCCACAATAGTATTATGAAAAGGAATAGAAGTAGTGGCTGATATACTTTGGGGTCTGGTAGATTTAGGATACAACGTAGCAATACTATTTACATGGTTCTTCCTAATCGCATTTTTATATAATCTATCAGCGAGTATTAATAAAAATGATAAAAGTAGAGCGCATCTTTCATTTATAATGATGGTTTCATATATATCTAGTCTTTTTATGGATCCACTGATTGAAAATCCTCACCTAAATTACTTCTATTATGATCTTGCTACTATTAGCGCCCTGATACTTTGGCGATTTATATATAAAAAATTAGTACCAATTGCTTTTGACTATTTAATTGTAGGGCTTTTTATTAATGCATGTTTATTTTTAGGTATGCATTACGATATTGAAATTGCAGGTACTCTTTACTATTGGTGGTTTTGGACAGTTTATATTTTTGGAATGTATTTTGTCGACTTTACAATGGCATTGGTATTAATCATCAATAAGGATATTTTAGGTTTGTATAAACTAAAAGGGTGGTTGCGAAATAATAAATTCATAAAGGGGCATGATGGCTGAAATACTGTGGGATCTGGTAGCGATTAGAGATTATGTAGGTATATTTATTACATGGTTCTTTGTAATTGCATTTCTTTATAATTTGTCAGCAAGCATAAACAGTCCCTATAAAAATACAATGTACCTTTCTGGTATTATGATGATTTCGTATACCTTAAGTACACTGTTCGATATGGTTATAGTGTCTCACTTAAACTATTTTTACTTCGATATTGTAACTCTAATTATTATTTTTACGTTTCGGTACTGCAGTTGTGGCCCAATTCCTAACGCATTTTATTATCTTGTTTTTGGTTTGAGTATTAACGCATCTTTATTTTTAGCTATGCATTACGATATAGAGATTTTAGGTACTCTATATTATTGGTGGTTTTGGAACGTTTATGTATTTGGTATGTACTTTACAGATTTGATAATGCCATTAGCGCTTATCTTTAACAAAGATTTTTTAGGTCTAGTTAAGCTTACTAAATTTTTAACTGAAAAATTTAAAAGGTCACGCAATGCTTGATTTTTTATGGCAGCTGGCTGGTTTATACGACTATATAACCATTTTTACTACATGGTCTTTTGTACTCGCTTTTTTATATAATTTGTCTGCAAGCATTAACAAGTCTGACAAAAGCTGCACACAGCTTGCATTCATTATGATGGTATCTTACACCTCTAGTATTTTTATGGATCCCTTGAGCAACACACCCCATTTGACCCTTTTTATATTTGATATCGTAACTATATTTTTTCTGATTATATGGCGGATATACTTTAGTAAAAATCTCCCCGTAGCCTTTTATTATCTTTTAGTCGGACTTAGCTTTAACGCATTTGTTTTTTTTGGAATGCACTACGACAGTATTGTTTTAGGAAATTTAGACTACTGGTGGTTTTGGGCCTTATATGCAATAGGGCAAATAATTTTTGATTTAACGATGCTTTTAGTTCTCCTAATTAATAAAGACTTTTTAGGTTTGGTTTCATTAAAACGGTATTTGCTTAATCGTAGAAAAAGCAATCATCAAAAGGTTGAATAGAATGGAGGATCTATTTTGGCAATTAAATTCAATTAACGTGTATTTTGGAATACTTATTACATGGCTTTTTGTTTTTGCTTTTTTGTTCACTCTATCAATTGCCATTAATAAGCAAGATAAAAGCCGAGTTCACCTTAGCTTTATTATGATGGCTTCGTACACATCTAGTTTATTTATGGACATAACTACTGCAGCTCCGCATTTAAAGATGTTTATATTTGATGTACTAACAATTGCCGTTATTTTTATGTGGCGTATTTTTTTAGGACGCAAAATACCGTACGGATTTTATTATCTTATTGTAGGGCTTGGTATCAATGCCTCACTGTTTATGAGCATGTATATTGATAATACTCTTTATGGCAATTGGGACTTTTGGTGGCTGTGGATGCTGTATGGTTTTCTTATGCCTATTATTGATATTACGATGGCACTAATATTAATTATCAATAAAGATTTGCTAAAACTTGTTTGGTTAATTAAAAAATTAAAATCATCATCTATACAAAAGCCGAATTAGCGCATACAAGTTATGCGCTAATTCGGGAAGTGTTATTGGGCACCACAGCCCAATTTAGTTTTTAGCGCTTTGACAATTACAGGGTCTACAAACTCGCTTACATCACCATTGTGACGTGCTACTTCTTTAACGAGCGTTGATGAAATAAATGAATTTCGCTCTGCGGGTGTTAAAAATACACTTTCTAAATCAGGATTCAGACGGCGGTTCATGTTAGCTAATTGAAATTCATAGTCAAAATCAGATACAGCCCTAATACCACGAATAAGCACATTAGCATTGTGGTCGCGCGCAAGGTCAGCCAATAAGCCAGAGAAACCAATGACCTTAACATTATCTAAGTGACTTAAAATAGAGTTTGCAAGTTCAACACGTTCTTCAAGGCTAAAACAGGGTTTTTTACTTGGGTTGTTCGCAACCGCAACTAATACAGTATCAAACATTTTAGCTGCACGTTGAATAAGATCTGTATGACCATTGGTTAGTGGATCAAAGGTGCCGGGGTAAATTGCAATAACTTTCATAATGTTCACTATTTATGATTTTAGCGCTAGTTTAACAGTGTTTATGCTACAAAGCAGCCTAGCGAATAGAGCATATAAACACTTACTTTCTTTGAACAGGTCAGTCCAAGGTTTGAGTGTTTTAATGATTCATATTTGTTTATACTGTTTACCTCTTTTGAGTGTAATGTAGCCTATAGATAATTTGAGTATTAGCATATGAATACCAAGGATAAAATAATACACACCAGTATTTTGTTGTTTAATGAAAATGGTGAGCGTGCAATAACGACAAATCATATTGCATCGAACTTAGGGATGAGCCCGGGTAATCTTTATTATCATTTTAAAAATAAAGAAGACATTATCCGTCATATTTTTGCGTTGTATCGCGATCATTTAAATACTCACTTTAAACCTATTAATAAAGATGATGATGCATTTAATCATTTAACGGCTTATTTAGATTCGTTATTTGAATTGATGTGGCGTTACCATTTTTTTTACGACAATCTTGGCGATATACTCGCCAGAGACACTGAGCTTAAACAAGCTTACATTGATTTTCAGTTAGAGTTATTAGAGCAAGTTCGCAAAATTATTCTAGGTCTTCGCGATAGTGAAATGATTGCTATTGATGAGCAAGATGTGATTGATTTGGCCCATACACTAAAGTTAACTGTTAGCTTTTGGACGCCTTATATTAAGGCTCGTAGGCCAAGCGGTACCCTTGCTGAGCAAGATATATATCACGGTATTTTAAAAGTACTTACATTATTTAGAGCGTACAGTACCGATAAAAGCATTGATAAAATGAACCTGCTACGCGAAAAATACACCGAGTTAGCACAACAAGCCTTAGGGGCTGTGACCCTTCAAGATTAAAATTTTTCAATCTAGGAGCGATTAAATCGCGATGCGAGATTTGTAAGCCAGTAGGGTAACTGCTCCTGCGTTACCTTACTGACTAAATCTATGTAGGCAACAAAGAGTTAATTGCCCTAAGGCAGAATCCTTCGAGCAGCGTATGTTTAGCATTTATGCTACGTTATCGCCTATTTATAGGGAATAACCACGCTACATAGGCTCTGCCTTGCTTAAATACCAAACACACTGCTGCAAATTTAACCTCCAAAGATAAACCGGCCCTCGCGGTTGCTTAGTCGATAATTATTGGTTGTTTCCTAGACGCTGAATTTTTTGCTATAATCGCGCGCCAAATGCCTGGGAGCGCGAATTCCCGCAGTCTAAGAGTGAACTATGCTTAAATTTATCGTCAAACTACATCCTGAAATAGCCATCAAAAGCCGTTCGGTCCGTAAACGCTTTACTAAAGTGTTAGAAAATAACATTAAAATTGTATTGCGACGTCTTGACGAAAAAGTACAAGTAAGAAATAACTGGGATAATATTTCAGTTGTTACAAAGCTTGAAGATGCACAAGTTCGCCTTGATTTTATCGACAGCCTTAAACGCATACCTGGTATCGTTCAGTTTATTGAAGTAACTGAGACGCAATTTGAAACTCTCGATGATATCTATCAAAAAACAATAGCGTTAGTGGGTCACACAATTGTGGGTAAAACTTTTTGTGTGCGTGCTAAGCGTATAGGCCAACACGACTTTACCTCGACTGATTTAGAGCGTTATGTTGGTGGTGGGCTAAATCAACATATTGAAGGCGCAAGCGTTAAGCTTAGCCGTCCAGAAGTAACAATACGCTTAGAAGTAAAAGACGATAAAGCTTATATTGTTTCGCAAACGCATTTTGGTATGGCGGGCTTTCCACTACCAACGCAAGAAGACGTGCTTTCACTTATGTCGGGTGGTTTTGACTCTGGCGTAGCAAGTTACCAAATGATTCGTAAGGGCGCACGTACGCACTTTTTATTCTTTAATCTAGGTGGCGCAGCGCACGAGATTGGTGTTAAGCAAGCGAGCTATTTTTTATGGAAAAAATACAGCTCAACACATAAAGTGAAATTTATAACAGTTGATTTTGAACCTGTTGTTGCTGAAATTCTAGAAAACGTTGAAAACAGCCAAATGGGTGTTGTGCTTAAACGTATGATGATGCGAGCTGGAAGTGTAGTGGCTGAAAAGTTAAACATTCAGGCGCTTGTCACTGGTGAAAGTATTGGCCAAGTATCTAGTCAAACATTAGCGAACTTAAGCGTGATTGACCGCGTTACTGAAACGCTTATTTTACGCCCGCTAATTCAAAATGATAAACAAGAAATTATTAATCTTGCTCGCCAAATTGGTACAGCTGAAATGGCTGAAACGATGCCTGAATATTGTGGTGTTATTTCTAAAAAACCGACAGTTAAAGCCAAAATTGAAGTAATAGAAGCCGAAGAAGAAAAGTTCGATTTTGATGTGCTAGATACCGTAGTAAATAACGCGCGCATAATGGATGTACGCGATATTGACGTAGAAGCAAAGCAAGAGCTAAAAGAGGCTGAGTCGGTTGCTGATTTACCTGCAGGCTCTGTAGTAATTGATATTCGCTCACCAGAAGAAGAAGAAGCTGCACCGCTTGTAATCGATGGTGTTGAAGTGGTGCATTTGCCGTTCTTCCGTTTAGCTACTAAGTTTGGTGATTTACCAAAAGACACTGACTACTATTTATATTGTGATAGAGGCGTAATGAGCCAACTACAGGCACTTATGCTGCACGAACAGGGCTTTGAAACTGTAAAAGTTTATCGCCCGTAAAGTTAAAAGCTTATATAAGCGTGGTTTATACCACGCTTTTTTTTGCCTGAATTTTGACTAACAACTCATCGTTGTAAGGCGTTGGAATACTGTAAAGTTTACCTTGTTGGCTAATATAGCCACATATAGCTGATATTTCAGTTTCTCTATTGTGAGCTATATCTTGCTGCATTGATGAGTAATTATTTGCGGTTAACTCCATTATTTTATAAGCGGTATTGAGAGCTTTAATTAATGGGATATTAAGCCCTTGAGCCTTTGCAATATTGCATGCTTCAGTGAGTGCATTAAAAATTATTGTATTGTACTTAGGTGCACGTAATTCGCCATTTTTTACATTACTTAAAGCGCTTAATGGATTAATGGCAATATTGACGAGTAGCTTTTCAAAACGAAGCTGCTGAATGTTATTAGTAAACTTTAGGTTGGGTATTACTTTAAAAATATCAGCTATTGGCGCGCTATTTTGAAGTGCAAGCTCATTACAGCCACCAATAATGCTTTGTCCTTCACCTGTGTGTTGCACAATATATTGGTTTGATTTAAAGCCCGCTATGCTTGTCGTTAAAAAGTAGAGTGCTTGATGGGTGTTTAGCTGGTTATTTATCTCATCAACGTTGCCCATTCCATTATGCGAAAGTACAACAGAGCAATGTGTCGGTAAAAATGGCTTTATTTGAGAAAACGCATCAAGCACTTGAAAAGCTTTAACGGTAAATAAAATTACATCAAATTCAGTTGCTTTATCTAACTGATTTAATGAAATAAATTTTGCGTTAATTTTTTTTGATGCACCCTTAGCTCTGCTGTAAAAGCGGGTGTTTGTTGGGTTTTTACGAGTTAAAACACTGACATTATGCGATGCGCTCAAAAAGTGGCTCAGCAATAAGCCAATAGCGCCATCGCCAACGATTAAAATATTAGCCATGTGGGTTCTTTTTTCGAGGTGTAAAAATTACTCTAAGTAAAAAGTAGCTTGCAGCACCTGCAAAATCAGCAAAAAAATCACCAAGTGATGCTTGCCTATAAGGAAGTGCGTCTTGCATTATTTCTATCGAGGCGCCATAGCCTGCTAATAAGAGTATTTGAGCATATAAAGGAAGCTTAAAAGCCTTATCCATTATTATGGCTAATATAAAAAAAATCCCAAAATGGGCGACTTTATCAACATGAGGGAATAAATTTACAACGCCACCTTTTATTTCTTTAGCAAATAAAAAGGTGAAAGCCACTATGCTGATTAAAAAAACTGCTTGATAAACACGCCTTGTCACGACAAATCCTAAAATCGCTTAAAAAAGAGGCGCAAGTATATCAAACTAATTTAGTATCGCACCTGAACAAGATGCAGAAAAATGTAAAGATTTATAATTTTAGCGTTATAATTGCCACATAAAATTAAGATTAAATAGTTAGGAGTATACTAATGCCTTCATTTGATATTGTATCTGAAGTAGAAATGAACGAAGCTAAAAATGCGGTTGATAACGCAAACCGTGAACTAGAGACTCGCTTTGATTTTAGAGGCGTTGATGCATCTATTGAGCTAAACGATAAAACAATTAAGCTTAAAGCAGAAGCTGATTCTCAAGTTATGCAGTTGTTCGATATTTTAGCGGGAAAAATTTCAAAGCGCGGTATGGATGTAGCTAGTTTAGAACTTCAAGATATTAGCCGTGCAGGAAAAAATGTATTTCGTAACGTTGGGTTAAAGCAAGGTATCGAAAAAGACATGGCCAAAAAAGTGGTTAAAGCCATTAAAGATTCAAAAGTTAAAGTACAAGCCGCTATTCAAGGCGAAGAAGTGCGTGTGACAGGTAAAAAGCGTGACGATCTTCAAGAGGCAATGCAGGTAGTACGCAGTGCCGATTTAGGTCAGCCTTTTCAGTTTAAAAACTTTCGCGACTAATTTATAAACTGTTTTTAATAAAAATGCTTTAATTTGTCTATATTTGCAGACAGATTAAAGCTACTTAATTTTTTACAACTTTCCCACCTTATCCTCTCGTAGTTCTGCATGTATTAATCCACCTTTTGATATTTAAGCTATTATATTTAATTGAATATAATAAAAATTTCACTCTAGAAGGTATTAAAATGAGACCCCATCAATTATTTCTGTTATTTGTTTTGCTTATATTTACCAAGCCAAGCTTATCAAAGCCAGTTGATATTGATGTATTGGTCGAAGATGGCTACTTTCCGATTATTATTAACGCGCAAAAAAAGCAGGGCTTTGCTCCTGAGTTTATTAATATTTTAAACGACGCACAGGAGGAATTTAACTTTATACTTATTTCTTTACCTGTAAAAAGGCTTACTTTGTCTGTTGAAAAAAATAACTTCGACGTTTTATTTTTAATGGCAATGCAATGGCTGCCAAAAACAACGCAGAAAAACATTGAAAAAACTGAATTTTATACCATCACCAAAAACGAGCTTTATACACTCAAAGAGAATGCATCAGAACAAACTTATTTTGACAATCTGGACAAATTAACCAAAGTTGGGGTTTTAGGGTACTCGTATCAATTTGCAGGATTTAATACAAATGCCGAATACTTGAGAGAAGAGCACCAGGTAAGCCTTACAATCGATGAATTCAATGTAGTTAAAATGCTGCTATTAAGGCGCGCTGAAGTCGGGGTTTTAAACAGTATTGCTTATCAGTATTTTAAAAAGCAGAATATCTTAAATATGGATTTACTATTTAAGAGTGACGTACCAGATGCAGTGTATGAAACACATTTTTTGATTAACTCACAATCAAATAAAATATCTAGTCGCAAAATGGATGAAATATTAAATTTACCTACTACACAAATGCAACTTCAGAAGCTACTTGATAAGTACGGTATTCCTTCAAGCTATAATAATACAGCACTGAACTGAAATAGCTTTTAGCTATATAGACGTCCATTGACATTTGTAAACAAAATGCTCACAATGACGGCATATTTTCAAGGTGCTTGCTAGCCACTTCATGTAATGATTTTTTTAGCAGGATAATCGGGAAGTTGGTGCGTTTTCATGATGACTACAAGCCCAACACTGCCCCCGCAACGGTAGAGTATTGCATGTTTTTATGTGCTTACTGAGTCCGGAGACCGGCCTTGATGCAATCTTACTTACTTAAATCTTTGCGGTGGGCAAAGGTAGGGGATCTCATGTTAAACAAAACAACTCTAGGCGTTGCAATTTCTGCTGCGCTTTCATTTTCTGTGTCTGGTGCAGAGCAATCAATTGAAAAAATAACCGTTACAGCTAATAAGTTTGAGCAATCAATTAACGACGTTTTAGTGAGTGTAAATGTTATTGAACGTGCTGAAATAGAAGCTAGTAACGTACGCGATTTACCTACACTTTTAAGCACGCGAGTGGGTTTTCAAGTTAATCCAAACGGTGGTTTTGGTCAAAATACAGGTGTGTCACTTCGTGGTACAGGCTCTGGCGATACGTTGATTTTAATTGACGGTGTACGTACAGGCTCAGCAACACTTGGTCAAAAAGCACTAAATAATGTCCCTTTAAATAGTATTGAACGCATAGAAATTATTAAAGGCTCTCGCGCGGCTGTTTATGGCTCTGATGCACTCGCTGGTGTTATTAATATTATTACGCGTGAGTCAGATAACTTATCCCTAAGCGCTACATTTGGTTCTGACTCTTATCAAAATTATCAAGTTGCAGGTTCTGTAAAGTCAGATGATATAACAACAGCATTTAACGCAGGCTTTGAAAAAACAGATAACTTTGATGTACTGCAAGGCGTAGCACCTGATGAAGATGGCTATGAAAATAAAAACCTTGGGTTTAAAGTAAACTACACCGATGCACATTACGGCGACTTTAAGTTATTAGGCCAATACAGTGAAGGTTATGCAGATTACGACAGTAGCTTTAGCCCAGTAGATAGTACGATTGAACGAGATGACTTTAAAAACTATCAACTTTCTGCAGGTTGGAGCAAAAACTACACTAACCAAACGCATAGTATTGATTTAGCGCTTTCAACAGATGATTCAGACAATACATATGTCGATTTTTCAGTTGGGCCAACAACAAGTACCTTTATAACTAAACGCACACAAATTGATTATAACGGCCAGTACCTGTTATCTAATGAACTTAACATTAGTGGTGGTATTAATTGGTACAACGATGATGTGTCGCATAGTTCGCAACCATTTGTTGAAGACAGCCGCGATGTACTTGCTGTGTTTGTAGGTGCTTACTATGATGCAGATAAAGTACTGGCTAATTTAACTGTTCGCCAAGATGATGATGAGCAATTTGGCGACGAAACAACGTATACAGCCGCTGCAGGTTATCATTTATCTGAAGATGCAACATTTCGTATAAGCCAAAGTACTGGCTTTAAAGCTCCTACATTTAACGATTTATATTATCCACTTTATGGTAACCCTGATTTACAACCTGAAAAATCAGTAAACCGTGAGTTAGGTTTGAGTGTAGATTTTGATATCGCGCAAGTTGATATTGCAATATTTAGAAACGATATAGAAGATAAGATTGATTACGATGCAAACTTTGCATTGGCTAATATCGATGAAGCACGTTACGAAGGGGTTGAATTTAGCTTATCTCAGCAGTTTTTTGGTTTTGATAGCAACCTTAACTTTGCTTACTTAAGCGCTGAAGATGAAGAAACGGGCGCAGAGTTGCGTAATGTTGCTAAACGTACTTTTAACTGGGAACTTGCAAAACAGTTTGGTGCTTTTGATGCAAGCTTAGACATGCAATACCGTAGCGACCGACAAGGTGCTGTGACGCGCTTAGGCTCTTATACACTCTGGAACCTAGCGGGTAATTATCAAGTAAATGAACATATTGAAGTTTCACTTCGTGTAGAAAACTTATTTGATAAAGAATATAACGCTGTTGATTCAAACACTGATTTTACAACGGGTGAAGTGTATTACTACAACACGCCAGAGCGTCGCTTTTTTGCAGGCGCAAGCTACCAGTTTTAACGGTATTTATTAATATTAAAAAGCCCGACTTATGTCGGGCTTTTTAATGTGTAGCTAAGTTTAACTACTAAAATTAGCTAGTCAGCTAAGAACTCTTTAAATACGGTTTCAAACTTGTGTAACTTAGGTGCTATTAAAATACTACAGTAACCCTGCTGTGGGTTTTCGTTATAGTAATCTTGATGATAATGCTCTGCTGGATAATACGTAGTGGCAGGGCTGACTTCTGTCACAATTGGCTCAGCGACATGGCTTTGCAGTTGAGCTATCATTTCGTTGGTTTGCTTAAGTTGAGCTTCATCGTGATAGTAAACCACACTTCTATATTGTGTGCCTATATCGTTACCTTGGCGATTCAATTGTGTTGCATCATGCAGTGTGAAAAACATTGCTAAGAGTGTTTCAAAGCTAACTACAGTCGCGTCAAATTCAATTTTAACAACCTCAGCGTGACCGGTTGTGCCTGAGCATACAGAATCATATGTTGGGTTATTTGTTTCACCGCCGGTGTAGCCAGAGCTTAAGGTTAGTACGCCATTTACACGTCTAAATGCAGCATCTATACACCAAAAACAGCCGCCACCAAATGTTGCTACTTGCGTTGTTGAGCTCATAAGTATTCCTAAAATGTATATGGGGTTTAAAGGCGAGCATAAATTGTATGCGCCGCAACAACAAGGTTACGGCGCAATTAAGAGGCTAGATCTCTTCGAAAGGTTTTTCAGCGGCTTGTTTGTCTAATTTTTGCTGTAAAAATTCAGGTGATTGAGTGTTACGTGCAAGTGCATAATATGCAGCAGGTACAACAAAAAGAGTTAGTAGGGTCGATACAATAACCCCAGTAAACACGACTACACCTATCACCATACGGCTTTCAGCGCCCGGACCTGAAGCAAGTACTAAAGGTACCGAACTCATAACCGTAGTCAGCGAGGTCATAATAATAGGGCGCAAACGCTGAGTTGCTGCTTGCAAAATAGCTTCACTAAATTCAACGCCTTTATCGCGTAGTTGGTTAGTAAATTCTACAATCAAAATACCGTTTTTAGCACTTAGCCCTATGAGCATGACAATACCTATTTGGCTGTAAATATTTAAGGTAAGTCCTGTAGCCCAAAGTCCGAACATAGCGCCCATTAAACCAAGTGGTACGGTAAGCATGATGACGAACGGATGCATAAAGCTTTCAAACTGTGCTGCCAGTACTAAAAAGGTAACAGTGAGTGCAAGTATAAATACGTAGGTCATCGCTGATGCGCCTTCGTAATAAAGCTGCGACTCGCCTTTGTAATCTACGGCGCCATCTATATCGTTTTCTTGCGCGGCTACTTCGTTTAAAAAGTTAAGCGCTTGCTCAAGCGTATAACCGTCGGCTAAGTTGGCGCTTAATGTAATTGCGCGCATACGGTTGTATCGGTTTAAGCGCGATGCGGTTGCTTCTTCTTTTAAGCTGATAAGGCTATCAAGTGGGACTAGTTCACCGCTTCGTGATTTAAGATATATATTTGAAATGTCAGTAGGGTTAGTAAAGTCTTCTTTAGTCCCTTTTAAAATTACATCGTATTCTTCACCACGGTCAATAAAGGTTGTAACACGGCGCTGGCCAAGCATTGTTTCAAGTGTACGGCCTACATCAGATACTGAAACGCCTAAATCAGCGGCCTTGTTTTTATCTATGCTGACTAAAAACTGCGGGAAGGTTTCTTTATAATCATGATCGATTCTTACTAAACCTGGGTTTTGTTCAGCACGCTTAATTATACGGTCACGCCAATCGGCAAGTTGTGCATAATCATTACCTTGTAATACAAACTCAATAGGGCGAGATGAACCACCACCGCCAATACCACGGCGCATAATGGCAAATGCACGAACATCGGTAACTTCTTGCATTTTACCGCTTATTTCGTCCATTACTTCCCATGTTGAGCGTTTGCGTTTATCCCAATCGGCCATACCAACAATAGCAACACCGCCGCTGCCACCCCAGCCAGGTACTCGAACAAGTACGCGACTTAGCTCACCTGCTTGCGAGTAAGGCATTAAGCGTTCTTCAATTTTAGCCATATTAGCGGCATTATTTTCATAACTTGCGCCCTCAGGGCCGCTCATCATAATAAAGAACGTGCCACGGTCTTCTTTTGGCGTTAGCTCAGAGGGGACTTGTAAAAACAACGAGTAACTAACAAAGCCCGCTAATAATAGGCTCACCATTAAACCCCATTTACGGGTTATGTTGGTGGAGAGTGAATTACGGTAACTTACTTCAATTTTAGTAAACTGGCGGTCCATCCATTGGCTAAATTTATTTGGTTTGTCTGATACTTTAAGTACTTTAGAACACAAGGCTGGTGCGAGAGTCAGCGCTGTAACACTTGAGAAAAATACGGCAGCACTTACCGCCATTGCAAACTCAGTAAATAATGCCCCTATACGGCCATCCATAAACACCAATGGCACAAACACCGATATTAGTACAAGCGTGGTTGCGACAATGGCAAAACCAACTTCACGCGCACCTCTATATGCAGCTAGTAATGGCGGCTCACCCAGTTCAATACGACGGTGAATGTTTTCAAGCATTACAATGGCATCATCTACTACTAAACCAATAGCCAGTACTAAGGCAAGTAAAGTTAGTAAGTTGATTGAGTAGCCCATTGCTAATAAAAACATAAAGCTACCAACAAGTGCGACCGGTACGGTAACCGCAGGAATAAGCGTTGCTCGTATATTGCCTAAAAACAAAAATATAACGAGTACGACTAAACCCATAGAGATGGCAAGTGTGCTGTAAACTTCACTAATTGATTCTTTAATAAATACAGACGAATCGTAGCTGTCTTGAATTGTGGTGCCTTCAGGTAGGTTACGTTTGATTTTTTCAAGTTCACTGCGTGCGTTATCTACTACGGTAAGCGTGTTTGCTTTAGCTTGTTTTACAATTCCTAGGCCAATCATGTTGCGCCCGTTACCACGAAATAAGCTTTCGTCATCGGCAGCTTCTAATTTTACGTCGGCAACTTCACCTAAACGCACTAAATAACCTTCTTCACCACGTTTAATAACAAGGTTTTTAAAATCGCGCTGATCTTTATAACTACGTGCAGTACGCACGGTAAAGTCGCGATCTATTGATTCTATTTCGCCGGCAGGTAATTCAACGTTTTCTGTACGCAGTGTATTTTCAATATCGCTTGAGGTAATGCCGCGTGCAGCCATTGCTTGGCGGTTTAGCCAAATTTTCATGGCGTATTGGCGCTCACCACCAATACGCACGTTAGATACACCATCTACTACGGCTAAGCGGTCAACAATAAAACGCTGCGCGTAATCAGAGAGCTGTAACGAGTCCATTGTTTCACTGTTTAATACAAACCATGCGATTGGGCTTTCATCACTATTTGATTTTGACACTTCTGGTGGGCGTACCTGATCAGGCAAACTATCAAGTGCACGTGCTACACGTTCGCGTACATCGTTAGATGCGGCATCTATATCGCGGTTAATATCAAACTCAATGGTAATGTTTGAACGCCCATTACGACTAGATGAGTTAATACTTTTAATACCTTCAATACCGGAAATTCGATTTTCTATTATTTGCGTTATTTTGGTTTCTATAATTTCGGCAGAAGCACCTGTGTATTCAGTGCTGATATTTACTATTGGTGTTTCAATATCAGGGTACTCACGAAGTGGCAGCATAGTAAATGCAACCAGACCAAAAGTAAGAAGCAGTAAATTAATTACTATGGCAAAAACGGGGCGTTTAACGCTAGTATCAGTAATTTTCACGTATTACCCCTTTACGCTTACTTTACTACCAGAGCGAATTTTTATTAGCCCTTCAGTAACAATTTGCTCGCCATCATTTAAACCTTCATCGATAGCAACCCAGCCATTATTTCTGCCAGCAACATGCACTTCAACCTTATTGGCTACTCCGTCTTGAATTTGAAAAACAAAGTGTTTGTCTTGTAAAGGGATAACCGCTTTTTCTGGCACCATTAAAGCTTGGTTACTGCTTAGCTCAAGTGCTGTATTTAGTAACATACCAGGGCGAAGTAATCCTGATTTATTAGCAAAACTTGCAGTTACTTCAACACTGCGTGTTACCGAATCAATACGCGAGCTAATATGCGTTACCTTGCCGTTAAATGTCTGCCCTGGGTAGGCATCGTTTTGGGTAAGTACTTTCATACCTATGTTTAATTGTGCTAAATATTTTTCAGGTACTTTGAAGTCAACTTTAATAATACTAATATCATCAAGTGTGGTGATTATTGTTGTGTTGCTTACGTAGGCGCCAACTGATATTTCACGCTTACCTAACAGGCCTGAAAATGGCGCGGTAATAGTCATTTCATTTAACTTTGTTTTAGCGCTTTCTAGTTGAGCTTCAGTGGCATCAACACGAGATAATTGTTCTTCAAGTAATGACTTTGCCGTTGATTGCGAGCGTGAAAGTTCGGTAAGGCGATCTAACTGGCGTTTTTCCTCACGTAAGTTAATACCGAGTTCTTTAACTGCAAGTTGCTCTTGTTGGCTTTGTAACTGTACTAATTTTTGTCCTTTACTGACTAAGTCGCCATCTTTAAAATATATATCTGTGACATAATCGTTTTGCGCACTTTTTATATAAATAGCTTGGTTTGCACGTGCACTACCGATGGCCTCTATCATCACTGCGTTTTCCTCAGAGGTAACAGTATGAGCCGTTACTTGGGTAGACATTTGTGATGAATCGGCTTGTTCGCCGTGGCTAGCGGGTAAATATAAATAAACGCTAAATATTAGAAGTAACGTAATAATAAATGGAAAAAGTGCTTTACCTGATTGTCTTGAGTACATTGATTTCATACCTGAAAATGAATTGTAAGTATTGTACGAAATAAGACCGTGAAAAGACGGTTATGTATCTCATAAATTTGTGCGTTAAGCGTAAAAGTAAATAAGATTTATTCATTGTTCCTATTTTGTTGAGGAAAAAGCGGTAATGTATGAAATTTAAAACTAGCTGTAACTTATGTATAACAACAAGAAAGGTCATAATTTGGGGCATTATTATGTTTGTTTTTTATATGGTGTTTTACCAATATGGATAAATCTGACAATGTCATTAAGTTTCGGGCACAGGGCGCGCGAAACGCAATTGAGGCGATTGTTGTAGGTGCTATAGGCTTAGTCTTTATTATGTTATTTAATTTACTGAGGCCGGGTGAGATTAGCATACTTGAAATATTTTTAGTGAGCTTGTGCCTTGTGGCTATTTTTATTGGATTTTTAAAATCTCAAGAACCATACCATAGCCTTATATTAAGCGAATCTGAGCTCGTTTATTGCCACAAGTACGGAGCTTGGTGTATGCCTCATAGTAACTTTCATCACAGTGGAATACCCAAAGTAGAAGACGGCTTTGACTATTTAGAATTAAATGCGGTTGGCGTTAAGGTAAATGATATAGACGACTTTTTATCAAGCATAGCGCCTAGAATTGCAGGGAAATTATTAATAGAGCAGCGTAATTTATTTATGCAAGTCGTTCAAAAACATTGCAAAAATGGCAATTGCCCATCAGAATGGTTAATAGAAGATACACATTACACATCCCATAAAGGGATAAGCTATACTGGGCTTATAGCCATGTTTGCTAATAGAACTAAGCACCTTCAGCAGCTAACAGGTTACGATTTATTATTGCCTGCCAGCGTGTTAGATAGAGATATTTGGGCATTTAGTGCTAACTTAAATAAGTGGAAGCGCGAGCCTAGTCAGTTTATAGCGTCGCAGCTTAGTAATTAAGCTACGACTGTAGGAAAGAAAAATGAGTCAAGAGAGAGCCTTTTTAAAAAGTGGTCGAAACACCATAATACATAAAGATAAAAAGCATGATTTAGTGATTGTAAACTCTGAAATTCATCCTCGAATTAAAGTAACGCAACATGGTCTGGAGCCATTTAAAGAAGAATTACCTAAAAACCGCCGTGATGCAAAAGAGCGTTATTTAGAAATGGTTTATGTAAGTAGCGCTGATGTATTTGGCGAAGAAAAGCAGTTGCTGTTTATTCAAGCTCTAGACGGGCGTGAATACAAAATAGATTACAGTAAAATCGGTACGAAGTTGTTTGTACGTATTCATCAAGACACATATATGTAGTACTTTAATGGCATCTTTATTGCTAGTGATTACACTATAGTAATTATTTGACATAATAAGGTGCTGCGTATGAAAGCGTTTGCTTTAATCCCCCTCATTTCTTGTAGTTTACTGAGTGCGTGTGGAGGCGGTGGCGGTGATAGCGATAATACAGTTGTTGAAACGTCTGTTAATGCTGGAGCCGATTTACAAATTATCGAAAAATCTGAATTTACCATCACAGCACAAGGTTCCCCCGCTGATGGTACGTTTTCATGGCAACAAGTTAGTGGCCCAAGCATAGAAGGTTTCCCCCTTGAAGGCGCTGAGCAAACACTTACTGCACCTGACGTAAAAACTGATAGTGAAATAATATTAAGAGTGAGCTATCAAAGTACAGGTAGTAGCGCTGTTAGTGACGACATTTCTATTTCAGTGAGCTCTAATAACCAACTACCTCTTGCTGTTGTTACACAAACATCTCCTGAAACACTTCCCTCTGTATACAAAGATACAGTGACTTTGAGTGCCCTAGAGTCGAGCGATCCTGATGATAATGGCCAAATTGATAGTTATTTGTGGCAATTTCTATCGGGTCCTGATTTAGATATTGAGAGTTTTAATGAATCAACTCTTAGTTTTTCTCATCCATTACTTGAAAGTAACGTGAATTTATCTTGGCAGCTAACTGTCACTGATGATGAAGGTGGCGAGGCGAGCACTCAATATTCAATGACACTCAACAAAACAAATGAGTTAGTGGATGCAAATGCAGGCGCTGATCAAAATGTCGAAGAGTTTGAGCAAGTAACGCTTGATGCTACAAATAGCGAAACAGTTACCGATACCTATAAGTGTGAATGGCAACAACTTACCGGTAATAGCGAAACATTAAGCAATAGCGACCAATGTACAACGACATTTTTTGCCTCAGATGTTGATACTGAGTCTACATTGAGCTTTGAAGTCACGGTAACCGACTCAAAAGGACGCACAGATACAGACTCCTTATTTGTTGATGTATCACCCAAAGCACTTGGATTCATCAACGATAGTGGTGTTGGTGAGTGTTATAACAATACTCAACGTATTAATTGTGAGAGTGATGACTTTCCAGCGCAAGATGCAGAGCTTGGACGCGATAGCTATGCAAACCGCTTAGATAAAGTTGGCAAAGGTAATTTAGCGTTTGATTACACTAAACTTAATCAGTTTGCTGATGAAGTTGGTGATGATAGTAGTGACTTTACCTGTATACGCGATAATGTTACTGGGCTTGTATGGGAGGTGAAAAGTGTGGCATCTGGCACGGTACCAAATACTTCGCTACGTGATGGTCAAAATCATTACTTTTGGGATGTAGGGAATACGACTTTTACCGATACCAGTACAGCCAATTCAACGTGTCCGGACAATACAAGTTGTGGAGTACAAAGTTATATAAACGAAGTTAATGATTTAGATTTTTGTGGTGGTACTAACTGGCGATTACCTACTTATACAGAGCTTTTGGGCTTAATTGATTACGGTAAACAAGGGCAAAGCATATTAATTGATGAGGCATTTTTTCCTAATATGCCAAGTGAAAGTGCATTAAGCCATTTACGTTACTGGACCTCACAAACAGCAGCTGATGGTACCAGTTTATCTCAAGCGTATATCATTGATATGAGTGATGGTAACGACCTTGCTTATCCAAAAGAAAATACTGCTTATGTACGTTTAGTTAGAAGTCGTTAGGAGAAAATAATGAAATTTAAATTACTCTATGCACTAGCAACTATAAGTTTGAGCTTTAATATTGCAGCGGCGCAAACGTGCTACGACGGTGCAGATACCACAACACCGACAGATAGATTTACCATAAATGCAGATGGCACAGTGTCTGATAGTGAAACAGGCCTTATGTGGCAACGCTGTAGTTATGGGCAAACTTATAATACAGAGACACAACTTTGTGAAGGTTCAACACCTTCTCTTACTTGGCAAGAGGCACTACGCGGTGCTAAAAATGATACAACCGCAGATTACGATGATTGGCAAATGCCTAACATTAAAGAATTGGCGAGTATTTTAGAGCACAGTTGCACAGAGCCGAGTATTAATGAAGACGTATTTTTGGGCACTAAGCTTCAAAACTATTGGTCAAATACATCGGGTGTAAGCACGATGAGCTCAGCGTGGGTTTATCAATTTGATAGTGGGTTGAATAGCTTACATGCTAAAACCAGTAATGTGTATTTACGATTAGTGCGCTACGAAGAGTAAAATGCATACTAAGATTAGACAGACAAAAGTGCAGCCTTAAAACAGCTGCACTTTTTTGTTTTACATAAATTTACGTTATTTCAATAATAAAGCGCTTACAACGTTGTCACTCAGCGCATTTTTTTGCCATTATAGGCCGTGATTTAATTACGAAGGAACATCACGGTGTATTTAAGCTATTTTGGCCTGAACGAAAAACCTTTTTCGATTTCGCCCAACCCTCATTACTTATTTTTAAGTGAACGACATAAAGAAGCCTTAGCACACCTTACCTATGGATTAGGTGAAGACGGTGGTTTTGTATTATTAACAGGTGAAGTAGGTACAGGTAAAACTACAATTACCCGCAGTATGTTGGAGCAGCTTCCTGAAAACACTCAAGTAGCGATGATCCATAATCCAGCGCTTTCAGAGCTGGAGTTATTAGCCAGTATTTGTGATGAGCTCAACATTAGTTACGATGTTCATAATGCGACGCTTAAAAGTCTTACCGATATTATAAAAAAGCATTTAGAGACTAATAATAAATCGGGCGGGCACACTATACTTATTATTGACGAAGCACAATTACTTGCCCCTAACGTGCTTGAGCAATTACGTTTGCTGACAAATATAGAAACCGATCATAAAAAATTATTACAAATAGTATTGGTTGGTCAACCAGAGCTGCAAGAACTTTTGAAGCGCAACGAATTAAGGCAACTTGCCCAGAGGATAACGGCTCGTTACCATTTATTACCACTTACGCAAGGCCAAACAGTCGCTTACATAAAGCATCGGTTACATATTGCAGGGTGTGATAAAGGAATCTTTTCGATGGATGCCATGCAAGCTGTTCATCAATTAACTGGCGGTGTGCCACGATTAATGAACTTGGTCTGTGAGCGTGCTTTAGTTGGGACTTTTGCAAAGCAGCAGTTGATAGTTGATAGCGATATAATAAAAAAATCAGCCCATGAGTCATTACCCATGGATTTTGTCGCACCGGTTAACGAAGCTAACAAAGCAACGTCATTTGTACCCTATAGCCTTGCATTCGCTGCTTTATTTGCCGTAGGCATTGGGCTTTCATTTATTTTATAGTTAGGTAAGTTATGTCTTATTTATTAGATGCGCTAAAGCAGTCGCAGCAATCAGATATGAGTGCTGAACAGTACGACTTACAATCTGAGCAGTTAAAGCAACAGCAAGCACTTAAGCGTTATAGACGATTAGCATTAGTATTTGGTACAAGCTTAGCTGCTTTTATTGCGGTAGCGGGTGGCTTTACCGCCGGAAAGTGGTTTCAAAGTACGACTTTATTAAACGCAGCGGAACCCGCTGTAATTAAGGTGGTGGAAAGCGAAAAATCATCGCCTAACAAAGACGTTAAAGAGGAAGATGCTGAAGCTGAAGCTGAAAAACAGCAAGTAGCTAAGTTGGAGCCTGCTAAAGTAGCTCCAACAAATACTGCAACGATTGAAGGGCAACTTGTGCATGTGCAAACCCCCAATGGTGTACAGCAAATGTTATTAACCCCAAATGGTCAGTATATTCCTATGCCGTCGAGCCAGGTCACGAGCGCAGCAGGTTATAATCAGCAAAACATGCAACAAGTAATGCCTGTTCAAAATTATAATCAGCCAGCGTTTAACCCACAAAGTAATTACAATCCAAATAATGCACAAAACACTGCGGTATTTGGGCAAAATCAAAATACCGCATCGGCTCAACTTGATATGAGTAAATATAAAGTATTGGGTAAGCCAATTAATGGCAGCACCCAATCTCAACAGACGAGTGACCCTGAGCTTGATGCTGTGCCTACAACTCTTAAAAATGCATTTGCGCAAGCTATACAAGATGTCGAAAAAAACCAAGATTATGAAGTTACTCAAGCGTCAAAAACGTCATCACGTGTTGAGCCTGTTGAGTTATTACCTGATGGTTTGCAATCAATGTTACCTAGTATTAAATATCAAGCGCATATATATTCATCGAGTGCTGATAAACGTTGGATCAAGCTAAATGGCCGAGAATTACACGAAGGAGAAAGCATAGGAGCTCTAACAGTCACAGAAATTACACCTGAGCAAAGCGTGCTAGATTTTGATGGTTATGAGTTTAGCTTAAAAGCTTTGCAAGACTGGCCGCAGTAAGCGCTTAGTTATCATGTTGAGAGCTCGGTAGAATATTGAGCTCTCAATAGTGCTTAGGATAATATTGAATTTTTATAAAAGCGTTCTAAATCAATGTTATATTCTTTAGGTTTAATCGCTGACTCAAGAGTGTCTACAGTTTTTTTATTAGATAAATCAATATCTTTTACTTCGGTGTAGCGGCTATGCTTAGCGCTGTAAAATGTTTTAACGACAGGTTTTAGTGGTGCCCCCGGATTACTCTCGGTGACCAAACCCACTCTTTGACTCGATAACCTTACAAGCGTTCCTACCGGATGGATGCCAATACATTGAATAAATTTATTAAGCAGCACAGGATCAAAGCTATCAGGGCACCCGTCTTTTAATATTTTAAACGCCTTTATTGGCTCCATGCCTGCTTTATAAACACGTTCTGCGGTAAGTGCATCATAAACATCTACAATTGACGCCATACGCACATACTGACTTATCTCGTCACCTTTTTTACCAAACGGGTAGCCTTTACCATCGAGTCTTTCGTGGTGCATACCTGCAATATCTACCGCGATCCCTGTTAACCCAGAGTCTTCTAATATCTCTTTACTGAAAAGCGAATGCATTTTCATTATTTTAAATTCGTCGTCTGTAAAGCGCCCAGGTTTGTTTAGCACTTCATCAGGGATTTTTATTTTACCAATGTCGTGTAATAGTGCGCCGGTAGTCAGCTCAACAATAGTGTCTTTCTCTATATTTAAGTGTTTTGCAAAAATACCCATTAATATTGATACATTAATTGAGTGCTCAAGTAGGTAGGCATCTTTTTGGCGCATTTGCGTAAGGCAGGCTAGGGCATCTTGATTTCTAAAAACAGAATCCATAAAGCCACTTGCCAGTTCTCTAAACGTTGCTATATCTATATCACGGCCAGCTTTTATATCTTTAAATGCTTTTATTTGCAGTGTTTTTGCTTCGTCATAAAGCTTTTTTGCTTTTCCCATTTCTTGCTCAGCGCTGTTTATTTTTTGCCAAGGATCACGCTTTATTTTTGTTGTAGGTGTAGCGATAGGATCTTTTTCAGGGACTGAATCAATGAGGGTTTTATCTGGGTCAATTTCTACTTCTAAAATACCTGCTTTTATCAGGTTATTAATACCAGCTTGAGTTTTAACCCAGCCTTGGTTTTTAATTTTAATACTGCCAGTTTGTTTGGTAACGCTTTGCACAAACATACCTGGGACTAACTTAGTAATAGGAATGGTTTTCAATTTTACGGCTTCAGTTGTTAATCTACTTTTAAACTAACAAACTTATACGTAACGACCAAATAAAAAAGGCACTTTACAGTGCCTTATTTTATTTTTTAGTAAAAAAGCATTAGCTTAATTATTCATCATCTTCAACAAGCGTCATTAGCGAGGTATTACCGCCTGATGCTGTTGTATCAATACTAATTGTTTTTTCAGTAATTAAGCGCTTGATTAATGTATCGTAATACTCAGAGCTAATTACCGGTAAAATTGCGCCTTTACGCTGTGCAAGCTGTTGGCTAAAGTAGCCTAAACGAGACGAGCGAGCAGCAACTACCGCACCAGCTAAATGAGGGTGAGCCAAGATAGCTTGTAACTGATTAGGTTTAGCTACTTGGAAAACACCTTCAGCAACACCTGTAGAGATAAATTTATCTTTAAAGGCAACAGCTTCATCGTAAAACAGCTCAGACGCTACAGTAATTACCGTATTACCTGCGGCAATAGCGGTAATGATAGACAATGCCCAAAAGTTAAATGATGTGCTCTTATCTGCATAACACACTACACAACCACGCGCTTCTAGATGAAGTGTATTAGACTCACCCGTTGGCCCTGGCAGGGTAGTAAATTTACGCATGTGCTTTTCAAGGCGGTTAAGCTGTGCACGAGCTTCTGATAATGTTAATGCTAAATCGTCTGCTAAATCGTCGATAATTTCTACCGTCGCGATTTTAGCAAGCAACTGACGCACA
The DNA here is from genome assembly GCF_014163935.1 of Pseudoalteromonas sp. SR41-7. Classification (NCBI taxonomy): domain Bacteria; kingdom Pseudomonadati; phylum Pseudomonadota; class Gammaproteobacteria; order Alteromonadales; family Pseudoalteromonadaceae; genus Pseudoalteromonas; species Pseudoalteromonas sp. SR41-7. The sequence goes on along the minus strand of NZ_JACJEF010000001.1, from coordinate 228,294 downwards.
GCCGAAACACGGTCGTTTAGTGGTGTTGCACGCCAGATTTTTTCATCGCGCATTGAGTTAGCCATTAGCTTTTTAACTTGCTCATTTGCACCGCTGTAGTGGTGTAAATCAAGCTCATCTGGCGTCAGGTTTGTCATTTGCACGTTATCTGGTGATGCCTTTTCTTTTACTAAACGTTGAAGGTAGTTAGGGCCACCGGCTTTAGGGCCAGTACCTGATAAACCACGGCCACCAAATGGTTGCACACCAACAATAGCACCAATCATGTTTCGGTTAATGTAAACATTACCCGCACGTGACATTTTAGCAAGGTACTCACAGCGCTCTTCAATACGTGAATGTACACCCATTGTTAAGCCATAACCTGTGTTGTTAATTTGATCCATCACATCATCAAGTTCGCTCGATTTAAAGCGAACAATATGAACACATGGGCCAAATACTTCACGCTTAAGTACTGATAAGTCTTTGATTTCGTATAAACGAGGTGCAAAAAAGTATGCGCCATTTTGCGTGTTATCCGGAATTTTACACTCGTAATGAAGTATAGAATTACCTTTTAAGTACTCAACGTGCTCGTTTAAGTTTTTAAGTGCTTTTTCATCAATTACCGGACCAACATCAGTTGATAGTAACGATGGGTCGCCAATGTGTAGCTCAGCTAGGGCACCTTTAAGCATTTCGATAATGCCATCTGCTACGTCATCTTGAATGAATAAAACACGAAGAGCAGAACAACGTTGGCCAGCACTTTGAAAACCAGAACTGATCACATCGTCAACTACTTGCTCAGGAAGCGCCGTTGAGTCAACAATCATACAGTTTTGGCCACCTGTTTCTGCAATTAACGGTACTTGAATATCGTTACGTGCAGCAAGTGTTTGAGAAATTAATGTGCCTGTTTCAGTAGAGCCTGTAAACATAACCGCTTGAATGCGCTCATCAGGAACAATTGTTTTGCCTACTTCTGAACCACGAGCAATAACCGGTTGAACAACATGCTCAGGTAAACCAACAGACAGCATTAGTTCAATAGCACGAAGGGCGATTAAACTTGTTTGCTCAGCAGGCTTTGCAATTACAGTGTTACCTGTAACAATCGCAGCGGCAACTTGGCCTAAGAATATTGCAAGCGGGAAGTTCCACGGGCTAATACATAAAATAACGCCACGGGCTTCAAAACGCTCATCTTGCGATAGCTCCTCAGCGCGCGCCGCGTAGTAACGGCAAAAATCAACCGCTTCACGTACTTCATCAATACCATCTTGCGCTACTTTACCTGCTTCTTTAATACAGATAGCAACAAGTTCGTCGTGATGACGCTCTAAGATATCAGCAACTCGACGCAGTAAGTTAGCTCGCTCTCTTACTGGTGTTTGTGACCATGACTCAAGTGCAGCTTCAGCGTTAGCCAGTAATACTTTCATCTCTTCGCCAGTTTGCAATTTAACGTGGCCAATGATTTCTTTGTGATTTGCTGGGTTTTTAACAGCTAATGAGCCTTCAGGTACTTGGCTTTGCTCAATTAAGTGCTCGTTAAACCATGTTTCAAGATTCTCTTTGAAAGGGGTAATAACGTTAATGTCGGTTAAATCCATGCCTTTAGAGTTAGCACGTTCTTCACCGTATAAATCAATTGGCATTTTGATTTGCGTATTGTACTTGTTACGCAAGCCTTGCAATGTTTCTACAGGGTCTGGTAGTAGTGATTCAACAGGTTTTGTTGTATCAACAATTGCGTTTACAAATGATGAGTTAGCACCATTTTCTAACAAACGACGAACGAGGTACGCAAGGAGGTCTTCGTGTTGACCAACTGGGGCATACACGCGGCATTGAATTTTTTCTTCGTTAACGATTTGGTCGAATAATGACTCACCCATACCGTGCAAACGTTGAAATTCGAAACCTGTGTTGTCGCCTTTGGCTACTTCTAAAATAGTTGCGGCAGTGTAAGCGTTATGTGTAGCAAATTGCGGATAAAGCACATCGCGCGCTTCAAGCATTTTAATAGCACACGCTTTGTAAGAAACGTCTGTGGTTGCTTTACGGGTAAATACAGGGTAGTGATCTAAACCATCTTGCTGTGTAGTTTTGATTTCAGTATCCCAGTATGCGCCTTTTACTAGACGTACCATCATCTTGCGACCAACGCGGGTTGCAAGGTCAGTTAGCCATTCAATTACAAAAATAGCGCGTTTTTGATAGGCTTGAACCGCTAAGCCAAATCCTTGCCAATCACCAAGATCTTCATCACTGAATACCGCTTCAATTACATCTAATGAAATATCTAAACGGTCTGCTTCTTCTGCATCAACGGTAAAGCCGATATCGTATTTTTTAGCGGCAAGAGCAAGTTCTTTTAACTTAGGGACTATTTCTTCCATCACACGGTCTTTATGAGTGAACTCATAGCGCGGATGAATAGCAGAAAGCTTAACTGAAATACCAGGGCTCTTAATTGGACCACGACCATTAGCCGCTTTACCAATTGAGTGTATAGCATTCATGTAGCTGTCAAAGTAACGCTTCGCATCTTTCATTGTGCGCGCGCCTTCGCCTAGCATATCGTAAGAATACACATAACCTTTTTGCTCTGTTTCGGCAGCACGTTCAATTGCTTCGTCAATGGTACGACCCATTACGAATTGCTTGCCCATAATTTTCATAGCAAAGTTTACAGACTTACGAATAACTGGCTCACCTAAACGACCAATGGTCTTTTTAAGCATGCCGAACTGTTGTTCTTTAGTTTTGTCTGTGTAGTTAACCATTTTACCGGTAACTAATAATCCCCAAGAAGATGCGTTTACAAATAAAGAATCGCTGCTTCCTAAATGAGAGCTCCAATCACCTTTGGCTAATTTGTCACGAATAAGTACATCTTGAGTTGCTTTATCTGGTACGCGAAGCAGTGCTTCGGCCAAACACATTAATACAACGCCTTCTTCACTAGAGAGTGAAAATTCATTTAAAAGCGCATCAACACCGCCTTGCCCATCTTGCTCTTTACGAATGTTCAAAACAATCTGGCGGGCTCTTTCCCAGGCACGACTTCGTGCTTTTACGCCTACTTCTGCAAGCGGTAAAATATGATCAATAACTGCATTTTCATCTATGCGGTAGAAGTCACGGATTCTTTGTCTGATAGGACAAGTAGTAGTTAAATCGCCGTTGAATAACATAAGCAACCCTCAGGATGTTAAGAATTAAAGTAAAATTAATTACCAATAAATTACCAGTGATATTGTGAGTGCATTCTAATTAAAATTCAGCAGAATATGCTGGTTAAATTTCGCGATTTACGATAATTTACAGGGTATAAATTTAACTTATCCGCATAAAATTCTGTTATGACAATTCCAAATAGATTACGCATGCTAGATCGCATTGATTTAGCCATACTAGACGTTCTTCAAAAGAACGGCAGAATTTCTAATGTTAACCTCGCAAAACAGGTTAATTTGAGTGCCAGCCCGTGCCTAGATCGTGTTAAACGATTAGAGCAAGAAGGGTATATTGAAGGCTATTATGCCAAGCTTAGCGAAGCTAAACTTAATCAGAGCTTAGTAGCGCATGTTCAAGTATCGCTTGTTGCTTCAAATACAGCTGTATTTAAAGTATTTAGAGAGCACATATTAAGGATAGAACAAGTAGTCGAATGTGACATGGTTGCTGGTGGTTATGATTACTTATTAAAAATTCGCGTTTCTAATATGGAAGAATATAGACAAGTTCTTGGCGACTTAGTAGATATTCCCGGCGTGGGTACTCATCATACTTATATGGTGATCGAAAAGATTAAAAAGGATGAAGGATTGTTAATCGATATTTAAGCTTTTCTCAAGTCATAAAAAAACCGCAATTGCGGTTTTTTTATTTTAGTAGATAAATGCTATACCAAATAGTTAGTACATCACCTTATACATAATTTATTACGACCTTCCGACTTCGCTCTGTATAAGGCAGTATCCGCCGCGCATATTAATGCCTCAGATGTTCTGTATTGATTATTGTATTCACACGCTAAACCCTGACTTACACTTATTTTTACATTCGCTGGTAAACCGAGATCTCTAAAATTAATGTTGAGTATTTTTTCTTGAATACGCTTAGCAATCATTTGTGCATTTGAAATGTGCGAACGAGGCAGCACAACAGCAAACTCCTCACCACCATAGCGTGCTACTAAACTGTCTTTAGATGGTAAGCACTCTTCAATTGTACGAGCGACTTTTTGAAGGCACTTATCACCTTTTACATGGCCAAAGTTATCGTTAAATAATTTAAAGTAATCAATATCAATAAGTATAAAGCTAAGAGGCTGCTTGTTAACTATGCACTCTTGCCAATTTTTAATGATGGTTTTTTCTAAAGTACAGCGATTAGCGATACCAGTGAGATGATCAAGTCTGGCTACGTTTTCCAGTACTTTGTATTTTTTAACGTGCTTTGAAATATCATGCATTATACAAATAAAAAGTGGGGTACTTGCGACTACCGATTCGGGTAAACATGATATAGATAACTCAACATCTAAACAGTTACCATTGTTTTTTCTTATTTTAACTTCTTTCGGACCATGATTGAGTGGTGTTTGATAGTTGTTTTTCCAACTTTCAAACATGTAAGCATAGTCATCGCGATACTGTTCTTGTAAACAATCTTGCCATTTTTTACCTATTAATGAATCAGACGTTACATTGAAAAAACGTGCTGCTACGGGATTTACTGATTCAAACACCCCATCTGCATTAACAATAAAAATAGCATCGGCCATGACATTAGTGACATTAATAATTGCGCTTATTTTTTCATTGTTAACGGTATTAGAAATGCTGCTGATTAATGCAGATACAGCGCTGTCGGTGTTGTTTGCTTTGCTATTTTCATTATTGTTAGACATGGTGTTGCTCATTTTTATTGTTAATGAAACTTTATGTCTAGCAGTTTATTCAATTTATCGTTTTTAAACCTTTCGGTAACCTTCTGATTTAAGTTGTTGTTATTTAAGTTTATTTAAGGGGCGTTTTTAAATAAATTACACCGCAATTAATATGCCTGTGCAATTTAAAAATAAGCATTACTAATTAGAGTTCTTTTTCATTCTTAACTTGAGGATCAGCGCTTTCATATTTATTGCCATTACACTCAACGTTAAAGATTAAGCATACAGAGCCATTATTTTCATCTGTGTCGGTAATGATAATTGTGTGGCCGTTGTCACTTACTTTATAGCTGAAGTCTTGGGCGCATGGTTTTTGTGTGTCGATATTGGTGATAGTAGCGCCAGTAAATACGAAACCATTTTGAATTGTGGCATCGTCTAAATTGTAGTTGCCAGCGGTTTCAGTTCTTACAACACCACCGCCAGTAGCGGGTTCGCCATTTTTTGTATAGCTAAAAATAGCTTCACCGTTGTTAAGTTCAATATTTACTTGAAAGTCGACATTTTCTAGGGTGTTATTCATATCATTTCCTTTATGAGTAATTATAGTTGGAAGTTCGTAATGCCTAATTTAACTAGGCTTGTTTTTATTTCTGATATCTCGTCTTCTCTGTTTAAACAGGTATAAGCTTGTACTAGTGGGTATGTTATTTTTACGCTCTGACTTATTTTTGCAGCTTCAGAAATTGCTTTGATAGCACTTAAGCAAAATTGCTCTCGCTGTTTATTAGTTGTAGCTAAGTTTGCTTTGATTAAGTTTATTCTTGTATATACTAAGTAATCACCAGTTTTAGTTAGGCTGGCTAATTGATGTTTGTAGTTTTCATTATTCTCAAGCTCAGTTAATAACTCCTGCGCTTTGAGTGGTGATTGTCTATTTATAAAATATTGAATCAGTGTAATTTGTGTATTAATAGTGCTGGTATTTTTAAAATTTTGAGATTTTAAAAAATTAATTATTTTTTCAATTGTTGAGTCAGTAGCTTCATCAGTAGATAGCATTAGTGAATGTGCTAAAGAGCGATAATACATAAGCTGAAATTTATTGTTTTTTGGATCTTGTACTAAAGCTTCATTGATAACTTGATTAGCCAAGCTGGCTTTTTTATGGGCCATCCGTTTATCACTCAAATAGCTCAGTAAATAACTTTGTTGCATATATAGGTTTGCTGACGTGTAAAAAAGGCTTGCATCACTAGGGTAGTCAGCAATCAATTTTGTGATTACGTCAACTGCACCTTCCAATATATTAACTGCTTCATTAAAGTTACTTAGCTTCTCTTCTGTTTTTGCAAGCCAACTAATCGTATCGGATTTATCTCGAAGTAAATCTTTGTTATTAGGTTTCAGTTTAAGCGCTTTATTTTTAAGTAAAAGTGACTCTGCAAAGTTCTTTTTTGCAGCGCTGTAGTTGGATTTTTCTATGTATAAAGAACCTAAAGAATTAGATGAATACGATAATTCCATAATGGAGTTAAAATCATTGGCTGCCAGCGCATACATTTTTTTACTGTAAGCGTGGTATTTTTTAAACATTTGCTCAGTAGCTTGATGATCATTTTGATCATAAGCTAATTGACCAAGCCAAAAGGCATTGGCACCTGCAAGCGTTAGTAGCTCTAAGTTATTAGGCTGTATTTTTAATAATGCCTCAAGGCGGGTGCGGGCGTTTTCAAAGGCGGTAAAGGCTTCATCAGTTTTACCTCGGGAATAAGCTACTTCACCCATTGCTTCGAGGGTTTGTGCGTACTGAAAACGGTTGTTAAATTGTGCTTTATTATCGCTAAAGCTAAAAAGTGAACTTGAATCGTCAGTTTGATTAGTAAAATACTCAAGTGCTTTATTACTAATACCATCAAGTAAGTCCATACGTTCAACGCTACGTAATTTATCGGCAAAGTCGCCGACCATAAACCCTAGTAAGCTTTCGGCCTCAAGCTGCTTGTTTTGCGCATGCTGTTGGGCTTTAAAACTAATGAAGCTCATCAATAACGCGGTAAATGTAAGTAAGCACAATAAAGCAACGGTCACTCGTTTTGCTCTTATTTTTGTTTTTATTTTGTTTACAGAGCTTTTGATAAGAGCATGCTCGTTATCATCTAATTTAAACAGTTTGTCGTTAAGTAATAGCTGCGCTTCTTGTAGTGGTTTACCTGGCGCTAGGAGGTAAGCACTACTTTTGCCTTCATCTACCCAATTTCGTGTTTGATGTTGTAAACGACTTTTTATTGCTAAGGCATCTTTATGGTCATTAATCCATTGTTTTGCGCGCGGCCATTGACGCAATAATGCCTCGTGAGCAAGACTAAAACAGGCTTCTTGGTTTTGTAAATGCGATACAAATAAACGGCTATCGACCATGGCTTGCACAAGCTCTTTTTGACTTGTGTTGGTTAATGTTTGCCAGCGGGCAGCGCGGCTCGTAATGGTTTTACCATCTGGGTTTAAAGTGATCAGTTGTGATAATACGCTTTTTAGTTGCTGCTGTTGCTCATTACTAAGATCAATAAATATATCTTCTGCTTTTTTGCCTATGGCGCCCTCAATACCCCCGAGTTTTGTGTAAACACTGTGCAGTAGCTCGTTATTATCACTGCGCTGTAAGTACAGCTCTTGCAATGTGTATTGCAGCATGGGCAATGCATCGGGGTTATTGGCGGTATCGGCGCACAATATTTCATCCAGTGGTGTTTGGGTTTGTGGGTCATTGGAGAACGTTAAATTAGCGGTTAACGCTGGCAGGCGAATAATTTGTTGGAGTTCTTGGCGGTTTGGCGGTGTTAAATCGTAGTGCGCGCCATGAGCTTTGCCTGCCATTAAACTTGGTTGTTCAACCACTAAAGGATAAAAGTCGTTACGACACGCACTAAATACAATCACAGCTTTAGAGATTGCTAAGCGTTCAATAACCGATAAAAAATGGCTGCGTGTTTCGCTACTAAATATAGGAGAAGAAAGCAGTACTTCTAAGCGGTCAATAAATAAAAATAACTGGGGTGTTTTAAGTTTTGTAGAGGCTTTACTAAGTGCAGCTTGTATGGCGTTAATTACGCCATCTATTGCCAATTCTAGTTGCTCTGCAAGTGTTTGCGCGCTTAATCCTTCAAACACAGGCTGGTCGTTTATATCCCAATCAAGTAATGCAGAAGCTAAGTCTAGAAAAAGTCTATTTTTATGCACATCTGCAAAGTCGATCTGGGTGTAGGAAATAACACCGATGCCATTATAGCCTCGCTCATCTAGCAGTTTTGGTAAAATTCCAGCATTAACAAGCGAGGATTTACCTGTACCACTAGGGCCAAGTATTAAGCAAAAAGCACGACCGTAATTTACCTGGCTAGATATCCTTTCCAGCAGGGTAGCTATAGATTGGGTACGGCCAAAAAAAACGTGGGTATCATTTGGGTTATATGCACGCAGGCCTAAGAAAGGGGATCCTCCCTGCCATGTACTTTTAGTGCTTGGGATAGGATCTGCTAACGGAAAAGATAATTTTGCAATAATGCGGTAGCCACGTTTACGGATAGTTTCAATATAATGTGGTTCATTGGCTTTATCACCGAGCGCTTTTCTTAGCTGAGTGATAGTTTTATGTAATGGATTATCGCCAATATCAGTATTTTTCCAGCATTTATTGAGCAATTCATCGCTGCTTATAATGTCGCCATTTTGTTGACACAAATGCAATAAAACCTCCATCGCTTTGGGCTCTAACTGTTTGGCTTTACCAGTGAGTTGAATTGAGTTAGTTGAAGGTGTTACTTGCCAATCGCCTAGGTAGAAGGGGTTGCGCATCATCATTACTCATTATTGTTTTTTTATTATTAAAATTAAGTGCGTATTGATATTTATTAACACTATTTATATGGCAAATAAATCTATAACACAACTATTTGAGTTTATTCTGAGCAGAGGGGGTAGGAAAGGATGAGCTTGCAGATGTGCAAGCTCACTATAAAAATAAATTAGCTTTCTAGGTCGGCTTTGTTAATTGTAATGACGCGTTGAGGGAATGGAATTTCAATATCAGCGTTATTAATTGCTTTATAAACACCACCGTTAATAGCCAGTTTGGTTTCGATAATTTTAGTAGTAGGCACCCAATATCGGTAGCTTATTGTAACACCGCTATCGGCAAAGCGTTCAATACCCACTTGTGATAACGGATTTTGTGCGACTAATTCATGTGCTTTAAGTACGTCTTCAATGAGGCTAATCGCGTTATCAGAGCATGCACTATAAGCTATATCTATTTCACCTTTGACCAATGAGTAACTAAATGAGTTATGAAGTATTTCACCCACTATGTGCTTATTTGGAATGGTGATTTCTACTTTTTCTTCATTGATTAAAATAGTGTAGCCAAGCTCAATTGTTTTAACTTGGCCGCTTACATTTTTAACTTCAATAGTATCACCAACAACAAAAGGTCGCGTGGCTATAATGGCAAGGCCTGCACCATAATTAGAAAGCATTCCTTGCAGCGCTAAACCAGCACCTAAAGATGCAGCACCAATGGCTGCTACAAATGGTGTAACGCTGATACCTATTTTGCCAAGTGCAATAATTATAACCATTACAATGAGCAGTACTTTTACCACGCTACTGACAAAGTTAGTGAGCGTAATGTCAACATTATGGCGGGTCATTAACGCGGCTACAAATTTGGCAAGCTTTTGTGCTATCCACAAACCAATGAGGACGATAAAAATAGCGCCAACAATTTGCATACTGTAGGTAACCATATACTCAGTAAGCATGGTGTAATATTTTTCAAACTGTTCGATTTCAGAACTGATCATAAAGCGCTCTATGTTAGGGCTATGTTGTATTTTTCCAACTATAGCAAAATGTTGACTAAAAATGGATATAAGAGCGGCACTATAATCGCTGTTAATAAAGCACTTAGTGCCATTGCAACTGATGAGTAAGCGCCTACTTTTGGATGCTCAGCAATAGCAGCAGCGGTCCCAATTGCATGGCAAGCTGTGCCCATGGCAACGCCTTGAGATTCGTGATTAAAAATATTAATGAGTTTAAAAAGCATAAAACCAAATAAAGCGCCTAATAAACCAATAAAAATAACTAAAGCCGCAGCAAGTGAGCTAATCCCTCCTAACGAGTCGGTAACAATTAAAGATATTGGGGTCGTCACACTGAGTGCGGCAACAGATGCACTTAGCTGGGCAGGTGCGTTAAATAATATGCTTAGCAAAAATGCCACAACGGTTGCGTTAACAATGCCTAAGCTACATGTTGCGACTATGAGTAATAGATTTTTTCGTACGTGTGTAAACTGCTGATATAAAGGAAGCGCTAGAGCCACAATTGCGGGCTCTAATAACCAGCTTAGTAATTTGCTGTGCGTGGCAAATTGCGTATAAGGCAAATTTAGATTAACGAGTAATAAAGCAATAATACTAATACTTAAAAATACGGGGTTGGTGAGCGATTTAAATACGCTGCTTTTTATACTTTGGTTTACGGCCCTTAGCGCTAAAAATAATACAATAATGAAAGGAATACTTAGCCACCATAAATTAGGCTGTAGCTCTGAAATAGCGGAAAAAGTAAAATTAGTCATTATTTTCTCTTCCCTTAAAGTACGCAATTACACTGCTAACAAGCAATAAGGTAGTTATAGGGACAAGCACCACAACTGATGCTAAAAATGCCCAGTGCGATTTTATAAGGCCGAGATGCTCAATAAATCCCACGCCAGCTGGAATGAAAAAGATAGGCATAATATTTAAAATAGGGGAGGCGCATGGTTTTACATGTTGCTCTTTTACAATACCCGATAAGAGTAAAACTAATAAAATAACCATAGCGAGTAGCGGTGCAGGAAAGCTTCCACCAATAAAGTGCATAATGAGTTTAGCGCAGGCTAAACATAGTAATATAATAGCGCTACTGAGCAGATATTTCATCAAAGTGGCTCACAGAAAAGATAAGAGCTTAACTTTAACAAATCAAACTCTTTTATGCATTGTGCAATAGTCTACCAATGCTTTGTATTTGCGTAGGTTATATCCGCTTTTCCTTTTCCTTTTGCTTTAGCAATTGCTTTTTTAGTGTTTGGGTTTAGCAGTAAGCGAATTTGGCTGAAAGTTTCTTTAGCGAGTATTTTTCGTTGGTTTGGTTTATAGCTAAGTTGTGTAACACGTTTAATAGCAGCAAGCGTATCGGGTGAGCGCTCAAGTAATGTATTGAGCATGTTTTGCGTGGCTTGTTGAGTATCATCGGTAAGCTGAGTAACTAAACCTAGCTCATTTGCTTGTTGTGCTGTGATTGGGTTTGCGTGGCTTGCAAGCCAAAGTGCTTGGTCACGCTTAACTAAACCGCTCATCATTACATTTGCGCCCATATCGGGGCACAAGCCCCAACGCGCTTCCATAATGGCAAGCTTGGCATCAATATGAACAATCCTGTAATCAGCACCCAGCGCTATTTGTAATCCTCCCCCTAAACAGTTGCCATCAATTTGTGCAATAACAGGCACGCTCAGTGACTGCCAGCCTAATACTACTTTTTGCGCTAAATTTTGATTGCCAGGTAACCATTTAAGCAATAATTTTATAATATTCAATGGTGCCGCCATTACGGCTGATATATCAAGCCCTGCACAAAAATGCTCGCCATCGCCTTTTATTACTACAGCACGAATACTGCGATCTCTTTTTATGTTTTTAATGGCTTTGTTTAGCTCTACAAACATTTCAAAGCTTAATGCGTTTTGTTTTTTTGCTCTGCTAAGCGTGACGGTTGCAATGCCATTTTGTTTTTCTAGTTTTATCATTACACACTCCTCTGACCTGTTAGTTGAGCTTATGTTGTTATAAGAATTAAGTAAAGTGACGGTATTTTTTAAATAAATGGAATTTATTGCTAAAGCTGTAGTCTTAAAGGGTTAGATTTAGATGAGAAAAAGCTAAACAATTAGAACTTGAGATAATAAAATTTTTTACGTTGTTATTTTAAGCTTAAATTAAAAAAGTAATCTTGATATTCAATGGGTTAGTTAAATTGTTATTTATTGTTTGAGCTGTATGCTGAATAAAGCATGACTCAGTTACAAAAAAGTCAGTGTTTTACGCTTTTTTTTATCAAAATGATGATGAGATTTGATAATATAGCGCAACTTAAAAGCTTAAGGTTAAGCACATATGTCGGGTCCACGTTTATATACGGTAGAAGAAGCTACTCACCAAGCTTATGATATTTTTTTAGAGCTAGCGCCAAATAACTTGAGTGATAAAGATGTTGAAGACTTTAATGAGTTTAGAGAAGACCTAGGCTTTATCGAAGAAGACGAGCCAGACGATCAGTGGCAAGATTTTGTTGCCCTTGAGATTGAGCCAGAGCACTTTATTCAGGTGCTAGTTGGTTTAGAATTTGAAAATGATGATGTTTTGTTTGCTAAAATTTTGATTAGTCGTGATAAAGATGCTCCGTTTTGTCATATTTTATGGAAAGAGAGTGAATAAGCAATACCGCTTATTTTTATAATTGTGTGCAGAGAGAGTGTTGTGCGTAAGTATTTATTTTTAATTTTTTTAATAATTAGCTGCCCAAGTTGGGCTGTTGATCCATTTGAAGATTTTCATGAATATGGCAAGCTCTCTGATGAAGAAATTCATGAGTTACACAAAGGTGATATGCTTTACGGTGATACTGAATTTGGTTTTATTCTAAGTAAAGGTAACACCAATTCGACCAGTTTTAAGCTCAAAGGTAATTTATACCAAGATTTTGAAAAGTGGCGTAACCAATTTAAAATAGACTCTCTTTATAAGCGTGATGAAAACGATGAAAGCGGTGGCACTGATGTTACAGCTAATCGTATTTTTGTATCAGCGCAAGGTAACTATAAAGTAGGTGTTAAAAACTCCTCATTTTTTATTTACGGTGATTACGAAGAAGATGAGTTTAGTGGACTTGATTTTAAAAGCACGGTGGCGACAGGCTATGGTGCGCGTGTATATCAAGGCTCTAAAAACAAAGTAGATATTGATATAGGACCTGGTTTATACCGTTCAGTCGCCGATGAAGATTCGGATGTGAGCGAAGATGAAATTGATAAAACCGGTTATTTAGTACGTGTTGCAATGCAGTGGGAACGTTTGGTCTCTAAGCGTACTCGTTTTAATCAAGATGTGAGTATAGAGCAGTCGCTTTCAGGTCTTAATTCTCGCTTAAAATCGGAAACCGCACTGATAAGCCAAGTGATTGGCGCGGTATCACTCAAATTTACCTACATGTATCGTTATAATTCAAAACCCGAAGATGATAAACTCAAGTTTGACTCAGAGCTGAGTGCTACATTGGTATACAGCTTTTAAGTATTTATTTAATTTAGAGAATATTATGTATCAGCATAAACAGTATGCGGTGTTTATCTTTTTTGTATTAGCGTGGATTGGCGGTTTTGTGGCGCTTGCGTGGAACTTGTTAGGCGCTGATGGACCTTTAATAATATTTACTGGGATTTTAGTGCTGGTGGGCTTTTTGTTCCATGGCCTAACAGTAAAAGTAGATGATAAAAATATTAGCTGGGCGTTTGGTCCAGGCGTTGCTGGGCAAAGTATTGAGCTTAGCGAAGTAGCAGAAGCAAAAGCAGTTCAAAACTCTTACAGGCACGGTATTGGTATGCGAATTACTCATGATGGTTGGGTATATACAGTATCTGGCTTTAGTGCAATACAGTTAACGCTCAAAGATGGCACCTTGTATAGAGTTGGTACAAACGATCAAAAAGGTTTACTAGCTGCTTTAAAAGAAAAAAACGTATCTATCGCGCTGCCTAGTAAGCCAAAAGCTGAAACGGTTAAGCGTAACAATATGATATAAAAAAAGCGCCTAAGGCGCTTTTTTTATCTGTTTAGCAGTGCATTAGTGGTCGTGGCCACACCCACCTTCGCCATGTACGTGGCCGTGAGTTAATTCATCTTCTGTAGCATCACGTACTTCTAGTATTTCTACATCAAAGTTAAGTGTTATACCTGCAAGTGGGTTATTACCATCTACAATCACTTCTTCATCTTGAATATCGATGATCATTACTGATTGGTCACCATCATCTGTTGATGCACGAAATTGCATGCCAACTTCAATTTCCATACCTTCAAACATTGATTTAGGTACTGCTTGCATTAGGTTTTCGTGGCGCTCGCCGTAACCTTCTTCAGGTTCAACCTTTACGCTAAGCGTGTCGCCTGGTTGCTTGCCCAGCAAAGCATTTTCTAGGCCTGAAATTAAATAGCCTGTGCCAATGATAAAGTGTAGTGGCTCACCACCGAACGAGTTATCAATGCTATTGCCATCATTATCCATTACTGAATAATGCATTTTTACCACTTTGTTTGCCGCAACGATCATAGTCATTCCTATTTATTCATCTTCAAGAGAGTAGGGTAGAGGCAGAATGCTTAGCTCCACCTGAGGTGTGTGTTTTGCACGAAGTACCTGAGTTACATCAGTATCGTTTGGCAACACAACGAGGCCTGTTAATTTATTTGTTTGCTCATCAAAACTTTGTGCGATAAGTTTACCTGCACGGCGCCAATTTTCGCCTAATTGGGTTTCTAAATCAGGCTCTGAAAGAATCCCTTCGCTTTGCCCCGAAACGATATACATTGCACGTTTATTTTTACCAAGGTACTTCATACGGGCTACGGTTTCTTGACCTGTATAACACCCTTTTTTGAAACTTATACCGCCAATAGCATGTAGGTTTACCATTTGAGGAACGTACTCGCCAATTGCATCTGCACTTAGCTGAGGCTCACCGGCAAGCATCGCTGCTTGTTGCCAAGGGGCTTCGTTATCAAGTGTGGATACGTTATCAGGCATGCTAAATTGGTTATCAACCATTATTAAAACACGGTTATCAGCTAATTTTAGCGCTTTACCATTCGTAAAATCACACGCGCTTGCATCGCCTTCAAAGCTAATATCAAGTTGTGCCAGTACATCCGATAAATCATCACCAATTAAACCAATTAAACGCTTTGAGCATTCAGTAATATCAACTTTTGCAAATACAGCGTATTTTTTAAGTTCAGCTAATGATTTTTCAACTTCAGCTTGGCTACCCGCAAGGTAGTAGCTATCTTGGTAAGAAAATAATTTAAATACACCCCAAAGTTTACCTTTGGCGCTGCAATGGCCAGCCCACAAATAATTACTGCTGGTTAATTTATTTAGATCTTGAGTGATTTGTCCGTGCAAATAAGATAATTTATCAGCACCGCAGAGGCTAATAAGTTGATGAGATAACGGACATGCATAAACGCTCGACATAAAAACCTTCTTTGCAATATAAATGAAGTGACATAATAACGCAGTTGTTACGTATGGTACAGACAAGCGCTTATTGGTGCGGGTTTATTATTTAATGAGAGATTAATAGCTGCTAAATAGGCTTGTGTTTGTTAAACTCGAGTCAATTAAGTATGAGGTTTAAAATGGTTGAAATTCATAGTAAAGCACGTATTCGTTGGGCTTGTCGTCGTGGCATGTTAGAGCTAGATGTTTTGTTTATGCCGTTTGTGGAAGAAGCATACGACTCGCTTAATGCAGAGCAACAGGCTATCTTTCAGCGTTTGCTAACAGAAGAAGACCCTGACTTATTTGCATGGTTTATGGGTCATGAAGAATGTAAAGACGAGCAGTTAAACGGTATGGTTTCGCTGATCTTAGACCGAGTTCGTGTATAGGTTTACGGTTACAAATAATAAAGCTGACCACAAACCAATTGTGGTCTTTTTTTGTATGCTCAGTTTTATATTATGTTTATTTTTAGATTCACTATTAGCCATGCTTTTTTGTTTAATACTAAATGCACTAGCTGGCTTGATAATGTGGCGCAAAGTATTAGCAATCCACCCAAATGAGGGAATTATAATATTAGAACCAAAGTTATTTAGATTTGAGGGCGAGAGCTTAAAAATTCAGGGTGAAATAAGTAACAAAAGCCGATTTTATGGTAATAATATATGGCTTCATATTAAAGGTTTTAGTAACAACCATTGGCTTATAATTTCAGCCAATGGCGTTAATGAGCAAAGTTATGCGCGTCTAAAACGTGCCACTGTCGGCGCAATTAATTGCGTTTTGGAGTCAAAATAGTCGGCGTTGGGTTTTCACTTTGTTCAGGGTAATCAATAGTGTAATGCAAGCCTCTGCTTTCTTTTCGCTCCATAGCACTTCTAATAATTAGCTCTGATACTTGCACTAAATTACGAAGCTCAAGTAAGTTGTTACTTACTCTAAAGTTTGCATAGTAATCGTGTATTTCTTGCTGTAGCAACTCAACTCTATGCAGTGCTCGTTCTAAGCGTTTAGTAGAGCGTACAATACCTACATAATCCCACATAAATAAACGTAGTTCATGCCAGTTATGGGTAATAACAATTTCTTCATCTGAGTTACTAACACGGCTCTCATCCCAATGAGGAAGCGCTATCGGCTCTGGTGCATGTTCAATTTTACTTAAAATATCTTTAGCTGCAGCGTGGGCAAATACAATGCACTCTAATAGTGAATTACTTGCCATACGGTTTGCACCATGTAAGCCTGTGTAAGCAACTTCACCTACAGCATATAAGTTATCGAGATCTGTTTTGCCGTTAAAGTCAGTCATTACACCACCACAGGTGTAATGCGCAGCAGGCACAACTGGGATTGCTTCTTTCGTTATATCGAGGCCTACACTTAAGCATTTTGCGTAAATAGTAGGAAAGTGCTCAATAATAAAGTCTTTATCTTTGTGGCTAATATCTAAATAAACACAATTGGCGCCTAAGCGCTTCATTTCAAAATCGATTGCGCGTGCCACTATATCGCGTGGAGCAAGCTCTTCACGGCTATCAAAGTCTTTCATAAACCGAGTTCCATCAGGGCGCTTTAAATAAGCCCCTTCACCGCGCATGGCTTCGGTAATTAAAAAGTTTTGTAGCTCTGGATGATAAAGACTTGTTGGATGAAATTGATTAAATTCCATGTTGGCAACTTTACAACCTGCACGCCAAGCCATTGCAATACCATCACCACTTGATACGTCTGGATTGGATGTATATAAATACACTTTACTTGCACCACCGGTTGCAAGAGCAACAAATTTAGCTGAGATGGTTTCTACCTTTTTAGCTTTTTTGTTCCACACATACATGCCTTCAATGTGTGAGCCTGTTTTTCCGGCGCTTTTATCTGTGATTAAATCAATGGCGTTGTATTGCTCTAAAAGCGTTATATTTTTATGAATTTTAACTTGGCTGATAAGTGTTGTTTGCACCGCTTTGCCTGTTGCATCGGCTGCATGCAATATACGACGATGGCTGTGACCACCTTCACGTGTTAAGTGAAAACGCTCTTTTCCTTTGCTATCAAACTCCATATCAAAGGGTACGCCTTGGTCGATTAACCACTGTAGGCAATCGTGGGCATTGCTGGCGGTATAATGAACAGCGTCTCTATCGCATAAACCGCCGCCTGCATCGAGTGTATCTTCAACATGAGATTCTATGCTGTCGTTTTGTTTATCAAATACAGCAGCTATACCGCCTTGGGCATACAAAGTAGAACCTTCGGTAAGCGCTCCTTTACTGATCACGGTAACGTTACAATAATTAGCTAGAGATAATGCAAGTGATAAGCCTGCTGCGCCGCTACCTATAATAGCGACATCTGCAATGTGATGTTTATTTTGGTTCATGTCAGAGGTACTTTGCGGTTACAATGCTCATATAGAGCAATATTTGTTTTTAATATCTGTAGTTGTATCATATTTGTCATACTACTACGTAGTGATTTTAAAGGCTTAGCGCCGTTATTATCATCTATTTTATAAAAAAATAATATTAAGCAGAACTTTTTATTCATAAAGAGGTCAGAGTATTTGTGAACAATGACGACAATATGAATAACAAGCAAAAATCAGACATAGGAGTACCGGCTCGAATGAGCGAGCAGGAATTAGATTTAGTGCTAGTAAAAAGGGTCCAGCAAGGAGATAAAAACGCCTTCAACCTATTAGTAAAGAAGTATCAAAACAAAATTGCAGGTTTGATCTCACGTTATGTATCTAACCAAGGCGATATTGCTGATGTAGCACAAGAAGCTTTTATTAAAGCTTACCGTGCACTTCCTAACTTTAGAGGTGACAGCGCCTTTTACACGTGGTTATACCGTATTGCCGTTAATTGTGCTAAAAATTACTTAGTAGCCCAGGGGCGTAAGCCGCCAGCAAATGATATAGACGCTGAAGATGCCGAGTTTTATGATTGTGCAGATTCAATGCGATCGAATGCATCTCCTGAAAACCTACTTTTAAGCGAAGAAGTACGCGCTGTTATTTTTAATACGATTGATAGTTTGCCTGAAGATCTTAAAACCGCAATCACCCTTAGAGAAATAGAAGGGATGAGCTATGAAGAAATAGCAGTGGTAATGGATTGCCCAGTCGGGACTGTGCGTTCGCGTATATTTCGTGCCCGTGAAGCAATAGATAACAAATTAAACCCATTAATAGGCGAGTCTTAGTATGACAAAAGCACACCTTAACAAGTTAGATAACGAAGCGTTATCGGCATTACTTGATGGCGAGCAACATCTAACTGATGCAAAAATTGCAGAGCAAGATGTAACTACGTTTGGCCGTTATGCGTTAATTGGTGATGCGATGCGTGCTCAAAAAAATAATAACGACATACATATTGATATTAGCGATCGCGTTGCATTAGCACTAGAAAGCGAGCCTGTTTATGCTGATTTTAGTCAGTCAAAAACACAGCCTCAAGCAATCACTGAAACAGTACAAGATAATAAAGTAGTCGCTTTTAATTGGCGCAAACCAGTTGCTCAATTAGCTATTGCAGCAAGTGTAGCGATGTTTGCTATTGTGGGCGTTAATACGCTTCCTCAAAGTAACAATGAGCAGCAAAGTGAAATTCCATTACTGCAAACCACACCGCTAGCGGGTATGGCCTCGCCAGTAAGTTATTCGTCTGAGCCTGCGCTTGAAAATGCTGAGCAAGGTTTACGTGAACTACAGCAACAGCGTATTGGTGCGTTAGTTCTTGAGCATCAACGCCAAGCACGAGTTGCGAATTCTTTAGAAACAGCGCAAACTAATACCAAAGCGTCTGAGGAAAAAAACTAATTAAATGAAAGTAATCACTTTTGTTCTGTCGTTGGTAGTAAGCTTTAATGCATTTGCCAACGACACAAATCCTGCCAAAGATTTATTACTCAAAATGGCTAATGCCGTTCACACCCGTAATTTTGACGCCTCGTTTGTGGTTGTCAAAGGTAAAACAATGGAACCCTACCGATGGGTGCATGCTTTACAAGGTGACACCGAACTTGAGCATTTAAGTTTACTTAACGGTGCTGGGCTTGAAATGGTCCGTATCGATAATCAAGTTACTTATTTTGAACCTCAGTCTGAACCATATTCTCTAAAAACAGATTCAATAGCAGGTCCAATCCCTGAAGTACTATTTAAAGATATAGACCGCTTAAGTGCGCACTATGATTTTGTACTAGGCGGAAAAGGGCGTATTGCAGGGCGTGCAGCGCAACTTGTTCGCATTGAATCTAAAGACGAGTATAAATATAATTACTGGATTTGGTTGGATATGGAATCGTCGTTGTTACTAAAAGCCGCGTACGTTAACCATGAAGGTGAAGCCTTAGAGCAGTTACAGCTTACACATATTAGTGTGACAGAGCAGCCAGCCGGTATGCTAGTTGAAGTGCTCAATCGAAACTTTCCAACGCCTTTGCCAAACAATGCACTTATAAATGAAGATAGTACTGCCACTAATTGGAAAATCAGTTGGTTACCAGATGGCTTTGAGTTGCTAAAATCAGACAGACATAAGCTCGATTTAAATAACGAATTAACTGATTATTACTTGTTCTCTGATGGTTTTGTTGAGGTTTCTGTATTTATTCAGCGCCCATTACCAGGTAAGCGTTTAAGTGGAGCACTCACTTCTGGTGCAACGACAGTATATGTGCATAATGGCGGTAATTTTGATGTATCGGTTGTTGGTAATGTACCGAGTATGACAGCAAAAGCGATTGCAGAGTCAGTTACCCGCGCACTATAGACGATTCCGTAAGGATTGTTATGATTGAACAAACCCTCACTGTTGTGGCCCTCGATGGCCACATTGCTCATTTAGAAGCACAGCAAAAACAAGCTTGTGAAGGCTGCAATGGTCGTTGCGGCTCACAAGTGTTTAGTAAATTATTTGGCACTGCAAAAAAAACCTTTCCTTATAAATTTGAATCCTCAGTAGAAATAGGGCAAAAGGTCACTTTGTCACTAGATGATAGTCATGTTGTTAAGCATGCTTTTGCGGTTTACATGCTACCGCTCCTTTTGAGTCTTGTTTTTGCATTTATTGCGGCGCAATTGTTTATAGCTTCCGAAGGCTGGCAGATTTTAGCTGCTGCTCTAGGTGGCGTTACTGGCTTTTTTATAGCTAAAACTCGCGTGAAATCTCTAAAGCACGATATAAAAGTTATAAAAATTCACCCAATTAGTATCCCTTTAACTCAAATAGATGGTGATTGACGCCAATTAAATGTAAAATTGCCGTTTTATACCAAAGTAACTTGGAAATACAGGGAACCGTGGTTTTTTAAATTATTTTATCTGGCTGAATTATTTAAGTTAAGTAAATATAACTTATTGTTATTCAATACATAAAATGGTTGTAACCCATCTTAAAAAGCATAAGTACAGTTTGTTATATACAAATTTAGCTTATGGCATCCTAAAGCAAGTATTTTCAAGTCACTTAGGTATTCATATTTAGTCCATTAAAATAGAAGTATAGAATCCAGTTTATGAAGCATATCCGTAATTTTTCGATCATCGCCCATATTGACCATGGTAAATCGACCCTTTCAGATCGTTTGATCCAAGTTTGTGGCGGTTTAACCGACCGTGAAATGCAAAAACAAGTTTTGGATTCAATGGATATTGAGCGCGAACGTGGTATTACCATTAAAGCGCAAAGTGTAACGTTGAATTACAAAGCGAACGACGGCGAAACCTACCAACTTAATTTCATTGATACTCCAGGACACGTTGATTTTACGTATGAAGTTTCACGATCTTTAGCTGCTTGTGAAGGCGCGTTGCTTGTTGTTGATGCAGGCCAAGGCGTTGAAGCACAAACACTAGCTAACTGTTACACCGCTATTGAAATGGAATTAGAAGTAATTCCAGTACTTAATAAAATCGATTTACCGCAAGCGGATCCTTTACGTGTTGCAGAAGAAATTGAAGAGATTATTGGTATTGATGCCCTTGATGCAGTGCAGTGTAGCGCTAAAACAGGTGTAGGTATTGCTGAAGTTCTTGAAATGATTGTTAAAGATGTACCGCCGCCAGTAGGCGACAAAGATGCACCTTTACAAGCACTTATTATCGATTCTTGGTTTGACCCATACCAAGGCGTTGTATCACTAGTGCGTATTAAGCACGGTGAATTACGCACTGGCGACAAAATAAAAATAATGTCGAACGAGCATATACATACTGCCGACCAAGTAGGTGTGTTCACTCCTAAGCAAACCAACACCGGTATTTTAAGAACAGGTGAAGTAGGGTTTGTTATTGCTGGTATTAAAGAGATACATGGTGCGCCAGTAGGTGACACTATTACTCATCAAAAAAATGCAGCTCCACTTCGCTTACCTGGCTTTCAAAAAATTAAGCCTCAGGTTTATGCGGGTATGTTCCCAATTGCATCAGATGAGTATGAATCGTTCCGTGATGCACTTAATAAATTAAGCTTAAACGATGCGTCGTTATTCTTTGAACCAGAGAATTCAACTGCACTAGGCTTTGGTTTCCGCTGTGGCTTTTTAGGTATGCTACACATGGAAATCATTCAAGAGCGTTTAGAGCGTGAATACGATATTGATTTAATTACAACAGCACCTACGGTAATCTATGAGATAGTTACTAAAGAAGGTACATTTCAGATTGATAATCCATCTGATTTGCCTGCAGTAAACGATATTGTAGAGATTCGTGAGCCGATTGTTGAAGCTAATATTTTGGTACCACAAGAATACCTAGGTAACGTTATTACTTTGTGTATTGAAAAACGTGGTAGCCAAACAAAAATGACTTATCACGGAAAGCAAGTAGCTGTAACGTACGAGCTACCTATGGCTGAAGTGGTGATGGATTTCTTTGATAAATTAAAATCAACTAGCCGTGGTTTTGCGTCGCTTGATTATAACTTTAAACACTTTCAAACATCAGATATGGTGCGTGTTGATATTTTAATCAATGGTGAGCGCGTTGACGCACTTGCGATAATTGTTCACAGAGATGGTGCACAGTCTCGTGGTCGCCAGTTAGCTGATGCGTTAAAAGAGCTTATCCCACGTCAAATGTTTGATATAGCGATTCAAGCTGCTATCGGACAACATGTTATTGCCCGTACCACGGTAAAACAATTACGTAAAAACGTAATTGCTAAGTGTTACGGTGGTGATGTGAGCCGTAAGAAAAAGCTACTTAAAAAGCAAAAAGATGGTAAAAAACGTATGAAGCAAGTAGGTAATGTTGAAGTGCCTCAAGAAGCGTTTTTAGCTATTTTAAAAGTTGGCAAATAAAAACAAAGGATTATAAATGGCTGGTTATTTTTCAGTTTTATTGGTGTTATTAACTTTAGGCTCAGGCTTAATATGGTTAATAGATCACTTAATGTATGCACCTAAAAGACAGGAGCGCTTAGCGATAGCGCAAACGTCTGCTGGAGCTCCGTTAGATGAAGAAACTGCGGCATTAATTGCACCAGAACCAGTACTAACAGAAACAGCAAAGTCGATTTTCCCGATGATTGCAGCAATTACTATTTTTAGATCATTTATCTTTGAACCGTTTCAAATTCCATCCGGTTCAATGATGCCTACATTATTAGTAGGTGATTTTATTTTAGTACAAAAGTATTCATATGGAATAAAAGACCCTGTTTGGCGTACTCAATTAGTTGAGATTGGGCAGCCTGAGCGTGGTGATATTGTTGTTTTTAAATACCCTTTAGATGAAAATGTTGACTATATTAAACGTACAATTGGTTTACCTGGCGATAAAATTGTTTATCGCGATAAACGTTTATATATTCAGCCAAATTGTAAAGAAGGCGAAACCCAGCAGGGTGAGCTTTTATGTAATGAATTCAATAAAATTGATTTTAAACTAATTAATGATAACGAATTTAAACAAGGCCCAATGCCTCTAGCTCGTGTAAATGAAAATTTAACAACAGTTACGCATGATATATTAATCAACCCACAAGCGCCTGAGAGAAAAGGGCGTTACTACCAGCAACCGGGCACGCCTTCTGATGAATGGACTGTTCCTGCTGATCATTATTTTATGATGGGTGATAACCGCGACAACAGCCAAGATGGTCGCTTTTGGGGCTTTGTACCAAAAGAAAACTTGGTGGGTAAAGCTGTCTTTATATGGATGAGTTTTGAATTTGAGAATGGCCCTGATGATATTTTACCAGGATGGGTTCCAACTGGTGTTCGCTTTGAGCGCCTAGGTAATATTCAGTAACGATGAAAAAAAATGTAACAGAATTATATAAAAAAATTGGCTATGAATTTGCCGATCAAGGTTTACTTGAGCAAGCAATGACGCACCGCAGCCACAAAGGCCAGCATAATGAGCGACTAGAATTTTTAGGCGACTCTATTTTAAGCTTTGTGATTGCCAATGCACTTTATGCCAAATTTCCTAAAGCGCGTGAAGGCGATTTAAGCCGCATGCGCTCAACGCTTGTGCGTGGTCAGACACTTGCCGAGTTTGGTCTTGAATTTGGCCTAGGCGATTATTTACGCTTAGGGCCGGGCGAGCTTAAAAGTGGCGGATTCCGTCGCGAGTCAACGCTTGCTGATGCAGTAGAAGCTATTATTGGCGCTGCATTTTTAGATTCAGGTATTGATAGCTGTGGCGATCTTATATTGTCATGGTACGAATCACGATTAGATGCTATTTCACCAGGGCTTAACCAAAAAGATCCGAAGACCCTGCTGCAAGAGTATTTGCAAGCCCGTAAATTATCTTTACCGGGTTACACTGTGGTTGATACCAAAGGCCAAGCACACAATCAAACATTCACGGTCGAATGTATTGTTGATGGAATGGATAGCATAATTTCTGTAGGTAGCTCGCGCCGTAAAGCCGAACAAAAAGCTGCTGAAAAAGCATTGAAGATACTTAAAAATGAACCTTGATACCCTAATACAGCCTCATGAAGGTGATGTAGATACGTTTTGTGGAATGGTTGCTATTGTAGGGCGCCCGAACGTAGGTAAGTCGACTTTGCTTAATGAAATTATTGAGCAAAAAGTGAGTATTACCTCACGTAAACCACAAACCACGCGTCATCGTATTATGGGTATTCATACCGAAGGTAAACACCAAGCGGTATACATAGATACACCAGGTCTACACGTTGAAGAAAAACGTGCGATTAACCGTTTAATGAACCGTGCCGCGTCTAGTTCTATCGGCGATGTTGAGCTTATTATTTTTGTAGTTGAGGGCACTCATTGGAATGCCGATGACGACATGGTACTTAATAAAGTATCGCAAAGTGGTAAGCCGGTATTATTGGTTATTAATAAAATAGACCAAGTTAAAGACCGTGACCTTGTGTTGCCTCATATGAAGTGGTTAAGTGACAAGTTTGATTTTGTTGGAATTATGCCAGTATCGGCAACGCAAGGTAAAAATGTTGATTTAATCAAAGCAGAAGTAACTAAACGCTTACCTCCTTGCGAATTTTACTTTCCGGAAGATTATGTAACTGACCGTTCAATGCGCTTTATGGCAGCTGAAGTAATTCGTGAAAAACTAATGCGTTTTATGGGCGAAGAATTGCCGTATTCTGTAACTGTTGAAATTGAGCAGTTTAAATGGCAAGACAACGGTATTTGGCATATCAACGGGTTGATTCTTGTTGAGCGTGAAACACAAAAACGCATGGTTATTGGTAATAAAGGCGAAAAGCTAAAAACCATTGGTCGTGAAGCCCGTAAAGACATAGAAGAAATGCTTGATAACAAAGTATTCTTAGAGCTTTGGGTTAAAGTTAAGTCGGGTTGGGCTGACGATGAACGTGCACTAAGAAGCTTAGGTTACAGTGAAGACTAGACCAAGCAGTAGCTTAGTGAATGGATAGCGACTTCTACACCGCGTATTTATTACATCGGCGTCCTTATAGTGACTCCCAAGTAATGTTAGATATGCTTGTAGAAGGCGTTGGTCAGTTAAGAATGCTGGCCCGAATTAGTGGTCGCCAGGCCACTAAACATAAAGCACAACTTCAGCCGTTTCAGGCACTGCTTGTTAATTACAGTGGCAAGTACGATTTAAAATATATCAATAAGTTTGAACTGCATGGGAACTCGCACTTTTTAAAAGGTGATGAGCTTTATTGTGGTTTTTATTTAAATGAGCTTACAAATCGTATCGTTCCTGTTAACGAGCCAATTGAACAAGTATTTGAGCTATATAAAACTCATCTATCAAACCTAAACAGCGGGGCTAATTTACAAGAGGTGCTTCGCTCATACGAGTTTCAACTATTGGAATTACTCGGTTATGGCGTGGATTTTAGTTTTGACGCCAGTGGTGAACCAATAGATGAAAAGCAGACGTATAGTTATTTCCCCGAACTTGGTTTTTTAGTACAAGAAGATACACGTTCTGGATTTAGTGGCAAACAACTCAACGCCATAGCAAATCATGACTTTAGCCAAAATGATGTGCTATATATGGCAAAGCAATTAAGTCGCTATTTATTAAAACCCTTATTAGGTAGTAAACCATTAAAAAGCCGCGAGCTATTTATGGCCTCTCAATAAACGTAATTTTACAGGTAAGAAAATGAAAGATATTCTTTTGGGTGTAAACGTAGATCATATTGCAACACTTCGCCAAGCGCGTGGAACAAGCTATCCAGATCCAGCTCATGCAGCCAGTGTAGCAGAGCATGCAGGCGCAGACGGTATTACGATTCACTTACGTGAAGACAGACGCCATATTCAAGATCGCGACGTTTATGTAATGGCTAAAACCATTCAAACTCGTATGAATCTTGAAACCGCTGTTACCGATGAAATGATAAAAATCGCGCTTGAAGTAAAACCTGAGTACGTGTGTTTAGTACCTGAAAAGCGCGAAGAATTAACAACCGAAGGTGGCTTAGACGTAGCCGGTAATATAGATAAAATTAAAGCAGCAACAAAAACGCTTACCGAAGCGGGTATTAAAGTATCGCTATTTATTGATGCAGATAAAGCACAGTTAGATGCAGCCAAAGAATGTGGTGCTCCTTATGTAGAAATACACACAGGCGCGTACGCTGATGCCACAAATGATACTGATTTACACAAAGAGTTAGAGCACATTCGTGAAGGTGTTAAATACGCAGCAAGCTTAGGTTTGATTGTTAACGCTGGCCATGGTCTTCATTATCATAACGTGAAACCAATCGCTGCAATGCCTGAGATTTATGAGCTAAATATTGGTCACGCTATTATTGCTCGTGCAGCGATAGATGGGCTCGATAAAGCCGTACGCGACATGAAACGATTAATGATTGAAGCAAGAATGTAAGATAAGCAAACATAAGTATTTAAAAAGCTTAATAAAAAAACGCGGTAAATACCGCGTTTTTTTGTATCTAAAATTCAAAGCTTATCTTTGCAGTTCGGTCACACTTGCATCTGCAAGTAGGTTTTCAAGCTCATCTTGTAACTCAAATAATTCAGGTTCAATATTCTCTAACAAGCATTTATTTTTAAGCGATGTTTCGATTGTTTCTGCGAGTGATTTAAGTTTTGGTACACCAGTGTAACAACATGCACCATGAAATTTATGAACAATACTTAACACTTGCTGGCAATCGTTACTCTCTATTGCTTTAGCAAGTAATGTAAGGGTCTCAGGGACACTTAAAAGTAGCATGTTAAGCATCTCTAGCGCTAACTCGCTCTTTCCGCCAGCACGCTGCAGGGCTTGTGCCCAATCAATTCGACTACTTTGAAATGGTGCAGGACTTTGTGGTATATCTGTTTTAGCTTTGTCACGATTAACAGGAGTCTGTGGACTATGGTCGCTAATAATTTGTTTAAGCATATCTTCATCAATAGGCTTAGTTAAATAGCCTTTAAAGCCATCTTTTAGTAGTTGCTCTTTTTCGCTTTGAAGGGCGTGTGCCGTTACAGCGATAATGGGTGTGTCTTCATTAAGTGATGATTCTTGTATAAGCTTACATGCGGTTATACCGTCCATAATTGGCATTTGTATATCCATAAAAATTATGTCGTATTTATGACTTTTACTTAAACTGTATGCCTGTGAACCATTATGAGCCGTTTCTATTACTTCAATCTGTTCACTTAACAAAGTATGGAGAAGTTTTAAATTAGCATCGTTATCATCAACAACCAATACTTTTAACGGCAGTAGAGCTTGATCGTTTTGTTCAATATTATGAGTCGGGTGGTCAAGTCTGTAAGGTGCTGCAAGTACTTCACATAACTTACGGTGATTAAGTGGCTTACTTAAACATGCATCAGCTCCGCTGCCTATAAAGGCTTCTCGCATATTGTGCGATACAGTATTAAGCATTAAATATAAGTAATCAGTAGATTCACGCACGGCTTTTACATAGCTTTTTAGTTGCTGCATATCATCAACTGATGCCATATGGCCAATTAAGCAAACGTCATATTTATGTTCAGTATTTTTTATAGCGTCTAAAAAGCTAGTTTCGTTAAAGCATGCCGTAACGTTTGATTCCCACTGGGTTAATAACGAAAGTACGGCATGGTGCGTATGCTCATGTGGCTCTAAATATAAGATACGCTTACCAATGAGCGATTTAGTCGGTAAGTCATTTGTAAATACGTGATTTGGCAAACTAAACACACTATTGAATGTAAAGCAGGTACCGTTACCAGGCGCAGAATTTAACGTTATACGACCACTCATTGCTTCAACAATATGCTTGGTAATAATAAGACCAAGGCCTGTACCACCAAACTTACGTGTAATGCTTGAGTCTGCTTGCCCAAATGGAGTGAATAAAGAGTCTTGCTTATCCATAGGTATACCCACGCCAGTATCTGTTACTGACACAAGTAAAGAAGTGCGTTCGTCGTCGAGTAACCGATGGCTTATGTCGACCTTAATAGAGCCTTTTTCGGTAAATTTAATCGCATTACTTAACAGGTTTATTAAGACTTGTTTAAAGCGAGTGGGATCGCCTGTTAAGTCATCCGGTACTTGTTGGTTAATGTAAATGGATAGCTCTAATTGCTTATCGTGTGCGCTAGGAGCGAGTAGTGTCATTACTTCATTTACAGCATCACGAAGTTGAAACTGAATCGACTCAAGCTCCATTGCCCCCGCTTCTAGTTTGGAGAAGTCTAAAATGTCGCTAATAATAGTCATTAAACTATTTGCTGAGAGCATAATAGTGTCGAGGTAATCTTTTTGATGTTTATTCAGCGGTGTTTTATAAAGCTGGCGTGTAAATCCAATAACACCGTTTAACGGAGTACGAAGCTCGTGACTCATTTTAGCTAAAAAGTCTGATTTTACACGGTTAGCATCTTGCGCTTCTTTTTTTGCAAACGAGAGCTCTATATTTGACGTTTCGTATTGCTCTAGTGTTTCGCGGTAGTCGCTTGTTGCTTGATCAATATTTTTTTGCATTTCATCTTTTTGCATCACCATAGTGTGAGCAATGGTGTTTAAGCCTTCTCGAAGTAACTCAAACTCACCAATCATGTTGTCGTTAAGGCCAGTACTTCTTTTACCTTCAACTAACTTGTCGGTTGCAAGTACTAACTTATTAAGCGGCGTCATAAACATGCGGCTTAACTTTAAAGCTAAAATTGCTGCAAACACCAATGATAAAATAATTACAATACCGCTAATTAATAAAGCTCGTTGTTGCCCTATAACTGCTTGGTCTTTGTTTAGCTGTATAATAACGGTGCCCAAAGATGACTGAAAAGCCGATGGATCCCATTTAGAGTCGTGACTTGTATGGTTAATAATGGGCGTGAAGAATGTAACAAGCTCATCTGACTTTTGCACACGGGTCGTTTTTAAATTTATGAGCGTTTTTTGATTAATTAACTTTTCAAATGAGCGGTGATAATTACTGGTCATTAATAGCGCATTATTTTTATCAAAAATTGCAATCGACTTAATTGTAGGGGAGTGCTTGTTATGTGTGTAGCTTATAAGACGATTCAATAGCTGTTTGTTTTTTTCGAGCATGGGTTGCTCAAGCGCAATAGCAAGTGGCTCAGAAATAGTAGTGCCTTGCTGATATAAAATTTCATCAAGCTCAATGTAACGATTTATTGTAAAATAGCCACCAAGTAGTAATCCTATGATCACCGTTGGGATCAGGGTCAGTGTTAAAACAGAATCGCGTAAGCCTAATTTGGTCATAATGAGAGCGTTTTATCGTTATTAGTATGACTTGAGTATATACGGTTCAACACGCATTCTAAAGCATCTAAATATAGGTGCTTCATAAATAAAGTTAAGGTAATGCCTAATGGCGCAAATTTTTAAAGCGAAAAAAAAACCGTTAAAGCAACAAACACTAGAATTGACTATAACGGGAATGGATCATCAAGGGCGTGGCATTGCTAAACATAACAATAAAGTATGTTTTGTAAGCGGTGCATTACCAAACGAAACAGTCAAAGCAACACTCGTCGAAGATAAAGCTAAATACAGTAGTGCAAAAGTAACTAAAGTTATTCAAGCGAGTGAATCAAGAGTAGATGCTTTTTGTGAGCACTATAATCAGTGTGGTGGTTGCCAATTACAGCATTTAGAAGTAAGCCAACAAGTTGTAGAAAAACAAACTGCAGTTACTCAGTTATTTAGTAAGTTTGCTAAATTAAACAGCTTAAACTGGCAAACCCCATTATTAAGTAAACCTGTGCATTACAGACGCAGCGCTCGTATAGCTGTTATGTTTGATAAAGCAGCTAAAAAAATGCGCGTGGGTTACAGAGCAAGTGGCTCAAAAAATATTGTGAGTATTAATAAATGTGCAGTACTTGATGAAGTATTTACAGATGTTTTCACACTTTTTGATGATTTAATTAATCAACACAAAGCACTGCACAGTATAAGCCATTTACAGTTATGCCAAAGTGATAAACAAAACTTTGTTGTTATTCGTCACACTAAAGCAATTAATGATGATACAAAGGCTTTGGTTGAGCACATAACAAAAAGCCAGCAGTTTAAAATTGTATGGCAAAGCGAGAGCGATGCAATAGAACATTCACACTTAGCCATGCCATTTTATTATCTTAAAGAATTTGATCTAAAATTTGAATTTGGTTTAGGTAATTTTATTCAGGTAAATGCGCAAGTTAACGAAGCTATGTTAAAGCAAGCTGCAAATTGGCTTGATTTAAAAGGTGATGAAAATTTATTGGATTTATTTTGTGGGATTGGTAATTTCTCATTAGTGTTAGCAAAACAAGCAAAATCTGTAATTGGTGTAGAAGGTGTGACTTCAGCGGTTGCAATGGCTGCTCAAAATGCGCAAACTAACTCTATTACCAATGCGCAGTTTCATTGCTTTGATTTAACCCAAAGCATACAGAGCGCCCCATGGTTTAGCAAAAACTTAGATGTGCTTGTACTCGATCCTTCGAGGACTGGTGCTATGGCTGTATTAGAGGAATTACCTTTAAAGCAGTTTAAAACTATTTTATATGTCTCTTGTGACCCTGTTACTTTAGCCCGTGACAGCGCAATTATTTCACAAGCTGGCTTTGATCTTAATAAAATTGGGCTAATGAATATGTTTCCTCATACAGGGCATATTGAAACTATGGCGTTATTTCAACGGAGGTAGAACGCATTATGGTAGCTACACGACAATCACATCAACAAGATGAGACAACAGATTTTAGCACTCGGCTTTCATTTCTTGCCTTGTCTGAAGAAAAAACAGAGCTACTTACTAAAGCCCAAGCGCTCTGCGTAAAATGTGATAGTGAAAGCAGGCAAACTACTGCAATCGAAATGGTTGAAATTTTAGCTGAGCTAAATCTCGACCCCGAATCGTTAGCTACTGCGTATTTAACCCCGTATTTTTTAAACGACTTAATATCGCTTGAAACCATCGAAGAGCAGCTTGGGAATAACATAGCCATGCTGTTAACTGGGGTTGCACAAATGGCCACTATTAGTACTTTATCGCATCAAGGTAAAGGCACTATGCAAGTTGATAATATTCGAAAAATGTTATTAACCATGGTTGAAGATGTGCGCGCCGTGGTCATTAAGCTTGCCGAGCAGGTATGTCATTTACGCAATGTAAAAAATGCGGATGAAGAAGACCGCGTCATTGCCGCTAAAGAAACGGCTGATATTTTTGCACCATTGGCAAACAGATTAGGAATAGGGCAATTAAAATGGGAACTGGAAGATTTATCGTTTAGATATTTGCACCCAGGCACCTATAAAAGCATAGCCAAACAACTTGACGACAAACGTCTTGCACGCGAAGCCTACATGGAAGATATGGTTGAGCAAGTAAAAAATCGTTTAAGTGAAGCGGGCATAGAGGCCCAGGTTTATGGCCGTCCTAAGCACATTTACAGCATTTATAAAAAAATGCAGCAAAAAAACTACGAGTTTGATCAGCTTTTTGATATTCGGGCAATGCGTATCGTCGTTGAACGATTGCAAGACTGCTACGGTGCGCTGGGCATTGTGCACACCAATTGGCGTCATCTTAATAAAGAGTTTGACGACTATGTAGCAACCCCAAAACAAAACGGCTATCAGTCAATTCATACCGTGGTATTTGGACCTGAAGGTAAAACGGTAGAGATACAAATTCGTACCAGCGACATGCATCAAGATGCTGAGTTAGGGGTGGCTGCACACTGGATGTACAAAGAAGGTGCATTACCAGGGCGCGGCTCGGGTTATGAGCAAAAAATTAGCTGGTTGCGTAAACTACTCCAATGGCAAGAAGAAGTGGTTGATGGTGGCGATTTAGCAGAAGAGCTTAAAAACCAAGTAGTAGAAGACCGCGTATATATATTTACCCCAAGCGGCGATATTATTGATTTACCACTTGGCGCTACACCGCTTGATTTTGCTTACTACATCCACTCAAATGTGGGGCATCGTTGTATTGGTGCAAAAATATTCGGCAAAATAGTGCCGTTTACGCATCAACTTACAACAGGGGATCAGGTAGAAATACTCACCCAAAAACAACCAAATCCAAGTCGTGATTGGTTAAACCCGTCATTAGGATACATTAAGTCATCCCGTGCTAGAGCTAAAATCCACCACTGGTTTAAACAGCTCGACCGCGACAAAAACTTAAGTGCGGGGAAAGAAATTCTCGACAGCGAACTACAAAAGCTCAATTTAACATATAAAGATTTAGAGCCAGCCATTAAGCGTTTTAACTTTAAAGAGCTGGATGACTTAATGGTTGCGATTGGTGCGGGCGATGTTCGCCTCAATCAAATGCTTAACTTTGTAAGTGATCGGACAGAAGATGAGCCGGTTATTCGCATTAAAGCACCAAGTAAAGTAACTGGTGATAAAAACGGCATTGTGGTTGATGGTGTTGGCAGCTTAATGAGCCATGTAGCCAAGTGCTGTCGCCCAGTACCTGGCGATGAAATAATAGGTTATATAACCCAAGGTCGAGGAATAGGTGTTCATAAGGAAGACTGTGATTCGTTTAATAACTTAAAAAACCAGCATCCTGAGCGTGTTATTTCGGTAAGTTGGTCAGATGATATTAACGGCTCGTACGCACTAAGTATTAAAATAGAAGCCACCGATCGTTCAGGGTTGATACGCGATATAAGCTCAGTACTTGCTAACGAAAAAGTAAATGTTTTAAACATGAACGTAAATACGGTTGAAGATAATCAGTTAGCTATATTTACAATGCAAATAGAAGTACATGACTTATCGGGTACTAACCGTGTTCTTTCTAAATTACACCAAATTGAAGGTGTACATGATGCCAAGCGTGGTCATTAATCATGAATGATAATACAGCGCTTACACAACTTCTTAGCATAATGAAAACACTGCGAGATCCCAAGGGCGGTTGTCCGTGGGATCTCAAGCAAGATTTTAAATCTATTGTGCCGCATACGCTAGAAGAAGCGTACGAAGTTGCCGACTGTATTGAATCAGGCAACTTAGATGAGCTTAAAGGTGAATTGGGTGATTTGCTATTTCAAATAGTTTTTTATGCGCAACTTGCACAAGAGCAAAATCTATTTGATTTTAATGATCTAGTAGAGCAATTAAACGATAAGCTTACCCGTCGTCACCCGCATGTGTTTGGTGAAAAAAAAGATTTAACAGACGATCAATTATCGCAGCAGTGGCAAGCAATCAAAGCACAGGAGCGAAGTGCTAGAGCGCAAACCGAACCCCCTTCTTTTTGGCAAGATATTCCTGGCAGTATGCCAAGCTTAAGTAAAGCCAAAAAAATTCAACAACGCGTGGCTTCCCTTGGCTTTGATTGGCCAACGTATCATGGTGCACTAGATAAAGTGAGTGAAGAAGTGCTTGAAGTAAAAGAAGCGATTGAGCAAGACCCGCTATCTGATCATACAGCGGAAGAGCTCGGCGACTTACTTTTTGCCACTGTTAATGTTATACGCCATGTTAAACGAGATCCCGAACAACTGCTTCGTAGCGCTAATGATAAGTTTTCAGCGCGTTTTGAAAAGGTAAACGCTTATTTGCATGCGCAAGGTAAAAGCTTAGATACAGCAACCTTTGAAGAGATGGATAGTGCGTGGGATGCGATTAAAAAAGTAAAATAGGCTTAATGTTAAATAGTGCACATTTTTTGTGCGCGTATTAGCTAATTTTAGCTGGATTGATAAGCAGTGTTTTGGTACAATTTCGCCCCGTCTTGATGATATACCCTTAGGCTCTTCTTTGGGTGTTATATTCCTTTTAATTCCTGATATTCTAGGGTTCGCATGAGTACAAAATTTATCTTCGTTACTGGCGGAGTTGTTTCTTCGTTGGGTAAAGGTATTGCCGCAGCTTCACTGGCCGCTATTTTAGAAGCCCGTGGTTTAAATGTTACCATTTTAAAGCTGGATCCTTACATCAACGTTGACCCAGGCACAATGAGCCCAATTCAACACGGTGAAGTTTACGTTACAGAAGACGGCGCAGAAACTGACCTTGATTTAGGTCACTACGAGCGTTTTATCCGTACCAAAATGACTAGTCGTAATAACTTCACACAAGGCCGTGTATATGAAGACGTATTACGTCGTGAGCGCCGTGGTGAATACCTAGGTGCTACTATTCAGGTTATTCCACATATCACTAACGATATTAAGCAGCGTGTATACGACGGTGCTGAAGGTTATGATATTGCTATTGTAGAAATTGGCGGCACTGTAGGTGATATTGAATCACAACCGTTTATTGAAGCAATTCGTCAGATGGGAACTGAAATTGGCCGCGAACGCGCGCTATTTATTCACTTAACGCTAGTGCCATTTTTAGGCCCTGCCGGTGAAGTTAAAACGAAACCAACTCAGCACTCTGTTAAAGAGTTACGCTCAGTAGGTATTCAACCAGATATTCTTATTTGTCGTTCAGACCGTAAACTACCTAATAATGAGCGTGCAAAAATCTCATTATTCACAAACGTAGAAGAAAAAGCGGTTATTTCACTACCCGATGTAGACAGCATTTATAAAATTCCTGCGTTATTAAAAACACAAGAATTAGATAACTTTGTATGTCGTCGTTTTCACTTAGATCCACCAGAAGCTGATTTAGCTGAGTGGGAACAAGTACTTTATCAAGAGTCTAACCCAACGGGTGAAGTGACCATTGGTATGGTTGGTAAATATATTGAATTACCAGATGCGTACAAATCGGTTAACGAAGCATTAAAGCATGCGGGTCTTAAAAACCGCCTAACAATCAACATTGAATACGTAGATTCACAAGACTTAGAAAGCAAAGGTGTTGAATTACTTTCACACTTAGATGCTATTTTAGTACCGGGTGGATTTGGCGGACGTGGTGTTGAAGGTAAAATTTTAGCAGCTAAATATGCACGTGAAAATAAAGTACCATACTTAGGTATTTGTTTAGGGATGCAAGTAGCATTAATTGAATATGCACGTAATGTTGCAGGTTTAACGGATGCAAACTCTACAGAATTTAATGCAAATTCAGAAGCGCCTGTAGTTGGCTTAATTACTGAATGGCTAGATGCTGAAGGTAATGTTGAAACACGTAGCGAAAAATCTGATTTAGGTGGCACTATGCGTTTAGGCGCACAAAAGTGTCATTTAACGCCTGGTTCTAAAGTACATGGAGTATATGGCAGCGACGAAATTGTTGAACGTCATCGTCATCGCTACGAAGTAAATAATAACTTCGTAGAAATACTTGAAAAAGCAGGCTTAAGCTTTACTGGTTTATCAGAAGATAAAAAACTGGTAGAAATTATCGAAAATAAAGATCACCCATGGTTTATTGCCGCGCAGTTCCATCCGGAATTCACGTCAACGCCACGTGATGGTCATCCGTTATTTGAAGGGTTTGTAGCAGCTGCGCACATCCACCAAAAAGCGAATTCGTAATTTTAAAAGCCGTGCATATTGCACGGCTTTTTTGTTTTAAGGGCTGACTAAGCTATATAAAACGTAGTAAAGTTAGCTGAACTCACCATTTTGGGAATATAGAGGAATCAAGATGTCAGAAATCGTAAAAGTAATCGGTCGCGAAATTATGGACTCGCGTGGTAACCCAACTGTTGAAGCAGACGTACATTTAGCAGATGGTTCTTGGGGTCGTGCAGCAGCACCTTCAGGCGCATCTACTGGTACTCGTGAAGCATTAGAGTTACGCGACGGTGATAAATCACGTTACTTAGGTAAAGGCGTATTAAAAGCAGTTGGTTATATTAATAAAGAAATTGCTGATGCTTTAGCTGGTCAAAATGCATTAGATCAAAACGCTGTTGATAAAGTGATGCTAGATTTAGATGGTACCGAAAATAAAGAAAAATTAGGTGCAAACGCAATCTTAGCTGTATCACTAGCAACTGCGAAAGCAGCTGCACAGTCTAAAAAAGTTGAGCTTTATGAACATATTGCTGACTTAAATGGCACACCAGGTGTTTACTCTATGCCACTTCCAATGATGAACATCATCAATGGTGGTGAGCACGCAGATAACTCTGTAGATATTCAAGAATTCATGATCCAACCTGTTGGCGCTAAAAACTTCCGCGAAGGCCTACGTATGGGCGCTGAAGTATTCCACAGCCTTGCTAAAGTGCTTAAAGCTGATGGTCATTCAACAGCGGTTGGCGATGAAGGTGGTTTTGCACCTAACCTTGCATCTAACGAAGCGGCTCTTGCTGCAATCAAAGTAGCTGTTGCAAACGCAGGTTACGAGCTAGGTAAAGATATTACTTTAGCGATGGATTGTGCTGCATCTGAGTTTTACGACAAAGAAGCAAACATCTACGATCTTAAAGGTGAAGGTAAAAAATTCACTTCTGAAGAATTTAACTTCTTCTTACAAGATCTTACTAATCAGTACCCAATCGTTTCTATTGAAGATGGTCTTGATGAGTCTGATTGGGATGGCTTTGCACACCAAACTAAACTAATGGGTGATAAAATCCAATTAGTAGGTGATGATTTATTTGTAACTAACACGAAGATTTTAAAACGTGGTATCGACAACGGTATTGCTAACTCAATCTTAATTAAGTTTAACCAAATCGGTTCTTTAACTGAAACTTTAGCTGCAATCAAAATGGCTAAAGATGCTGGTTTTACTGTTGTTATTTCTCACCGTTCTGGTGAAACTGAAGATTCAACAATTGCTGATTTAGCAGTGGGTACTGCTGCAGGTCAAATCAAAACAGGTTCACTGAGCCGTTCTGACCGTGTTGCAAAGTACAACCAATTGCTACGTATTGAAGAGCAATTAGGTGATAAAGCACCGTACAACGGTCTTAAAGAAGTTAAAGGTCAGTAATTCTATTTTACATAGAATATAACTTTTAATTTTAGATGATAAAATCCTCGCCTATGCGGGGATTTTTTATGCCTGATACTTTTTCCAAAGAGATGAAAATAAATTGTATGCTTTAAGCTTGTTGATGTACGCAGCACTAAAGAGTGGAGCACAAAAGTATAACGCTTTACTCATGCTTTAACTTCTTACGCACTCATAGCTGAAACTGCTGCTTTAAAATATCACCTGTAAAACTGGTTTTTAAATAAAAACCACGGGGTAGGGTTTTAATTATTTGCCCATTTGGGCCAATAGCATCAGTGACTATTTTACTATGAGCAGCTTTGGGGCGTATTTGCATAGCATCGCCTAAATGGCCTGATATTTCGTCGACTCTACCTAGCGCAATTAGCTCCATTTGCTCTTCCCAGTCGCGTTGTAACAAAGCGTCTTGTTCAGGTGAAGGCTGCCACAAAAAGCCGCTGCCGATAGTTCTGTCAAACGGCGCAATATCACGTTCGCTTAAAATTGGCAGCCATAAAACATGATTTAGTTTTTTACGCACAGAGCTGGTATGCCACGTCATTCCCGTTACGTTCATTAAAGGTGTAACCGATACAAACGTAGTTTCCAGTGGCCTACCTTTATAAGAAATAGGCAGTGTTTTTAGCTCAATTCCTAAATCTTCAAAATCGGGGAGGGGTTTTGAGCCTGCAGTAGCGCCTAGTACGTATTCAATGAGTTGCCCAGTCCAGCCTTTTTCACGTAGTAAGTCATCAGGTGTTTTAAAATGGTAGTGGTTTGCAAGTTGTCCTAGCGTTAATCCGGCAATACTGTTAACGCGCTGCATTAAGTCGTTTATTGAGTGTGGTTTTGTAGGTCGCATATTCTTAATTTCGGTTGTATAAATACCATAGCCATGATAGCAAATAGGCTAAGCCGTGGATATCTTTAGGGTTGTACGTTTTTTGCTCGCTTGTTGTTTGTGTTAATTTTGCACATATTGAAATTAAGCAACTTTACTTTAAGTTACTGACTCTGCAGGTTTTTTTAAATGTGCACGTTCAGTTTTGATTAAGCCATTTAAAAGTTGTAAGGATAAATACAACTATATGAACATGTTTATCCACAGAATCTGTGGAGAAGCTAAGTTTTAAGATCTAATATTGTGGATTTGTTTGCAAAATGAGCGTGTTTTACAAAAGTTATGCACAAACTGTGAGTAACTAGAGGAAAACAAGAACCGCAATAGCTTTGCTGAGTTATTTTCTAAATATTTACCTATTCTCTATTAATTTATCAACATACTAAAAGCTCAAACTTAGCTCACTAATTGGCTTGGGTATAATAGTATTTGCCGTATTGCGGCTAATGTGGAACAATCATTAAAAATCGACTTACAAATGAGGCACTAAGGTGATTGATGCCGAAGGTTTTCGTGCCAATGTCGGAATTGTGATTTGCAATAATCAGGGACAGGTTTTTTGGGCCAGACGTTATGGTCAACACTCTTGGCAATTTCCCCAAGGTGGTGTTGATGATGGCGAAACTGCAGAACAAACCATGTACCGTGAATTACACGAAGAAGTAGGGTTGCGACCAGAAGATGTAGAAATAGTCGCAAGCTCAAAACATTGGTTACGCTATAAATTACCCAAACGATTAATCCGCCGAGACTCTAGTCCGGTGTGTATTGGGCAAAAACAAAAATGGTTTTTACTAAAATTACGCTGTAAAGACGAAGATGTAAATTTACTTAAAACCCATCATCCAGAGTTTGATGATTGGCGCTGGGTAAGTTATTGGTATCCTGTACGACAGGTTGTATCGTTTAAACGGGATGTTTATCGACGAGTAATGAAAGAGTTTGCTCCTTTCGCCATGCCTTTTAATAAGAGAGAACAACATAAAGATCATTGGCGAAGTAAAAGGTAGTAATTTCTCGATACAATAAAGGAGCAGGGTATGCTGGCTACACTGAGATCTATTGCGGAGTCTGTATCGCGACAAGCGAATTTAGACAGCGCATTAGTGTGCTTTGTGCAAATGGTTAAAGATGCCATGAAAACCCAGTGCTGCTCCATTTATTTTGCAGATTACAGCCAAGACAATTTTGTACTTATGGCAACCGAAGGGCTAAACCCCGATGCGGTAGGTAAGTTTAGAATTGGTTTTACCGAAGGTTTAGTTGGCCTAGTAGCGCAACGCGAAGAACCTATTAATATTGCATTTGCTAAATCGCATCCTCGTTTTAAGCTCTCCCCCGAAGTAAACGAAGAAGGCTACAACGCTTTTTTATCTGTACCCGTTGTTCATCAAAAAAAAGTACTGGGTGTTATTGTTGTTCAACAAAAAATGGCACGTGTATTTAGCCAAGACGAAGAGTCGTTTTTAATAACGCTTTCTGCCCAGCTTGCTTCACAGTTAGCGCATGCTGAAATTAAAGAAATACTCCGCCAAGATGAGTCATCTCATCAAACGTCTGTTTTAAAAGGCGTATCGAGCGCGCCTGGAATAGGTATAGGGCAAGCATTTGTTGTATTACCAAAACTCGATTTTAAATCTATTGAGCTTTTAAAAGACAGTGACGTTACTGAGCAGCGCCGTTTGTTTACACAAGCCGTAGCTGCAACGCGCAAAGAATTTAATACCCTATCTATGACGCTAAGCGATTCTATTCCGCACGAAGCTCTTGCGGTATTTGATGTGTATCAACAACTGCTTGACGCTAAAAGTTTAGGGCATAATGTTGAAATGCAATTACAAGAAGGCTGGTGTGCTAAAAGCGCCCTAAAAATTGTAATAGAGCGTTTAATATCTCAATTTAATGCCATGCAAGACCCTTATATAAAAGAGCGTGCTGTTGACGTTAAAGACATTGGTCTTCGCGTATTACACCATCTTGTAAATACCGAGCACGCTGTTAAAAATTATCCGGCCAACACTATCTTAATTGCTAATACCTTAACACCCGCCATGCTAGCTGAGGTGCCAAAAGGTCACTTAACAGGCGTTGTAAGCGTAAATGGCTCTGCAAATAGCCATGCTTCTATATTAACGCGTGCGATGGGGATCCCTGCCATTTGGGGTATAGAAGATTTACCTCTACTGCAGTTTAATGGCAAACCGATGATTTTAGATGCATTTGCTGGGCGTTTATATATATCGCCTTCGCAAATGTTGATGGATGAATACACAGAGTTACAGCATCAAGATAACCTACTTAATAACCGCTTTTTAGCTGAGCAAGACTCAGAATCAATTACGCTTGACGGTGAGCATGTTAGCTTATTATTAAACGCAGGCCTTGAGCTTAATACCGAGCAAAGTAGCGCGCATATTTGTGACGGTGTGGGGCTTTATCGAACCGAAGCGTGGTTTATGCAAAAGGGTCAGTTTCCTTCGCAATCAGAGCAAGAAAATTGGTACCGAGAAGTACTAACTAGCTATCATCCTAATCCTGTGGTTATGCGTACATTGGATATTGGGGGCGATAAGGTACTCGATTACTTTAACATTACCGAAGAGAATCCATTTTTAGGTTGGCGTGGCATTCGTATTAGCCTTGATCACCCAGAGTTATTTTTAGATCAACTAAAAGCGATGCTTAAAGCCAATATTGGTTTAGGCAATCTAAAAATAATGCTCCCTATGATCAGCGGCACTGAAGAAGTTGATGAGTCACTTGCGTTATTTGAACAGGCTTATTTTGAGTTAAGTGAAAAATACCCAGAGCAAACCATAGAAAGACCCGACATAGGGATAATGCTAGAGGTACCTTCAAGTGTATTTATGCTTCCAGAGTGGTCAAAAAAAGTCGATTTTTGCTCAGTAGGTAGTAACGATTTAACACAGTATTTATTAGCAGTAGACAGGGCTAATGCACGAGTTGCCGAACTTTTTAACCCTTATCACCCGGGCGTACTCAGGGTACTAAATAAAGTAGCGCGTGAATGTGAGCAATATGAACTGCCATTTAGTTTGTGTGGTGAACTAGGCGGCGATCCTGAAGGGGCTATTTTGCTTATTGCCATGGGTTACAGGCGCCTTAGTATGAATTTATCATCGCTTAACAAAGTTAAATGGGTACTTAGACGTTTAAATGTCAGTGACATGGAACAACTATTAAATGAATGCTTAGCGCAATCCACAGCCAAACAAGTACTACGTTTAACGCGAAGCTTTATGCTAGAGCATAAATTAGGTGATTTGTTTTACACTCCTAAATAAGCTTATACGCCTAATTAATTGCAATACACAGATGCTATTAGTTTTATAATCCTTTAATATATAAACCTTAAAAGGGTATTTGAGATTACTATGTATGACTTAGGTTTGTTAGTCGCAAGCTGCGCACTACTAGGCTGTATTGTTGGGTTTTTAGCTGGGTTACTAGGCATTGGTGGCGGTTTAATTATCGTTCCAGTTCTAAGCACTCTGCTACTGTCATTTAATGTAACGTCGGCTGATCATGTATTAGTAATTGCTATTGCAACCTCACTCGCTTCTATTTTATTTACTTCAACGTCTTCAGCGCTGGCTCATCATAAAAATGATAACGTGCCTTGGAATATTGCCCCATGGGTTATGTCGGGCGTGGCTTTAGGTGCACTTATTAGTGGCTTTGCAGCAAGTTTAATCCCTGAACAAATATTGCGTACAGTGTTTGCTATAAGCGTTGTCTTTATTGCAGCAAGAATGGTGCTATCCGCGCGTAATAAACCGATGTCAGATAAACCGTTACCAGCAGGTCCTATTTTATGTGGATTTTCTGCGATAATGGGCGGATTATCAGGTTTAATTGGTATTGGTGGTGGTGCTTTAATAGTACCTATGCTTAATTATTTTTCGGTTGATATAAAAAAAGCAATTGGCTGCGCAGCCGCGTGCGGAATTGTTATAGCATTATTTGGCTCTATTGGTTACATCAGCGCAGGCTGGCATGTTACCGATTTAGAGCATGGTTTTGCTGGGTTTGTTTATTTACCTGCATTATTTGGAATTGTTATTACCTCGTGGTTTGTTGCGCCTATTGGCGCCAAAGCAACTCACTATTTACCTGTTAATACAATTAAGAAAGTTTTCGCGGTGCTGCTTGTAGTTATCGCAATTAAAATGGTTTTTAGCTAAAGGTTTATTTTTTATGGCACTTGAGTTTCCTCAAATTGATCCAATTATTTTTTCTGTTGGACCGCTAAGCGTACGTTGGTATGGCTTGATGTATTTAATAGGTTTTGCATTTGCGATGTGGTTTGCAAATCGTCAAGCATCAAAGCCAAATTCGGGTTGGACTAAAGAGCAAGTAAGCGATTTACTGTTTTACGGCATGTTAGGGGTAATACTAGGCGGGCGTATTGGCTACGTATTGTTTTACCAGTTTAGTTACTTTATAGAAAACCCACTGTATTTATTTAGAATAGACCAGGGCGGTATGTCGTTTCATGGTGGAACACTTGGCGTTATAACTGCCGTCGCAATTTTTTCGTGGACGCGTAAAAAGTCGCTTCTTCAAGTGGGCGACTTTGTTGCACCACTGGTTCCTGTAGGGCTTTTAGCTGGACGTATTGGTAACTTTATAAACGGTGAATTATGGGGGCGTGTTACCGACGTGCCATGGGCAATGGTATTTCCAACGGGCGGTCCGCTTGCGCGTCACCCATCGCAATTATACGAAGCATTTTTTGAAGGCTTAGTGCTGTTTTTAATCCTGCAATGGTTTATTAAAAAACCACGTCCAGCAGGCAGCGTAGCCGGTGTATTTTTATTAGGTTATGGCGTGTTTAGATTCTGTATTGAATATTTCCGCCAACCCGATGCACAATTAGGTTTATTTGCCGACTTTATATCAATGGGACAAATACTTTCGTTACCTATGATTGTAGGTGGTTTAGGCTTATTAATTTGGGCATATAAACAACCTAAACAAATAACCACAGCTAAAGCATAATAAGAAGTAACGCATGAAACAATATTTAGAATTATGTCAGCGTATTGTTGACGAAGGGCAGTGGGTCGAAAATAAACGTACAGGTACGCGTTGTTTAACCGTTATCAATGCTGATTTAGAATACGATGTGGCTAATAATCAGTTTCCGATGATCACTACACGCAAAAGTTACTACAAAGCAGC
Source organism: Pseudoalteromonas sp. SR41-7 (assembly GCF_014163935.1). Classification (NCBI taxonomy): domain Bacteria; kingdom Pseudomonadati; phylum Pseudomonadota; class Gammaproteobacteria; order Alteromonadales; family Pseudoalteromonadaceae; genus Pseudoalteromonas; species Pseudoalteromonas sp. SR41-7. The sequence goes on along the minus strand of NZ_JACJEF010000001.1, from coordinate 185,103 downwards.
GATTGCTGAATTGCTAGGCTATTTACGCGGGTACGACAGCGCTGCGCAATTTCGTGAAATTGGCTGTAAAACGTGGGATGCTAACGCAAACGATAACAATGCATGGCTTAATAATCCTAACCGTAAAGGTGAGGATGACATGGGGCGTGTTTACGGCGTACAAGGTCGTGGTTGGCAACGACCAGATGGCTCAACGCTTGATCAGCTTTCCAAAGTTATTAATAACTTAAAAAATGGCATTGATGACCGTGGTGAAATAATCACGTTTTATAATCCAGGTGAGTTTGAGCTTGGTTGCCTGCGCCCGTGTATGCATACACACACTTTCTCCTTACTTGGTGATACGCTATATTTAACGTCATACCAGCGAAGCTGTGATGTGCCACTTGGCCTTAATTTTAATCAAATTCAGTGTTTTGTGTTGCTTGCGCTAGTGGCTCAAATTACCGGCCACAAAGCGGGTAAGGCGTATCATAAAATTGCTAATGCACATATTTACGAAAACCAACTTGAGCTGATGCGTGATGTGCAGTTAACGCGTAAGCCATTTGCATCACCTCAGTTAAAAATTAATCCAGAAATTAAATCATTAAAAGACATAGAAACGTGGGTAACACGAGACGACTTTGAAGTAACAGGCTATCAATGCCACGAAGCGATTCAATATCCATTTTCAGTATAATAAAAGATTAAGGAAAACATAAAATGAAAGCAGTGATCCCAGTAGCAGGCCTTGGTACTCGTATGTTACCAGCCACTAAAGCAATTCCTAAAGAAATGCTGCCAGTGGTAGACCGTCCTTTAATTCAATATGTAGTAAACGAAGCCGTTGCTGCAGGCATTAAAGAAATAGTGTTAGTAACTCACTCAAGTAAAAATTCAATCGAAAATCACTTCGATACGAGCTTTGAACTAGAAGCTACTTTAGAAAAGCGTGTAAAGCGGCAACTACTTGCCGAAGTGCAAGCAATCTGCCCTAAAGACGTAACCATTATTCACGTACGCCAAGGTGAAGCAAAAGGCTTAGGCCATGCTATTAGTTGTGCTGCGCCTATTATTGGTAACGAACCGTTTGTAGTTATTCTACCGGATGTAATTATTGACGATGTAGAGAGCGATCTTAAAAAAGATAACTTAGCAGAAATGATCGCTAATTTTGAGCAAAACAAGCATAGCCAAATAATGGTTGAGCCAGTACCAATGGATGAAGTAGATAAGTTTGGTGTGGTTGATTTAGGCGATGTTGACTTAAAACAAGGTGAAAGCTCGCCAATTTTTAACATGGTAGAAAAACCGCCAGTAGACGAAGCGCCATCTAACTTAGCTGTAGTGGGTCGATACGTATTAAGCGAAAACATATGGCCGTTACTTGCAAAAACTCCGCAAGGAGCAGGCAATGAAATTCAATTAACTGACGCAATTGCGATGTTAATGGAACACGAAAAAGTAGATGCATACGCTATAAAAGGCCGTAGCCACGATTGTGGAAGTAAAATTGGTTATTTAAAAGCGACTATTGAATTTGCACTTCGTCGCGATGAATTTGCTGATGAATTAAAGTCATTTATTAAAAAACTGATTTAACAGTTAATGTAAATCATGAAAGGCGCCTATATCGGCGCCTTTTTTATGAGTTTTATCAGGCCTGTTTATCTTTCGAGGCTAAATTTGCAGCAGGCTGTTTGGTATTTAGGCAAGGCAGAGCCTATGTAGTGTGGTTATTCCCCATAAATAGGTGATAACGTAGTATAGATGCCAAACATGCGCTGCCCGAAGGGTTCTGCCTCGGGGCAATTTACTCTTTGTTGCCTACATGGATGTAGGTAAGGGGCGTGAGCAGGACGCGGAAGCTTTACTCGGTTTTTACTTATTCTTACAGGGATGTAAGTCAGTAGAATAACGCAGGAGCAGTTATCGAGCCCACTAGGTTACAAACCTCGCGCCGCGATTAAATAGCCCCTAGATTGAACAAGTTTTAATCCTGAAAGGTCAACAGGCCCTAGAGTAAAATAAGAAAGGAGCCTCTTTAAAAATAAAATTTTTAGGTCATTACAGACATATTGTTATTTATGTTGTAAAGTTTGTGTTAACTGGCATTAAATTTGTATTAAATAATGCTCTCAAGGAAGGGTGGGAGTATGCAACGTTGTGTTTTACAAAACACTGACAAGCATGCGAAGAGCTAAGTTTTATAGCTCACAGCTTAAATAAAGTTAAACGCTTTCTTGTGAGAATGTTTAACTGAAATGTAGTGAAAACACTGCTTTCAGGACAGCAAATACATGTTTATATATAAAAAAAATAACATTGGGCTTTTACTTAGCTTGCTAATGCTTTTATTTGGCACAGCATGCAGCGTTACGCCTGAAATAAAAACCATTGACGAACAACCTCAAAGTAACTCGCCTGACTACGTCTCAATTACAGCCTTGGAGCTTGCTCAGCTAAAAGATGCTGCAATGCAGTGGCAACAAGCACGCGAAGGTATAGAGCGAATTTTAAGATTAGAAAAAGAAATAACTTATCTCGTAAATCATATTGATATTATAAACAGCAAAGCTATTGCGCAGTCTAATCAAGGGTATAGCAGCAAGTCTGTACGCTCACCTCGAAACACACGTAATGTTAAATCACGCCAACAAGTTAAACAAAACTACAGCAATAAAAAACAAGCTGTAAAATTAAATAAACCAAAACATGTATTTGCTTTGCAGGTAGCTTCGGTTGACTCAGAGCAAGGTGTGGCTAAAGCATGGCAAGAGCTAAATACTAAAGCAGCACCGTTGTTTAGAGACAAAATATTGACTAACGTAGAAACCGCCAAGATAAACGACAAAATGTTTTATAGACTAAAACTAGGCTCTTACCAAAACTTTAAAAATGCAAAAGCAGATTGTGACGTATTCAAGCTGTATAAACTCGATTGCATAGTAAGTAACTACACCGATAAGCCAGTAAGGCTGTAGCCCGTATTACGTAATATCAATCTGTAATAATACCTAATCAATCTTGGGGATTAAACCTGACGCAATTATCGCTAATAATTTTGATATACGAGTGCACGGAGGCAGTAGCTAGAGCAATACAGCAATAACTAGTGATAGTAATTAAATAATGCAATTTTGTTTTGTTATCAACTCGGTTTTCTTACTTCAAAATAGACTACTTAATTAAAAAGTTGCTATAAATTGGCGCAAAATTTGCTTTGATTTATTATCTTGGTTAGTAGAGTGCATTTTGCAATGCGGTATTTGAAGTCTTGTCATTTAATATCAGTTTTATTCTTATCTTTTTATTTATATGGATGCAGCAGCGCAACTGTAAATAACGAGAGCGTGCAGCATTCTTTAATAACTGATAAACAAGTAAAAGAGTATGTTTCGCAGTGGCACTTACAGCAAGAAAGCATTGGTCGTTTAACTGCTATGGAAGATGATTTACAGCTATTAATTATGGCGTTATCGTCTCAAAGTGAATTAACTGAAAACCCTCCTTTACTCATGCAAAGTAAAACCGATATCACCTATGGTAATCAGCCTTCACAGAATTTGGAACCGACGGCACTAAATAACACTCCCGAAGTAAAAACACCAAACTTACAAAATTCAGAACTCACCTTAACAGATGAAACTAAAATTGGAGCACAGCTTGGTTGGTATTTAAAGCCAGAGCTTGTTAGAGCAAGAGTCGAAAGGCTTAAGCAATTATACCCTAGTGCATTTACTCAATTTAATTTTACTATGTTTGAACGTAAAAATAATAATATGACTTTGTATGGATTACGTGTAGGTCCATTTAAAAACGATGCTCAAGTAAGTGCGTTTTGTTATTTAGCTAATCAGCTTGATCAAGTATGTAATATTGCTGCTTTTGTCGGAAAACCAATATAATTAATAAATTAGGACTTTTAAACTTATATAGTATTAAAGTATTTGTACTAATAGTCGATACTAACTATAGTTGGGCAAATATTTGATAAAGCCCATTTTCTTATAAGGATTTAGCATGAAGTTTTATTTATCTGCATTAGCTGTAGCCACCGTGGTCAGCTCGTTTAGCACTTATGCTGCTACAGAGTCATTTGAAGCGAAAGTAACAGTACAAAATGCTGTAGTACTCACAAAAGATAACGATTTAAATTTTGGTACTATTCGTGCTATTTCAGATCCATTAGGCGCCGAACAAGCAACGCTGACAGTTAATCCTGATCCAGCTGCGAGCCCTGTTACTTCACAAGATAATCCAACTGGTAACGCTGCGAGTATCTCAATAATTGAAGGTGGTGAAGCGGGTGCTTTCAGTGTGTCAGATGTAGTACCAAACTCTATTTTAACCATTAGCGACCCAGTAAATACTTTGATACTACCCTTAGCTGGCCAAGGCTTAAATGAACCTGATTTTACTGTAGATGCTTGGACTTACTTTATAACGAGCGGAACAAATGCAGGAGCGCTTTATACGCAGGGTACTCCTAACCTACAAGCTGGTGCTGATGGCGCTGTATCATTTAATATAGGCGCGACTCTTTCTACTTCATCAAACGCATCAAGTGTGGATTACCCTGATGGTGAGTATTCTGGTAGCTTTAATATTGAAGTGTCATATTAATTAGTGTTTAAACAAACAATGCGCTTTTTGTATGTTTCTGCTTGGCTTTCGTTAATGTTTAGCGAGCAAGCCTATAGCGCAAGCATACAACAAGAAGCGCTTAATTTTGGCACTTTAGTTATCCCTCAAAATAATACTTTAAGCTCTATCACGATTAACCACAATGGTGAAATAACCACATTTGGTAGTATTTACGTATTAACTGAGGGGAATCCCGCAGAACTTTTATTTACCGATTTACCTCCGCTTACTCAAATATCGTTTAATAAAATGAGTGACTCTACATTGCAAAGTGAAGTACTTGGAGCTAATAGTGCCAAGTTTACGGTTGTATTAGTGGATTTACCAAGCACGCAAACTAGCGATGAATTTGGAGATCTTTTACTCAAAGTAGGTGGCCGTTTAATAACGACAGGGACTAGCCAAAGTTACTTAGATGGTAGTTTTATTACTGACACCCAATTAGAAATTACGATTGATTACTAAAGGAAAAACATGCTTTATAAAGTTTTAGTGCTGCTCGCACTGAGTGTATGTATTTTAGGAAAAAATGCATACGCAAATTTACTTATCTCTCCAACCCGTATTAGTTTTGATGAACGTCAACGAACCGCTAAAGTTACCGTAATTAATACGGGGGATGAATATCAAACATATCGTGTTTTATGGAGTGAGAAGCAAGCGCAACCTAGCGGTGGCTACATACAGTTGGCAGAGGCTACAAGCGAAAGTTTAAGTTCAATGGCACGTTTGTCACCAAAACAAATGCGTTTAGCACCTGGTGAAAAACAAACAGTAAAAATAGCAATACGTAAACCTAAAGGTCTAGCTTCTGGTGAGTACCGCTCTCATCTTCTATTTCAAGCATTGCCTGGTGAAAATACTAATAAAACAAGCTCAATAAAAGTTAATATGATTATGAGCTACAGCATTCCTATTTTGTTACGTAAAGACATGAAAGAGCCAGAAGTTGCCATAGAACAAGCTAAGCTAGTGCTAAATGAAAGCAATCAACGTCCTCAGTTTTTATTGAATATAAAACGAGAAGGTAAGTTTAGTAGCTACGGTAAATTAAGTGCTTACTTTGTTGATAGCAATAACGAGCAAGTTAAAATTGCAGAAATTGGTAATTTAAGTATTTATCCAGAAGTGGATAATGCGTTTGTAACCCTTAGTTTATTTAGTGACAAAAATTTAGATAAAGCAGGAAAAGTCATTTTTAAATATGAAGGCAGTCAAGAATATAAAGACCTTACATTTGCACAATACACTCTGCCTTTAACCTCACAATCACTTAATGTTTTAACTGTGAATGACGCTAAATAATTTATTGTATGCACTATTACTAAGCATAAGTAGTTTGCTTAGTAATAGTGTAATAGCTAATCCTAATTCTTCCGTGGGGGATGCTTTAACAACACTACGCGCAATTGAACTAAAGCTAACTAAGCCCGTTGAAGTAATTGATTATAAAAACAAAGAAAATCAGCAACAGCGAATCGCCACAGGCGAGTTATTAATACTTTCGCTTTATTTAAACTCATACTACTTAGGTGAAGTTGCAGCAATTAAAAGCGAGCAAAGTGTACAAGTTAGTTTAAGCGACTTATTTGATATTCTACAATTTGCAATGAATGTTGATGCTAGCAATCGAATTGCTCAAGGTGTTGGAGCAAATCAACAACCTCTTTTTCTAAATGCAGCGGTTACACCCGCTGTATTTACTAGTCCTACACAGAGCTACTTATTAGCAAAAAATCAAGTTACCATTGAAGATGATATTTATGTAGATATTCAAAGTTTACATAATGCTTTAAATCTAGAGTTTAATATTGATTACCCAGATTTAGAATTACTTATAAGCTCAGAGATCCCCTTACCGGTTGAACAACAAAGATACAGACAGTCGCGCAACCTAAAATCACCTAACAAGAGATCGCCACCTACGCTCCCATGGAAAGCTAGCCCATATAAAGCGCTATCTTCTCCGGTTGCCGACTTACAACTAAATTTTACCGCGAGCGATGATAGACATTCTACGAACTATTCACTTTTAGGCACTCAAGACTTTGCGTATTTATCTGCAGAGTATTTTTTGTCTGGACGAAGTACTGACTTACTTACCAACTCTAGGTTAACGTTTACAAAGCAAAACTTAGACAAAGAAATAAAAAACAGCTTCATGCCTACTGAAATATCTTTTGGTGATGTTATCGCCACGCAAGTAGGTAATAACTACAGTAGTCAGTATGCCCGAGGTGTTAAAGTTTCTAATAATGTAACCAGTAGAAAAATAGTTAATAACCAAGTTAACTTAAGCGGTGCTATACAGCCAGGTTGGGATGTAGAGCTGTATCGTAATGAAATATTAATAGACCAACAGCTTAGCCTCGCAGATGGGCGTTATATTTTTGATAATATAAACCTATTATTTGGAGCTAATAATTTTGAGCTTATTTTTTATGGGCCTCAAGGTCAAGTTGAGCGTAAAAGTGATTATTACTTTGTGGACGGAAATCAACTTAAGCAGGGACAAGGTAACTATGAATTGTCGGTTACTGAACAAGGCAAGCAGTTACTAAATAACAATGTTTCAAGCTCGCAGGGGCAGGGTTGGCAAGTTGCGGGTAGATATGAGCAAGGGCTTACAGATAATATATCTGTATACACTGCTACATCAGGTCAAAAAAATACGGATGACGATCTACTTAAGTATGCATTTGGTACCAACATAAGCTTGTTTGACCGATTATTATTAAATGCGAATGTTGAAAAAAATAATAACAATGAACAAGAATTTGAATTTACAGCCCGAACTCAAATTGCCGAACAATCACTACTTTTTAGCGCTACAAATCGTACCGACGAACAGCAGCAAGATTTTAACAGCTACCAAATAAATTTAGCTGGTGGGCTAATGAATAATACCTATGGACGCCTTTCTTATCAAAATAACGTATTATATGACGATAGTGATATTAGAGGGCGTTTTAAACAAGTACGCAACCAGTTCAACTACTCATACTCAGGATTTGCACTAAGTAACCAATTGCTGTGGCAACAAGACGATAGCTCTAAGAGTACTTTTGGAACAACACGTTTTCAAAAGCGCTTTGGGAGAACCTACACAAGGTTTGGTATAGATTATAGTATATCGCCAGTAAGTGAGCTTGTTAGTTACGAGGCTGAGTTTAGCCGCAACTTGGGCCGAGATTTACAAGCCGAACTGACTATAACTGATTCCCTTCGTAATAATATTCAATCGGCCGAATTAGGACTCAATTGGCAAAGCGACAAGTTTAGTTTAACGAGTAACTTAAACTACAACAGTAACGATGATTGGCGGCTCGGTATTTATAGTCGTTTTAGCTTAGGGTTTGATGTTGAACACAACACATATTTTGTCTCTAAGCGCAGCTTAACTAACACGGGTAGTTTAATGTTACGCGTATTTTTAGATCAAAATAATAACGGTATTATGGATGATGATGAGCACGGTGTTGGCGGCGTAAAGGTAAAAGGCGTTCACAATTATCGTCAAGCAATTACAGACGAACACGGCGTTGCGCTATTAACTTCAATGCCAGCAAATCGTACAACAGATATAATACTAGATAGAAATAGTTTTGAAGATCCGTTTTTAATACCAGCTAATGAGGGTTTTTCTATTACACCAAGGGCTGGTTTTGTAGAGTATATGGACTTCGCATTAAATAATGCCAGTGAAGTGGAGGGAGTTGTTTATCAACAAAAAGGTGATACAACACAGATCCAGCCCTTTGCAAATATAGCGCTATTGAATGAGAAAGGGGATCAAGTTGCACAAACTCAAGCAGCATATGATGGCTATTATTTATTTACAGACCTTAAACCGGGGCAGTATAAAGCAGTAATTGATGATGAATATAAACAACGCAAGCAGCTAAACAACACTCAAAATATAACAGTTAATTTATCGCCTCAAGGAGATGTAGTAATGGGCGTTGATTTAACGTTAAAGGCGCTCAGTGCAACAACAGGAAGCATTGCCAATGCCGGAAGTTTTAGTTCGTTAAATATCTTAAAAATTTATTACCGTTTAATAGCACCACGAATAGAGCAGCAAGAAGCTTTTTATATGTATGATAAAGCTAAAAATAAATTTATTTTAGCCTTAGCGTACGCAACAAATAGTTCGCCAAAGCTTATCTCTGTATGCGACTCAGTAAAAGCGCAAGGATTAAAGTGTGTTATTGAAACACATGAAATACTTCATTAAAGGAATTAGGATGAAAAGAGTTCAATGTATATTTTTAATCAGTGCAATGTTGCTAAGTTATGGTTGTGCGAATAATAAAGCAATTGATAATAGTATTACTCAGACGGAAATAGCTGACGAAAAAAGCTACGTAAAAATAACAAAGCAAGAACTTGAAGCTCTAAAAATGAGCTCCCAGCAGTGGCAAAATATGAGGCCTGAACTTGCGCGTTTATTACTTATTGAAGAAGACTTAAGTTTACTAATATCGCAACTTAATACAATTGCAAAAGAAAATGAGCAGAAAAATGCACCAGTAATAAAAGCAGAAATCGTTAATACCAACACAATTAATAACTCGAATATACAAGTAACAAAACCAGTTAATCCCAAATTTGCTTTACAAGTGCTTTCAATAACGCAAAAAGAACAACTCTCTTTAGCTTTTAGGCAACTACAGAAAAAGCTTCCTAACTTACTAGGCGATAATTTTGTAATGAATGTTGAAACAATAAATGTAAAAGGAGTTATGTATAACCGCTTAAAGCTAGGCGCATACATAGACAAAAAAAACGCTATGGCTGACTGTCAAAAATTAAAGAGCCAAAATATAAATTGTTTAGTTAGTTATTACGTAGATCAGCCTTTTACCGCACAATAGCTAAGTCGGCATACAAATTGCTTTATCCTCAGTATGTTTTGAAGAGGATGGCAATTATGCGCCTTTTACTGCCTTTACTATTTTTAAATTTAGCTGCTTGTAACTTGGTGCCACCGCCAGAACCAAGTGTGCCTACAGATGCACCTAAAGCAGCCATGGCTCCTTTTACGGTTAATGACTATGTAGTTAATTTAACGTCGCAACTTAACCACCTAAACGGAGCATTAAATGCTAATGCACGTGTTGGCGTTAGTAGCTTCTTTTATGCAGATGCACTAGATACAAAATTAGTGACAGGGCAGGCCTCAGGCTTAAGTCAGCAGATCCAAGAAAGTCTGCTTACGCAATTTACTCAACTAGGTTATCACACCGTTGAGTACAGACTTGGGAATAACCTTTCTTTATCAGAAAACTCAGACAGTATTTTAAGTCGCGATTTAGGTAAATTACGTAATCGCCAAAATATTGACTTGGTTATCACAGGAACAGTGACTCGCCAGCAGCATGCATACATAGTTAATGCACGGCTTGTGAATATAGAAAATAAACAGGTGCTCTCTGCGGGAAGTACCGAGATCCCAATTAATGTAATGTGGGGCAATGAGAAAATTCAGCAGCGTGACGGACTTTTATACCGAAGCGAATACTAATTTGGAGCACAAAATGAAAAACCTATTAATTACATTATGCTTACCACTGGGCTTTGGTTGCTCTCAAATACTAGGCACAATGAATACAGACACCGCAACACCACAAAGTGAGCAAAGCAATCAACTGGTGAGTAACCAACGCGACGTTGCAGCGCCTGTTTCTGACGATAACTTATTTCAGTCAGGAATGGCTCCACAAGATAACTACACAAAAGCAACACCGCCAATGCGTAAAAATATTAACCATTATGTGCGCGGCATAATGCAAGACATGGTTGAAAACTTACAGTACGTAAGTGAACAAACACCATTAGCTGTTTCGAGTTTTATTTTTTTAGATGAAGACTACAACGATGGTAGCTTACTAGGGAATCAAATTGCAGAAAGTTTCATGCATGAATTACACAGCTTTGGTGTACCCGTTATTGATTTTAAAACAACTGATTATATGCGCGTTACCTCAACAGGCGACTTTGTATTTAGTCGCGACTATTTAGAGCTAAATCAAGATCAAAACTTTAAGTATGTACTAGCCGGTACGCTTGTAAACCATCAAGGTGGTGTACTTGTTAATGCACGTATTGTTGGGCTAGAAAGTAAGGCCGTAGTAGGTTCTGCACAAGGGTTTATTCCACAGTCGGTTGTTGATGCGCTTAATAGTAGCTATCGCACTGATGGCATAATGTTAAAACAAGCAAGCAAGTGAGATAATTATGTATAGTAAATTATTAAACCGCTTTATCGTTTTTTTTGCTTTAGCTAATTTAACTGGTTGTGCCTTTACTCAAAATAATGAAAGTGCTGAAATGAATGCATCTTCAACCACACAAGTAAATTATGACTTAGCAAGCATGCTTAAAACAGCTGAGCAAAAATCAACTCAAGACGATGCTAACGGCAATCAATTTACACCACTTCAGCACCATAAAACACTTGCTAACTATGTAGAGCAAATGGCACTTGATTTGGTTGATACGCTTGAGTTTGAAAGTGATACCGACACCAATATTAATATTGCCGTTACTACCTTGGTCGATCTTGATTCATCGCTTACTAAAAGTAATCAATTGGGTAATCAAATTTCTGAAACATTAATTCATCAGTTACAAAAGTTTGGTTATGGCGTGGTTGATTTTAAAACAACCCAAACAATAGATGTAAATAGTCGTGGTGATTTTGCTTTTTCGCGTGATATTGAAAAGCTTAGCGAAGAGCAAATGGCGAGCCATGTATTAGCGGGTACATTAATTTATCGCAGTGATGTTGTTGTTGTAAATACACGTGTAATTAACGCGCATACAAAAAAAATCGTCGCGAGTAGTCGAAAACTAATCCCAATTTATGTACTAAATAAAGAAGATATATACTTATCAAGTAATTAAGTTCAGTTGTCGCTTGATATAAAAAACCAGATGCCGTTATAATTCACACCTCTAAGCACACAGCTTATTTGTGGCCTCTTAGTTAAATGGATATAACGGCCCCCTCCTAAGGGGCAGTTGCAAGTTCGATTCTTGCAGGGGCTACCAATTAAATCAATGAGTTATATTTTAACTTCCCTTCCTTATACTTTGTGTATAGCGTATATGTAGTAGTGCTGCACTTTTTAATTAAAGGCGTTTAAAGCTTCTTGCTCACATTTTTCACGCTCTGAAACCATGGCTTCAAAGTCGGCTTGAATTTGTGCTAGAACAGTTGGTGGGTTAAGTCGTTTGATTCTTTTAAATTGAATGCTTTCTTCTTCATCATAGGCGAGTATTGCTAAAGTGATTTTTTCGCGTTCGATACCATTTGAAAATATTCCTTCGGCATCTAATTGTATGAGCACTTTTTCCATTGTCGTAAGCCATTGATGCCAATTATCCATTGCTTCTATATCTGATTGAAACAAATCAATGCTGTCTTCTAGTTTTTGGCACTCTAGAGTTGTTTCATCAAAGTATTCGGAATAATCCTCAAGCATCGGGTAGTCTTCTGGATTCCATTTAGCCATGTAAAAGCTACTTACATCGTTGTTGTACTCTGCTTCAAATACTTTTTTTAAATCCGATAAGGTATTAAACATTGGCAGTAGTGAGTAGCTACCTGTGTGGTAAAAGCCCATTACATAAAGATCGTTACCGTATTTTTGTATAATGTTTTTAAATGCTTTTTTGGTATCTTGGTAAAGTGTTTTTTCGAAGTTTTTAGTATCTAACATGAGGTCATTATTTCTTTTATTATTACAGAAATTTATATGAAAAAGAGAGCGATTAAAACTCACTCTACTAAAATGAAATAACCAGAGCTATTATATAACTCTGGTTATTGTAAGTTAATATTAACCATCACTTGTAATAGTATCAATTAATTCACTAAGAACAGCTTCTGCTTTACTTGTTTCTACTTGGCAAGTGCCTGCATTTAAATGGCCGCCGCCGCCGTATTTAAGGCACAGTTCGCCAACATTGGTGTTTGAACTGCGGTTAGTTATTGATTTACCTATGGCATACACTACATTTTGCTTTTTAAGGCCCCACATTTTATGAATCGAGATATTGCAGTCGGGGTACATGGCATAAATAACAAATCGGTTTGTGGCGTAAATTGTTTCTTCCTGAGTTAAATCAAGGACTACTAAGTTTTTATGAACGGTAGCGCATTGAGAAATTTGCTCTTTGGCTTTTTCGTTATGCTCGTTATATAAAGCAACACGTTCGGCTACGTCTTCCATTTGCAGGATTTCTTCGATGCTCTGATCTTTACACGCATCAATCAGTTTCATCATTAATTGGTAATTTGAAATTTTAAACTCGCGAAAACGGCCAAGTCCAGTTCGCGCATCCATAATAAAGTTCATTAATACCCAATCGGTTGGGTTTAATATTTCGTCTTTTGAAAACTGAGCAGCATCGCCTTTGTCTACCGCGTCCATCATTTCAACAGAAATATTTGGAAGTTTTTCAGCGCCGCCATAATAGTCATAAACTACGCGAGCTGCTGATGGGGCTTTTGGGTCAATAATATGGTTTTTTATGTCGCTTGAGTTGCGAACGGTTTCGCTAAGGTGATGATCGAATGCTATATGACAGCCTGCAACGTAGGGGAGGTTGGTCGTAATGTCGTTTTCGGTAATGTCTATTTTGCCATCTTGCATGTCTTTTGGATGAACAAATAAAATATCGTCAATTAGGTCTAAGTCTTTGAGCAATACGGCACAAACTAAGCCATCAAAATCGCTGCGAGTGACTAGTCTAAATTTATTATTGGGCATAGCTATTCCATCTTTTTAATTGAATTATCAATTAAGTGTAACAGCTAAATTTTTTTTTGAGAGGTTAGCTTAAAAAAATTATAAAAAAAAGCCAAAACGTTAGTTTTGGCTTTTGCTTAGCAAGTTTGTATGTGTGGCAAATAGGCTATGCGCCTGGGCCACATTCCATACATGAATTTACAATGTCTGGGCCAAATTTAAGTTTGGCGTTTAAGTCGCGAAGAGCGGTGCGTAACCCTTCTTCAATTACTGGGTGGTAAAATGGCATGTCAAGCATTTCTGGTACGGTCATTTTGTTTTGTACAGCCCAAGCTAATAAGTGAGCGATGTGTTCGGCTTGTGGGCCAATAAATTCTGCACCTAAAAATAAGCCTGTGCCTTGCTCTGCATATACACGCATATGACCTTTGTTTTTAAGCATTACTCGGCTACGGCCTTGGTTTTCAAAGCTTACTTCGCCTACTTCAAAACAACCGCATGGGCCTAATCGGTCAGTAATTTGCTTGTAGCTTTCGCCTACCATTGCTATTTGTGGGTCGCTAAATACAGCTGCAATTTTTGCTCTGCGCAGACCTATACGTACATCTGGGAAGCGCCCTGCATTTTGACCTGCAATAGCACCTTGGTCAGATGCTTCGTGTAACAATGGGAGCATGTTACTTGCATCGCCTGCTATAAATATGTTCGACTCACCACACTGCATTGTATGTGTGTCTGCGTGCGGTACGCCGCGTTCATCAAGTTCAATGCCTGTGTTTTCAAGGCCTAGTTTATCTACGTTAGGTACTCGGCCTGTGGCTGCAAGTACGTAGTCAAACTGTTCGGTGTGTTTTTCACCTTGTTTGTCGGTGTAAGTTAGCTGTGCTTTGTCGCCAACTTGCATCATGTCAGATACGTTTGAGTCGGTATCTACAAAAAATTCTTCAGCAAAAACAGTATTTGCGTAGTCTTTTACTACTGGATCTGTAAGTGGGCCAATTGCGCCGCCTACACCAAATAGTTTTACATTTACGCCTAGTCGGCTAAGTGCTTGGCCAATTTCAAGACCTATTACACCAGGGCCAAATACAGCGACTGATTCTGGTAGGTCATCCCAATCAAATACGTCGTCGTTTATAATAAGTTTGTCACCAAAGTTATTAAATACGCCAGGGTATGAAGGGCGTGAACCGGTGGCAATTACAAAGCGTTTTGCTGTAATAATTGTATGGTCGTCTATTTGTACGCGGTTTGCGTCTAAAAATTTAGCGTAACCACGAATTTTATCACCCTCTGGTAATTCATCTACGGCTTCTACTACGAACCCTGCAAAACGATCTCGTTCACTTTTAACGCGTGCCATAACTGCTTTGCCATCAATGACAGGCTTTGAGCTATGAACACCAAATGCAGGTGCCATTTCAATTGCGTGTGCGGCTTCGGCGGCTGCAATCAATAACTTGCTTGGCATACAACCAACACGTGCACATGTGGTGCCGTATGGGCCTGATTCGATCATTAATACATTTTGTGTGAACTGTTTAGCATTACGATAAGCACTTAAACCAGCAGTGCCAGCGCCTATAACAACAACATCGGTTTGCAATTCTTTCATAGTGGTATCCTTTATTATTTTCAATCTAAGCGATGAGATTGATATAGAGGGGCGCGTACGCCCCTGCTATTTTTTACTTAATTAAGCAAAGTATTTTTCTAAGTCGTCTGAACCACCGATGTGCTTACCACCAATGAATATTTGTGGAACAGTGTCACGACCAGATACAGCTTTTAGACTTGTTAGTGATGCGCCTGCACCCATAACAATCTCTTCATATGCGAAGCCTTTTTCTGCAAGAAGCTCTTTTGCTTTTTTACAAAAAGGACAGCCAGGTTTAGTAAAGATGCTTACAGGTTCTGGTTTAGCTTGCTTAGGGTTGATGTAATCAAGCATTGTGTCTGCGTCAGATACTTCAAACGGGTCACCTGGTAAATCTGGTTCGATGAACATTTTGTCAACCACGCCATCTTTAACAAGCATAGAGTATCTCCAGCTGCGCTTACCAAAGCCTAGGTCGTTTTTGTCTACTAACATGCCCATGCCGTCAGTAAATTCGCCGTTGCCGTCTGGTAATAAAGTAATGTTTTGCGCTTCTTGATGCTCAGCCCATGCGTTCATTACAAAGGTATCGTTTACTGATAAACATACAATTTCGTCAACGCCGTTTTGCTTAAGTACGCCTGCTAATTCGTTGTAACGTGGTAAGTGAGTTGATGAACATGTTGGTGTGAATGCACCAGGTAGTGAAAACACTACAACCGTTTTACCTTTAAAAATTTCATCTGTTGTTACTGATTTCCATTCGTTATTTTGACGAGTTGCAAATGTAACACTTGGGACTGTTTGACCTTCGATATTGTTTAACATAGTTTTTTATTCCTCTTGATTTGTTGATAGCCATTATGGCGAACAATTAAATATAGTTCCAATCGTTTGTTTGTATTAAACTGATAGTTATAAACTATCATGTGGAGCTGAATATGAACTTAAAAGATTTTGAATATGTAAAAGCAATAGCGCAATACAAGCACTTTCGCAAAGCTGCCAATGCATGTTTTGTAAGTCAGCCTACATTAAGTGGCCAAGTAAAAAAACTCGAACATGAGCTTGGCGTTACTTTATTTGACCGCTCAACTAAACAAGTTACGTTAACAGCAAAAGGTGAACGTTTGTTGACGCAAATAGAGATTATTTTAGAACAAACGCAAATACTCAAAGAACTTGCTGCTACTTCTAATGAGCCTCTACAAGGTAAATTAACTATTGGTATTATTCCTACCATTGCGCCTTACTTGTTGCCTGCGTTATTAACATCAATGAAAGCGGCATTTATTGATAGTCAGTTTTCGTTTATTGAGATGCAAACAGCAACAATTTTAGAAGCTTTAAATAATGGCGAACTCGACTTTGCTATTTTAGCCGATGTGCCAGAGCTTATTAATTACCATACGGTTGCTTTATACAAAGAAGATTTTTTAGTGGCGGTATCACAAGATAACGCGCTTTCTAAGCATAAAAAAGTGGCGTTGAACGACCTTCAAGGATGCAGCCTACTAATGTTAAGTGATGGTCATTGCTTTAAAGATCAAGCCCAAAAGTTTTGTTTTTCTGCGGGAGTCGATATATCTAATCAGTATAAAGGTAATAGTTTAGAAACATTATTAGCGTTAGTGGCCATGGATGACGGTATTACATTTGTACCAAAACTGGCATGTACCGACCGTGTAGGGATTGATTACTTGCCTATATTCCCTAATCAGCAGCGTAATGTGGTGTTTGCATGCAGAAAGCATTATCCGCATTTATCGGGTGTAGAACAATTGGGCAAGTGGTTATCGGCTCACCCTAATTTAAAAGCTAAATTAACTAAAGATCTTGGCTGATTATTTCTACTACATCGTTAATTTGCACGCCAGGTAGTGGTTTGTCATCAATACTGACAGCTACTGCAGTTTGCTGATAAAGCTGCTCAACGCGAATTTTATTAAGCGTGGTGATGGTGTGTGGCATAACATTACCTGCCGCGTCGGTTAAATAGTTATGGTGCGCAATGCTTAGCATCTGGCCTTTTTTCAACCCATGAGCTTTACCTAAATTAATAACAATTTTGCTATTTTCCATGTGCATTATTTTGCCTTGAGTTGGCAAACACGCCATGGCTGCTTGAATGTCATAACTTACTGCTTGGTTGATATCGGTTATGCTTTGCCCATAAGGCGATTGCCAAAACCTATCACTATTAACGTCAACTATGGCTGTTTTTTCAAATGGCCAAATTGCTTGAGTATGGTAACTATTTTGCCAAAGTTGCTCATAGGTAGTGCCATCAAATAATACAAATTCAATGTTGTAACTGCGCTCGTACGCCTCGTCTTGCCAAAATGCATAATCGTTATTGAGTTTGTCGCTAGTTGAAAGGCTAGTTATTTGGCTAAGCAGTACATATTGAGCGTTACTGCGCGAAGATATTTCTTCTAATTGGGCATTTGAATAGTCGTGCTGCTGCGAAAAGTACTTATCAACGCTTATTGCATTATTATAGTAAGCAATAGGTACTGCGCTCATTTTTGATTTTTGCAGGGAAGTAAAAATATTTTTGCTAATCGCTTTGCTTACGTCAAATATTTGACCCATTTTGGCGTGTTCACGGTGAACAAGTTGGCTTTGTGTAACGGCCACAAACTTATTAAAACTATTTTGTGGGCATTGCTCTGTTTGAGAAAAAATATCGAGCCGTAATGTAACGGCAAATTTATTGTCGTATTTATTTTCGCTGACCAGTTCAATTTTTTGAATTTCTCCGTGGCTGCTAATTTTTAGCTGATCTTGCATCAACACGCCATCTACCAACGTTTGCACAGAGCTAACCCGTGCGCCAGAGAATACTAATGCCTGTGTAATCGCATCTTTTATAGCGGCAGATTTAGCCGCGCTTGTATCACCATTTTGGACGTTCGCGTGACCCGTTGATTCATACCACTGTGCTTTAGTAAAAGGGGAGAACGTTAATAATGCCGTTGCACTTAATCCTGCAAATGCCAATGATAAAAACGACTTCATACTTTTACTCCAATTAAACGTTAGCTATTAACTAGGTAGAGCAAGGACTGTACCAATGTTTTTTGGTAATTATTAGTAATGCCATAAATGGCATTAAACGTGCATATGTACTGCTAATTACTATACAAGGGCTAAATGCTATGCGAGCAATTTCATTACTTATTACACTTGGGTGTTTAACCTTAGGTGGTTGTAGCAGCGTTTTTGATAAGCATGTTGAATATAAATATGTAGAGCCAAATAATTACCCCGTTTTAAAAGCGATAGGGTATGCACCTATTAGCTTGCAAAAAGGCGCTAACCTTTCGCAAAAGCAACTTATGGCCATTAAGGCTTCTAAGCTTGAAGCTTACCGGGAGCTTACTGAGCAAGTATATGGGCAAAAAATTACCGCAGGAACAACGGTGGAAGGCTCAATTGCTCAAGACGATTACTTAGAAAGTAAAGTGCAGGGGCTTATTAAAGGTGCACAAATAATTAAAACTTACGCAGTAGATGACACTTACGTGACCGAGCTTGAGCTTAATATGAAGCGTGTGCACGATTTATACATAGGTGAGGTAAAACCACGCGAAGTTAAAAAAGTAACGTACTACTAAAAAAGTTATTCAAAATATCTCATCCTCCTATATTGAGTGCTATGCTGTTGTTAGGATTAATTTTAAGCAGATTGCGTAGTGCTCAACAGATGTATTTTATTGCCACTTATATTAACAGTGGCTCTGTAAATGGCGATTAAGCCAAGTCATTTAAATCCTCAATTATTTATATGGTGCAAAGCCAATTTGCGCTACCTATTGCTGTTTTTTGTACTCTCCAGTGGTGTGCTTGCAAGTCGACTAACTATTCAATTTAATACCTTTATAGAGCTCATGGGTCAAAAATACGGGCCTGCGCGAGCGGCGGTTGCACGCAACTGGCAAAGCATGTTGGTGCAAACTCAAAACAAGCCAGAGCAACAACAAATTCTTATTGTTAATGATTTTTTTGCGCGTAATTTACGCTACCAAACAGATATTTTGCTTTGGAAACAAAACGATTATTGGGCAACCCCTTTAGAAACATTAGGCAGAGGCCTCGGTGATTGTGAAGATTACGCAATAGCAAAATATATAAGCTTAAGAGCGTTAGGTGTGAGCGACGACAAGTTACGCCTTATTTATGTAAAAGCAAAAATTGCGGGCACTAACAAAACACAAGCGCATATGGTGTTAGGTTATTTTGCTACACCAAACGCTCAGCCACTTATTTTAGACAGTTTAATAACAAAGGTTTTACCTGCTGCAAAACGTGTAGATTTAAGCCCTGTTTTTAGCTTTAACAGCCAAGGTTTATGGGCTAATAATTCAACCAAAAGTGTAGCCAGCCCAACAGCAAGACTTTCACGCTGGCGTAAAATTTTGGAGCAGACAACCCAAGAAGGAGTTATGTGGTAATGGCATCATTTTCCTTATCTAAGTATCTTAAAAAACGAAAAATAACACTCAGGCAAGAGCTATGGATTGCATTATTAATTGTTATTTTTGTGGGCTTTATAAGTAGTGTTTTAATTAGTACTAATTCGGCTAAAAGTTATTTTTCGACCCAGCTGTACTTAAAAAATGTAGATAACGCCAGCTCACTTGCGTTGATGATCAGTCAATTAGACAAAGACCCCGTTGAGCTTGAATTATTAGTTTCAGCCACATTTGATACCGGTCACTATAAGCGAATAGAGCTACAAAACCCGAATGGTGAGGTGATTGTTAAACGCACATTTACCGATGAGCTTAAAGCGACGGCTCCTAAGTGGTTTAGGGCAATGTATGGATTAAATGTTCAACCAGGAGTTGGGCAAGTAAATAATGGTTGGCAGCAATTTGGAACTTTGTTTATAGAAAGCCATAGTCAATATGCTGAGCAAGCCTTATGGGAAAGTGCGCTTAAACTATTTTTTAGTTTTTTAATTGTCGCTTTTTTTGCTTGTATAGTTAGTGCTTACTTTTTAAGTAGGATATTAAAACCGCTAGATGATGTTG
This sequence comes from Pseudoalteromonas sp. SR41-7, assembly GCF_014163935.1. Classification (NCBI taxonomy): domain Bacteria; kingdom Pseudomonadati; phylum Pseudomonadota; class Gammaproteobacteria; order Alteromonadales; family Pseudoalteromonadaceae; genus Pseudoalteromonas; species Pseudoalteromonas sp. SR41-7. Next base: position 165,079 of record NZ_JACJEF010000001.1, on the reverse strand, counting down.
TGTATCAGGCTAATGCATTTGGTGAAAAACGTTTTATTAAATCCACCGTCCCTCGTACATTTGAGTTTGCACGTTTAGTGCAATCTATGAACCAATTATCTACCCGTTTTAGTCGTATTATTAAAGAAGATAGTAAACGTTTAGAAGAGCTTAGATTTAAATCACAACATGATGAGCTAACTGGTTTAGCAAATAGAGAATACTTTGGTGCAACGCTTGAGGCCCACTTACAAAAATCGAAAGATCATGCCCATGGCGCCTTGTTTTTATTTCGGGTTGTAAACCTAGATAAAATGAGCGAACAAATTAGCCGTGTAGAAATGGTTAATTTCTTACGTCGTTTTTCGCAGGTTTTAATCGAGTTTTTAGAATCAAATGAAGCACACTTTTCAGAAAACTACATAGCCCGAATATCACATAATGACTTTACTGTACTGTTTAGTGATACTGATGATATTGAACTATTGAGTGAAAAAGTAGTTAGGCTCCATGAATCTTTTATTGAAGAGTATAAAAATATTGAATTAGCTATACCGCATAGTTGCACTTACATACAAAAGAATGACACGCGGTTTGATGTATTAAAACGAGCCGATGAACTTTTAAAATCAGCCGATAATAAACCAGGTGTTCAAGCAAAAGTAAGTGACAATAAACAAAAAAGCGAGTTATTTGATGATGCAACGAGTTGGCAAAAGGCAATAGAAGAAGCCTTAGATAACAAAACACTCGAAATTAATGCGTTTCCAGTAACGAGCTTTTCAGGGCAGTTAATGCAAAATCAATTAGGGCTGAGCCTAGAACTTGGTGGGCAAGTATATCGTGCAAGTTATTATTACCAGTGGGCTAATCGACTAAAGTTATTAGCGCGTTTAGATTGGGGTTTAATCAAGGCGTTGGTTGCTCAGTATAGTATTGAGCCACCAAGTGAGCTGATTTCGGTTGAGTTATCTGCCCAAACATTACTTGATGATGCTGCGCTTGCTTCAATTCTTACCTATCTATCGGCATTTCCTGATTTAGCCTCTAAAATTTGCTTTGATATACGAGAAAGTATTGCCGTCAGCGAAATTAAAATATTTAAAGGCTTTTGTGAAGATGTAAGGTGTATGGGCGCTAAGGTGGCGTTAAAACGTGTAGGTCCTGAATTTACTAAAATTGAAAAAATTCAGGAGTTTGGGCTTGAAATGATTAAGATTGATAGCGTTTATGGGCATAATATTAGTTACAGCCAAGATAACCAAACATTCCTGCGAGGGGTGTGTACGTTAGCGCACTCTATTGGTATTAAAGTGGTCGCACAAGGTGTTACCAGTCAAGATGACCTCGATACACTTATTAACTTAGGCTTTGATGGGGTTATTAAAGAGTAAAAGGGCATTAACCGTGCGGTTAATGCCCTTTTACAACTAACATTAATTGGATGCGGTCGCGTACTTTTAGCTTATTAAATATAGAACCCATATGCTCTTTAATCGTACGCTCTGTAATATTTAAAGATTCTGCAGCCTGTTTATTAGTAGCGCCAGTTACAACAATATCAACTACTTGGCGTTCTCGTTTTGTGAGTAACTCAAGCTCGCATGTACTCGCATATTTAAACGGTGTATTTGATAAAGCTCCCACTAAATTAGATAGTAATTGTCCTGGTAACCATATTCCGCCAGAACAAATAGTCTCAAGTACTTGTTCAATAATTACTTTAGTGGCGAGTGCTTCTACGTATCCTTTAGCTCCTGCTTCAAGCGCACTCCTTAGTTGATTTATTTCTAGTTCGTTGGTCATAACAATAACGAGTAAACGTTGTTGCGAATACTTTTTAACGAGCTCAAGCCAGTTCGGTGTACCGGCTAAAACCCAAATAATACTTGATGCCGTTACTCTGTTTGGTTCTTTTGTGCATATTAAACAACCAGGAAACGCTGCACGCCAGTGCTTCGATTCAAATTCAGGCTGTGTAATAAAAATACTTTGGCGCATTATTTCTCCATTTATTAAATGCTTAACGCTCTGTCATTGCTTGCGATGTAGCTCTAAGAACTGGTTTTAAAAGATACTCAAGTACGGTTTTTTTACCGGTAATAATATCCACTTGAGTGGTCATACCTGGAATAATAGTCAGCTCTTTTGAAAAGTTATTTTTGGTGGTTTTTAGTTGCACCAAATAAAAGGTATTCTCACGGTCATCTGTAATGGTATCGGCGCTAATATGTAAAACCTCTGCCTCAAGGCCTCCATATACGGCAAAGTCGTAGGCACTAAATTTTATCATCGCAGATTGCCCAGGGCGTAAAAATGCAATGTCTTTAGGAGGAATTTTTGCCTCTACTACAAGTTGATCGTCAAGCGGGACAATTTCCATAACATCGCTACCGGGCTGTAAAATACCGCCAACAGTATTAACTAATAATCGCTGTACAGTGCCTTTAACAGGAGAACGTATTTCGGTTTGTGTTACTTTATCGGCCAAGCCAGATTCAGTTTCTTTAATTGAATCTAGTCGAAGTAGCGCTTCGGATAGTTCATTGTTCCAACGGTTAATCATAACGAGTTCAACTTCGGTTACTTTATTTTTAGCTTCGTTAATGGCCGAAAGGCTCCTATTTATAACTGCCTTGGTTCTGTTTATCTCGCCGTTTAGATCAACTATTTGGCGCTCTAAACGAATAATATCTATATCTGAGATAGCGCCCGTGCGTAACAATGGGCGAGTAACAGAGAGCTCTCTGTTTGTTAAGCGCAGCGCGCTCGTATGCTGCTCAAGTGCCGCTTTGGCTTCAATGTAATCTTGGTGTCGCTGCTCTAGTTGGCGTTTGTGAATACTTACTTGTTGCTCTAATTCTTGGCTGTTACTCAAATAAAGAGAACGTTCATGTTGCACAACTCTAGGCGCATTTTTAATAACAGACTCACTAAATACGAGCTCCTTTTTTTGAGTGAGTGCTCTGAGTCTCGCTACTTTTGCGCTTAACGACTCAACTTTGGATTGGTTTTCTCTAAAGCTAGAAATAAAGCGGGTAGGGTCTATTTTAATGAGTACATCACCCTCATTTACTATTTGCCCCTCTTTTACATTTATTTTTTCGACCATACCACCATCATAAGATTGAATAAGTTGTAATTTATTGGAGGGAATAACACGCCCCTCACCACGAGCAACTTCATCTAAATTAGCAAAACCAGACCACACAATAAGGCATATAAACGTTAAACAAATTAAATAGAGCAATAACCTAGCGCTTGCTGGCTCCTGTTGCATTTTTTCCCACTGCGCATCGACTACCCAGTCTTGGCTATTAGGCGGAGAAATCCATCCTTTAAATAGTTTATTAAATATTGATGGCTTGCCTTGTTTTCTTGCTTCTATTGCTCTGCTAACAGATTCAAAGGAGCGCTGTTCAAGTGGTTTTTTATTGTCACTCATGAGGCTTGCTCCACTGTCTTATTATTTAACGCTGCAATTACTTTTTGTTTTGGTCCATCAGCAACTACTTTTCCGTTATCTAAAACTATAATTCGGTCAACAAGCTCAAGTAATGATGAGCGGTGAGTCACCACGATTAAGGTTTTATCTTTAGAATAACCCTTTAAATTGTTAATAATTTTACTTTCACTATTATGATCTAGCGATGAGGTTGGCTCATCTAGTAATAGTATTGGAGGGTCGTTAATTATGGCTCTTGCCATACCTACAGCTTGGCGCTGGCCACCTGATAATTGACGACCTTGCTCGCCTACTTGTAAATCAAATCCGTCTGGGTGCGAATTAATTAAATCAAATAATTGGCTTCGCTCACAAGCTTCAATAATTTGCTCGTCTTTGGCATGCCAAGCACTCATGGTGAGGTTGTCTTTCAAGGTTCCATAAAACAGGGCAACGGTTTGTGGTAGGTAGCCAATATTATGACGAAGCTCAGCTGGGTCAATTTGATGTATATCATTATTGTCCATCAAAATTGATCCTGAAGAGGGTTCGTATAGTCCTAAAATAAGCTTTTCTAATGTACTTTTACCTGAGCCATTACGTCCTAAAATGGCGACTTTTTCACCGGCTTTAATTTTAAAACTAACGCCGTTGAGCGCATTATGAGATTCGTCAGAGTATTTAAAACATACATCTTTAAATTCTATATCGCCCTTTAAAATAGGGTGGCTTAACCAATGCTTACCAGGTGGACGCTCGACCTCTTTTTCCATAATCTCGTTCAGTGATTGCATTGCTATTGCGGCATGATGATATTGTGCTAAAACAGCGGCCGACTGCCCGATTGGGCCCATAGCACGAGACGATAATAGGTAGGCTGCAATTAACCCGCCTTGAGTTAGCTTACCTTCAATAACGAGGTGTACGCCTATTATCATTATTATTACGCCTACGCATTGCTGTATCCATGATGCTGTATTTGATATAGAGCTAGAAACGAGTCGGCTATGTGCGTTTACTTGTGCAATGTAAATGGTCGACTTTTCCCATACAGACTGTGTTTTACACTCTGAGTGAAAGCTCTTTACATCTTCAATATTGGTTAAGCTTTCGACTAATACTGCATTTCGCATTGAGCTTGCTTTCATTGTTTGTTCTGAAAGAGCCTCAAGTTTGCGGTGTGCGGCTATAGCGTAAGCTAATAATATAAGTGCGCCCGCGATAATAGGTAAACTTAGAGGTACGCCAATAATCGCAATAACAATTAAATACAAAACTACGAATGGCAAGTCTACTAATGCGACAAGTGTTATGGAGCTAAAAAAGTTACGTACAGCTTCAAATGATTGAATGTTGCTAGCAAAGGAGCCTGCGGACGATGGGCGGTTTTTTAGTTTCATACCTAATACCCGCTCCATTATTACAGCCGATACTTTGACATCTATTCTACTGGCAGCAAGCTCTACAAAGTAGCCCCTTACTAAGCGCAAAACAAAGTCAGCAGTGAGTGCTATTAAAATGCCAATGGCAAGTACCCATAAGGTTTCTGTTGCGTGGTTGGGCACTACGCGGTCATATACGTTCATTACAAATAAAGGCATAGCAACCGACAAAAAGCCCAAAGCAACAGCCGAAATAATTACGTCTTTATAAAGTGAGCGGCATTCTTTAATTACTCCCCAAAACCATCCATCTTTTGATAGTTTTTCAAGTACAGGTGTTCGCTCATCAAATGCAAACTCTGGTTGAGCATAAATAACTAAACCTACACTGTTAGCAGCTAACTCATCAATGCTTTGTTCGATAACTGATTCTGTAAGTTCTGGGTAAATTACACTCACCAACTGTTTATCGTAATCAATAGAATTAATAACACAGGCTTGGTTATCTTTTAAAATTAAGATGGCAGGTAGCAGTGCTGTATTAATTTTTTGTAATGGCTTATTAACTACTTTTGATTTAAAGCCGATGCGCTTTGCTGCGCGCGAAAAACCTGATGGAGTAAGATTTCCATCAGTTAGAGGAAGTCCATTTAATAGTGCTTCTCTTGAAAACTCTTTACCATGATGACGACATAAAACTGCTAGGCAGTCAACGAGGATGCCACCATGATCAAGTACATCGTTTAATTCCATACACCATCCAATGTTATGTAGAACTGCATAGGATTGTTACTAGTAAACCTAAACTCGACTTAAATATTTCATGCCGAGTTTAGGTTATTTACATAACGTTAATTGTCTTTAGGTATCAGTAATTACAGCTTCGATACGTCGATTCGCAGCATTTGCTCTTACTGATATTTCGTTTACACGTGGTTGATCGATGCCATACCCGAACGATTTAACACGTTTAGGTTCTACATCGAATTGCTTAATCAGAATTTCAGCTACGGCAAACGCACGTTTTTCTGATAGTTTACGGTTATATTTACGGTCTCCATCTAAAGAGGCATGACCTTGTATTTCAACCTGTTTAGTTGGGTTCTCTTTTAAAAAATCTGCAAGCCGACTAATTTCTTGAATATATTGAGACCTTACATCGCTTGAGTCAGCAGAAAAAGGAATACCAATTTCTATATTCGAGGTTGATGCGCTATAAATTGTGCAACCAGATAAATCTACATTTGTACTCAAAGGTGTGCTTGGGCAAGTGTCTTGCTCATTTGGTACGCCGTCACCATCATCATCGGTAAAGCTGCTTGCTGTCGTGTCGGTTTCCAGCGGTATATCTAAGTACCTTGGCATAGCCGTTACACTCATGTATGCATTATCTTGCTTAGCTTTTTTTTGAAGAAATGCCTTGCGGCTAAAAGTGGTTGCTACATCGTAACTCGGACAGATATTTTGTGCGCTATGAACAATAGGGTCGTCAGTTAGCTCTTTTAATGTAGGGTATTTATCTGACATCACGTTAAGTGCTGGCAGTAATTTCCCCATTTCTTTTAGCATAGTTAAAATAGCTGATTGACGGTCGTAAAGCGCCACTATGTATGAACGTGTTGATTGAAATGACTCGTTTTCGGCATCAAGTACGTCTAGTAGAGTTCGTTGGCCTATATCGAATTGATCCTTATATGCAATTTTAACTTTAGTTGATGATTCGCGGTGTTGATCAAGCGCCGGTAACTTTTGCTCTAATATAGTGACGTTGTAATAAGCAATTTGCAGACTCTGACGAATATCAATACAAGACTGATCGCGTTGATATTTTGCAATGTTTATATCCTGATAGGCTTGTTCTAAATTGGCATTATCAAGACCACCATTATATAAATTATAGCTAATATCGATGCCGACTCGCGCTTCTGTTCTGGTTTCATTTTGACCAAGTTCATCTCTATCTTGGCTACCGTAGCGGGCAGATAAATCTACGTTAGGATGAAACGCTGCTTTTTGTGCTTTTGCGTTCGCTTTTTGTGCTTCAATATTATACAAAGAGGCGTAAAATGAAGGGCTATTTTTGTAAGCGACGTCTAGCGCTTGATTAACTGAAATTGGTATATTTTTTTCATCAAGGTCAGCTTGCTTTATATCGTTCATAGGAAGCTCTCCTACAACCCTTAAGTAGCGAGCGCTTACATCATGTAAATTTGAGTACTCCGTTAATACGTTAGATTGTGCTAAAGATAAGCGCCCACTAATTTGTTCTAGATCGGCAGCGCGCGCTACACCAGCTCCTACACTTTGTTCTATTTGTTGATATACAGACTCGTGCTCTTGTAAATTTGCTTCTGCAAGTTGTACTAACTCTTTGAATTTTTGTACGTCGAGCAGGGCTATTGAGGCTTCAAGTGCTGTTTGTTCTGTTTGAGAAATAAGCTCAAAGTACCTAATGAGTTGAATGCGTTTAAAGCGATCAACCGTATTCGAGGTCCTAAAACCGTCATAAAGCATTTGAGTAACACTTAACTCGGCTGTATTACGGTTATATTCTTCTTCAACACCGTAATTTCTTCTTTCATAGCCCGCGCTTGCTGATACATCAACACTTGGTAAATAACCTGAGCGGGCAGCATCTACTCCATAAATCGAAGATTTAAAAGCATGCCATGCTTCTTGTACTTCAGGATTGTTTTCAATCGCTTTACTTGAGACATAGGTAAGTGGCATTGCTGATTGTTCATTTGCATGCACATAGTTTAGTAGAGTTGCGGCTGTAATCGTTAGTCCGATTAACATAGTCTCTTGATGTTTCTTAAAAGTGTTTTTTGTAATCATTTCTTCCTCTTAGATCCTGTTAAGACCGTAAATACTCCCTTAAGTATTTAGTAAAGGAATACTATTTTTGCAAGTAATCGTTTTGGTTAGCATAAAAAAAATTTTCTACCACTTTCTTGTTGATTTTTTATTTTTTGAATTTTTCTTTTAAACCTGTACTTGAGTACAGTATCTATGTGGCTTTTTTGTCCTACCTTTAACTTATTAGATTGTTATTTTAAAAAGTTTGAGGGTACCAAAATGGAAGCAAATCAACTGGTAGTTATTGATATTCAAGGTTCGGCAGGTGTGGTGCTGGATGATGGGTCAATAAGAGCATTAAATGTTGGTGACATTATCACCGTGGGTGATTTAGTTGTTACTGCTATTAAATCGTCTTTACAAATTGATGTGCAAGGTGAAACCTTATCTATACCCGCAAATCAAAAGGTAAAAATAACACCAGACTTATTAGCGAAAGAAGCCAGAGATTCTAGCGAAACAACTGTTTTTGATGAAAGTTTAGATGAAGCAATTGCAAGCTTAGATTTAGGGGCAGAGCAAGACCCATCAACAGCGGCTAATTCTGATGTAACAGATTTTTTAGATGCGTTAGAAGGTGATGGGGACATTCTAGATAATTTAGAGGCAACAGCCGCTGGTGGGGGTAACGCTGCGGGTGCAGATGGAGGCAGTTCGTTTGTACAGCTAACCCGAATTTCTGAAAGTGTTGATCCTAGTAGTGTTACTTTTGATTCATCTTTTGAGCAAGGCGCTACTGAAGCTTTTAATTTAAGAGATACCTCTGACGGTATTGTGCCTGATTCAACTACTGCATCTATTTCACTTAATGAGCTAGGTATTACTAACTCATCACAACCCACAATCACCGGTAAGAGCGAAAACTTAATCGGCGAAACGGTTAATGTAACGGTAACTGATGTTGATGGAAACTCTCAAGTAGTTAGTGTTGTAATTGGCCCTGATGGTACCTTTGAAATAACCCTACCAACACCAATTGCTGATGGCCCTGTAACGGTTGTTGTTGAAGCGACGGATCCTGTTGGTAATCCTATAAACGACACTATTTCAATTGAGGTTGATACAACACCTCCACTTATTGCTATTGATCCTGTTGCCGATTCTGCTTCGCAAATAGTGACAGTGACAGGGACAGTATCTGGTTTGAATACTGGGGATAATGTATCAGTCACGTTAACGGATAGTGCAGGTACGGTACAAACAATAGTTACTCAGGTTGATGCTCAAGGAAATTGGGTAATTACTACCACCTCACCTTTATCTGAAGGGGAGTTTAACGTAAGCGCTGTTGCGATTGATGCAGCTGGAAATCAAGCTATAGACCAAGCTTTAGCGAATGTAGATTTAACTGCTCCGGTAATCACCGTAAATGTAACTGATGAAACAAATAACTCAACACCACCACTTGTTGGAACAACAAATGGTGTTCCTGAGGGCACTCAAGTAACAATTACTGTTACAGATAGTGCAGGACAAATACAAACATTAACTGCAGTTACCCAAGCCGATGGAAGCTGGAGTGTAGAAGTAGGGACTCCTTTACCTGAAGGTGATTTTACTGTTGATGCACAAGTAAGCGACAGTGTAGGAAACTTAGCATTAGCAAGTGATTCAGGAGTAATTGATTTAACGGCGCCTTCGGTACAAATTAATAATATTAACGACACTCAAGACACCACGCCAACGATTACAGGTAACGCGCAAGATGTACCTGCAGGCTCTATTATTAGTGTGGTTATTACCGATTTTGATGGTCAAACTCAAACATTATTAACCCAAACTAACGCTGATGGGGATTGGTCTATCGACGTAACTACGCCATTGGCTGAAGGGCAGTTTGAGGTTGATGCAAGTGTAAGTGATGCTGCAGGTAATCAAGCCCAAGCAAATAACCAAGGTGTTGTTGATTTAACAAACCCTGATATTACCGTTACTGCAATTGCTGATACTAACGATACTACACCAACATTTGTAGGTAGGGTAGAAGACGCTCCAGCGGGCTCTGTAATTACAGTATTAGTAACCGATATAAACGGTAACGTACAAACTTTAACTACTTTATTAAATGAAGATGGCACATGGAGTGTTGATGCTAGTGAAATCTTGCCAGGTGGTGAATTTACCGCAACTGCGTCAGTAACCGATGCTGCGGGTAATGAGGCATCTGCGCAAACAAACGGCGAAATAACGTTTGCTCCTATTTCAATTCAAATCGATGCAATTGCTAATACTAACGATACCACTCCATTTTTAAGTGGTAACACCGGTAATGTGCCTGCTGGTACAACCATTACTTTAACTATTACTGCAAGCGATGGCAGCACATTTACATTACTAGCAGTGACGCAAGAAGATGGTTCGTGGTCTGCACAAGTAACAACCCCTCTGCCTGAGGGCGACTTTACAGTAGTTGCTGCTGTTATAGATGACTCGGGTAATGAAGCGCAAGCAAGTGCAGTAGGTAATGTTGATTTAACTGTAAGTATTAATTTTATTATTGATACTAACGATACAACACCAACAATTAGCGGCTCTACACAAGACGTAGAACCTGGTGCGGTAGTAACCGTTACATTTACAGGAAGCGATGGCGTAGCAGAAACCGTGCAAGTAGTTACTGGTGCTGACGGAAGCTGGTCAGTTGAGGCAAGTAATGAATTAGTTGAAGGCCAGTTTAGTGTGGTTGCAACTGTAACTGATGCTGCGGGTAATACAGCTTCTGCAAGTGAAACTGGAGAAATTGATTTAACAGATCCTGCAATCACGATTAATCCTATTGAGGATACGAATGATGTAACCCCATCTGTAAGCGGTAATGTAATTGATGTACCTGCAGGGACCGAAGTTACATTAGTAATAACTGACAGTGAAGGTAATGAACAAACACTTACAACAACTACAAATACAGATGGTACATATACAGCGGATATTATTGCAGATCTCAGTGAAGGAGATTTCACAGTAACAGCGAGTGTTAGCGACACTGCAGGCAATAGCAGTACGGCAACTGTTACAGGTACGGTTGATTTAACCGCACCAAGTGTGACTATTAACAATATCGCAGATACAAACGATACAACACCTACTCTTACAGGCTCTACCCAAGGATTAGCATCGGGCAGTGAAGTGACTTTAACTGTTACTGATAATCTAGGGGCTGAGCAACAGTTAGTTACTACTATAAGTGCGGATGGTACTTGGAGTATTGAGGTTCCAACTGCTTTAAGCGAGGGGGATTTTACCGTAACTGCTAATGTATCTGATAATGCAGGTAACGCAGCTCAAGATTCACAATTAGGCACAGTTGATACCACCCCTCCTTTAGTTGCAATAAATGACTTTGCTGATTCAAACGATACAACGCCTACATTTAGCGGAACAACAAGTGATGTAGCTCCGGGTAGCCTTGTTAGTGTTTTAGTTACTGATGCAAATGGTGAGTCACAAACATTGACGGCGGTTGTGTCAGAAGATGGAACTTGGCAAGTTGGTGCAACTCAAGCTGTTGCTGAAGGCGATTTTACAATTACAGCAACAGTAACAGACGCTGCGGGTAATGAAGCAAGCGATACTGTTAGTGGAACAATTGATTTATCAGCTCCAATTATAGCAATTAATACAATCCCAGATAGCGCCGATACTACTCCAACAATTTCAGGTTCTGTACAAAATGTACCAGCCGGAACAACTGTTACGTTAATCGTTACAGATGCTGGTGGTAATACACAAACAATTACAACACAAACGCTAGCCGATGGTAGCTGGACAGTCGATACTACTAATGAGCTAGTTGAAGGTGACTTTAGTGTTAATGCCATCGTTAGTGATGAAGCAGGTAACCAAAGTGAAGCTTCTGCACAGGGAACTATTGATAATACCGCACCAAATATTACGATTGATGCACTGACGGATAGCAACGATACAACACCAACTATTTCAGGCACCGCAACGGGCGAACCAGAAGGCACGGTTGTTACTATTATAGTTACGGATGAAGCAGGTAACCCACAAAGCATAACCACAGAAGTACAAGCCGATGGCACATTTAGTGTTGATGTTCCAAATGAATTAAGTGAAGGTGAATTTACTGTTGAAGTATCGGTTACCGATACAGCAGGTAATGAAACTACCGCAACAACAACAGGCGAAGTTGATACTGCCGCGCCAACAGTTATTATTGACCCAGTAGGTGATACTAACGACACCACCCCAACCATTTCAGGCACCGCAACGGGTGAGCCAGAGGGCACAGTTGTTACTATTACAGTAACTGATGAAGCTGGTAATCCACAAACTATCACCACTGAAGTACAAGCTGATGGTACCTTTAGTGTTGATGTACCAAATGAATTAAGTGAGGGTGAGTTTACGGTTGAAGTATCGGTTACCGATACAGCAGGTAATGAAACTACCGCAACAACAATAGGCGAAGTCGATACTGCCGCGCCAACAGTTATTATTGACCCAGTAGGTGATACTAACAACACCACCCCAACCATTTCAGGCACCGCAACCGGTGAGCCAGAGGGCACGGTTGTTACTATTACAGTTACTGATGAAGCAGGTAATCCACAAACTATTACCACAGAAGTACAAGCCGATGGCACCTTTAGTGTTGATGTACCTAACGAATTAAGTGAAGGCGAATTTACTGTTGAAGTATCGGTTACCGATAACGCAGGTAATGAAACCACAGCCACAACAACGGGAGAAGTTGATACCACAGCGCCAATAGTTACTATTAATGCACTAGGCGATACGAGTGATACAACACCGACCATTTCAGGCACGGTTAGCGGGGAGCCTGCTGGTTCAACCATAACTTTAACAGTGACCGATGCTAATGGTGCAGTACAAACAATTTCAGCACAAGTAATTGCAGACGGAAGTTGGACAGTAGAAGTACCTGCGGCTTTAGCTGAAGGGGCCTACTCTGTAGATGCAAGTATTAGCGATAGCGCTGGTAATGAAGGCACAGCAAGTGCTTCAGGCACAATTGATACAAGCGCATTGACTATTACCATTGATGTTATTGGCGAAACTAACGATCAAACACCTCAAATAAATGGTGATACTTTTAATGCACAAGTTGGCTCTCAAGTTGAAGTTCAGATCACTGACTCAGCGGGTGGAATAATTACTTTAACTACGGTTGTTGATGAAAACGGACTCTGGAGTGTTACTCCGCCAGCCGATTTGGCTGAAGGCACCATTTTAATTAGTGCGACAGTAACAGACATAGGTGGTGGAAGCGCAAATGCAGAGCTTGATGCTGTAATTGATATTACGCCTCCAACCATACAAGTAAATGAACTAGAAACAAGTAATGATACAACACCGGTTATTTCTGGTGACACAACTGACGTAGTTGCAGGCACAGTTATAAATTTAACGGTTACTGATTCTCAAGGGGTTGTTCGCACATTTAGCACAACAACAGATGCAGATGGTAATTGGAGTGTTGAACTTTCCCAAGAGTTGGCCTCGGGCGATTATTCTGTAGAAGCTGAAGTATCTGATGCTGCTGGAAATAGTGCTTCAGATACTGCTACAGGCATTATAGATACATCAGGACCTAGCTTAACCGTTAACTTTGATACTGTAACTAACGACTCAACACCTACTATTTCAGGCACTAGTGATGCAGACGTTGGTACCAGTATCACAGTTGTTATTACAGATGATAACGGGGTTGAACAAACACTTACCACCACAGTAGATGCAAATGGTAACTGGGAAGTAACTCCACAAACAGATTTAAATGAAGGTGATAACACCATCGAAGTGAGTGTATCTGACGAAGCAGGAAATACGACAACAGTTACAGATACAATTACGTTAGACACGCAAGCGCCAATACTCACCATTCAAAACGTAGGCGATGTTAGCGACTTAACACCCGAGCTGCAGGGCACCAGTAATGAAATTGGTGGCACTGTTACACTCACCATCACCGACAGCGCAGGCGCTGTGCAAACCATTGAGACCCTAGTTGGCAGCGATGGCCACTGGAACATTGAGATTCCAGGTGCCCTTGCACAAGGTGACTTTACTGTAAGCGCGAGTATTACTGATGCGGCAGGCAACGAGAGCACAGCAAACAGCAGTGGTAATGTGGATACTATTACGCCAATCGTCACCGTTGATGCACTGGGCTTGGGTAACGACAGCACCCCAGTGATTAGTGGTACTTCAACAGAGCCTGAAGGCACCGTTGTAAACATTGTTATTACTGACAGCAACGGTGATGAACACCCAATCACCGCCACCGTGGATGCAAACGGTGATTGGCAAGCAACCAGCCCTGAATTACCGGATGGAAGCTACACCGTGCAAGCCAGTATCACCGATGATGCAGGCAACACCGGCGGCGCGACACAAACGGGCAACCTAGATACCTTAGCGCCAACACTGACGTTAGACACAGTCGGTGCCACGAATAACAGCACGCCAACAATTAGCGGGACATCGAACGCGCCAGCAGGCACGGTTATAACGATTAACGTCACGGATGCAGATAATACAGAAACGTTTACTGCAACAGTACAAGCCGATGGCAGCTGGTCAGCAGATGTACCGAACGCGTTAACTGATGGTCCACTTACTATCGAAGCAAGCGTTAGTGATAACGCCGGTAATACCACTACATTAAGTGAAACCGCAACACTCAACACCACGGCCCCAAGCATCAGTATTAATACACTGGTTGACACCAACGACACCACCCCAACCATTAATGGTACAAGCGATGCGGCAGATAACACCACCATTAGCTTAACGTTTGAAGACAGTACAGGGAATATTACGACGGTTGATACGACCGTAACGGGTGGAGTATGGAGTGTCGATGCACCAACTGACTTAGCCGAAGGCGAATATACTGTCACCGCACAGGTAGATGATGGTCTAGGTAATATCGGCAGCGCCACCGAGACAGGTCAGATAGACCTTACTGGCCCGAGCCTTGTTATTACAGACAACGGTGTAGGGAACGACACCACGCCAACGATTGCAGGTACCAGCGATGCACCGCAAGGCAGTGAAGTAACGATTGTTGTCACCGACAGCAGCGGCGCAGCGCAAGCAATGAGCGCCACCGTACTAGCCAATGGCACGTGGTCAATCCCTGTACCGGTAGCACTTGCAGAAGGTACATACACTATTAGCGCGAGTGTTGAAGATACCGCAGGCAACGACACCACCGCCACAGGCGCAGGTGAAATAGATACCACTGCACCGACACTTGTACTTACCAGCCCAGGCTCAAGTAATGACATCACCCCGACACTCAGTGGAACAAGTGATGCCGTTGAAGGCACGGTTATTAACTTCACGATAGTGGACGATCAAGGCAATACACAAACGTTTACCACCACTGTGGATGCCGATGGTAACTTCTCTGTAGAAGTACCGACTGCCTTGGCAGAAGGACCATATAGCATCGAAGCAAGTATTAGCGATGTGGCAGGTAACAGCACCGATATTACCGGCAACGGCACCATTGATACCACAGCACCAAGTGTGAGTGTAGATGCGCCATTATTAACAAATGACAGCACGCCCACAGTGACAGGCACCAGTGATGCACCTAACAGCACCATCACGGTGACGTTTACAGATGCAGCAAATGCCACTCAAAGCATTGATGTACAAACCGATGTCAATGGTAACTGGAGTGCGACACCAACAGGCACATTAGCCGAAGGGAATTATAGCGTTAGCGCCAGCATCACCGATGCCGCAGGCAACACAGGTACCGGCACTGACAGTGGCGAAGTGGATGTAACTGCTCCTGAACTTGAAATTATTCCATCGTTTTTATTAGGTAATTTAGTTTCTCTTTCGGGGGATTCTGATTTACCGGGAGGCTCTGTAATCACTATTACAGAGTACCTAGTTGGTGGGTTAGTTGGCGCAACTTATACAGCAACGACAAATCCTGATGGTACCTGGGGGCTTGCAAACATAACAGTACCTTTACTAAACCTTGCCTATGTGATTGCCAGTGCAACGGATGCCGCTGGTAATGTCAGAACAATCAATACACTTGATTTTGATAACGTAGCACCAGAATTAACCGTTAGTGTTGATGCTTTATCTAATGACAGTACGCCAGTAATTAGCGGCACCACCGATATGGGGCAAGGCACTGTAATTAATATAACCGTGACTGATAGTGAAGGAGAAAGCCAAGCGTTTACTGCGACAGTTCAAGCCGGTGGCGACTGGTCAGCAGATGTACCAGCAGAGCTAGCGCAAGGTCAATACACTGTTGTTGCAGAGGTTAGAGACAGTGTTGGTAATTTAACAACGCAGCAGGCTCAAGGTGAAATAGATAGCGTTGCTCCTACATTAATTGTGAACGAAGTTAACGCGACAATAGATACAACCCCTACAATTTCAGGCACGAGTAATGAGATTGGTGCTGATGTAAGCATTATTATTGGTGGTCAAACACTAACAGCAACTGTGGGTACTGATGGCAATTGGCAAGTAGATGTCCCCGTAGCACTTGTTGATGGTGATTATACGGCTCAAGTAAGTGTTACCGATGACGCTAATAATATCAGCAACACGACAATTAATTTAACAATTGATACCCAAGTACCTGTTATTGTACTTAATGATATAACTGTATTTAACACTGAGACACCAATTATAAGTGGCACTACAACTGAACCACAGGATACGGTGGTCGATATAGTTATTACAGATAGCAACGGTGATATACATACTTTAACCGCAATAGTTGATACTAACGGCGATTGGCAAGTTACGGCGCCAAGCTTGCCTGATGGTAATTATGATGTAGAGGTAAGTATTACCGATGATGCTGGCAATCAAGGTGTGGATACAGGCTCGAGCTTTATTGATACTCAAGCACCAAGTATTACTATAAACGCATTAGGTACAATTAATGACAGCACGCCAACTATTTCAGGCACATCCAATGAACCTGAAAACACGAGTATTACAGTAACTGTGACCGATGGAGATAGTACCGAGACTTACACAACTGTTGTTGGTGCAGGTGGTGCTTGGACTGTAGATATTACAGATGCACTGACTGATGGTGAAGTTACAGTTTCTGCAAGTGTTACTGATGCCGCAGGGAATGAATCAGTTGCAAATAGTACCGCAACGTTAAATACCAATGCGCCTACAATTAATATTAATACAATTGTTGATACAAACGATCAAACACCAGCAATATCAGGCACAAGTAGTGCGGCAGATAACACAGAAATCACGGTTGTCATAACTGACGTTAATAACGTTTCACATACTGTAACTACAACTGTGGTAGGTGGGATCTGGAGTGTTGATGCGACAGATATTCTACCTGAAGGTGAATTTACTGTTTCGGCAAGTGTAACTGAAGGAGGCTTAACGAGTAATACAACAGGTAGCGGTGTTATCGATTTAACTCCACCAGCACTTAATATTACACCGCTTACAATTTCAAATGATACAACGCCAACAATTTCAGGCACAACTACAGCTCCACAAGGCGCCATAGTCGCTATTTTAATTACAGATAGCTTAGGTGTAGAGCAAACGGTTAATGCTACTGTTGGTGCAAATGGCACATGGTCAGTCGCTGCAAGTACAGAGTTGAGCGAGGGCACTTACACGGTTTTAGCTTCAACAACAGATACTGCAGGTAATCCTGTAAACACAAGTATTACAGGGGAAGTTGATATAACAGCACCTGTTGTGACTATTAACGATATTGCTGGAAGTACCGATCTAACTCCAGGTATTTCAGGAAGTGTGACAGGTGCTAATGTGGGTGATGCTGTTGCAGTGGTATTCACTGATGCACAAGGTAATGAGCACACTGTAAATACAACTGTTCAAACGGGTGGTATATGGTCTGTAGAGGCAAGTAATTCTCTTTCACAAGGAGATTATTCAGTTGAAGTATTTGTTACTGACAGCGCGGGTAATACCGGGGACGCAACAAATACAGCAACCATTGATACAATTGCTCCCGAAATTAGTATTAATCAAAGTTCATTAATACTTACCCAAGACAGCACGCCATTAATTAATGGCACATCAAACGAGCCAAATACAAACGTTTTAGTTACGTTTACGGACTCAGCTGGTGCATCGCATCAAATGACCGTTCAAACCGATGTGAATGGAGACTGGCAAGCGGCTGCTGATAATATTTTAGCAGAGGGGGTTTACAGTGTTAGTGCAACTATTAGCGATGCTGCGGGCAATACTTCAGTCGACAATAAAACCGGTGGTGAGGTTGATACTGTGGGACCAGAGCTAACAATTGTGCCTTCCTTCCTATTAGGTCAGTTGGTTTCTTTATCTGGTACATCTGATTTGGGCGAAGGTAAAACCGTTACGGTTACTCTAGAGCTTGCAGGTGATTTACTCGATTTAACATACGATGTAACCACAGATGCAAATGGTGATTGGGAGCTATTAGGCCTAGCAGTTAATGTTATTGGCTTATCGGTTGTTGAAGCTTCTGCAACTGATGATGCTGGTAATACAACCACTATAACTACGGCTGATGTAGACGCTTCAACCCCAGTACTGAATGCGGTGGTTGACTTTGTAACTGGAGAAGGCGATTTACCAATAATTAGTGGTACGACCGACCAAGCACCAGGCACTGAAGTGCTAGTTAGAGTGGTGGATAGCGAAAATGTAGTACAAGAGCTTACTGCAATAGTACAAGATGACAATACGTGGGTAGTACAGGTACCTCAATCATTGGCTGAAGGTACATTTAGCATAACAGTTGACGTATTAAGTGAGGTCGGCATTACTACCACGCAACTACTTGACGGAGTTGTAGATACAATATCGCCGACACTTGGCTTACAGGTTATTGGTACAACATCGGATTCAACGCCAATTATCCAAGGTACCAGTGATTTAATTAATGGTGTTGTTGAAATACAACTTGATGGTGGTTCAGTTTTAACCACTACGGTTAATGCAGCTGGATTATTTTCACTCGAGGTAGATGTACTAACTGAAGGGCAACATGTGGCTAATGTAAGCATTACAGATGAAGCAGAAAACGTAGTTACTGATACGCTTGAATTCGTCGTTGATACGCTAGTGCCAGTGGTTGGAATTTTACCACTGAGCATTAGCAACACTGATATATTAACAATTTCAGGTACATCGGAAGAAACACCCGGTACAGACATTGACGTAACAGTTATTGGTAGCAATGGTGATGAAACAGTATTTGATGCTGTAGTTGGTAGCGATGGCACGTGGTCATTAGTAACCACCAGCTTATCAGATGGTGTTTATGATGTGTATGCGAGTATTACTGATGCCGCAGGTAATACTGGGCAGTCAGTCATTGAACAAGTAACTATAGACACCATTCCACCAACGTTAGAAATAGACGCCTTTGGTGTACTTAATACATTAACGCCTACTATTACTGGCACCAGTGACGAAGAAATAGGTAGCTTAATTACGGTTAATGTTACCGACTCTACAAACACACTTTATGAAGTTACCACAACGGTATTAGGAGATGGCACGTGGTTTGTTGTTACCCCTTTACTTGCTGAGGGCGATTTAACCATAGAAGCTATTAGTATTGATGATGCTGGAAATATAGCCACAGTAACGCAAACTGGCACTGTTAGTACCACTTTACCGAGCCTACTAATCAATCCAATAATAGATACAAGCGATACAACCCCTACTATTAGTGGTACTACCGATGTAATAAACGGTAATGTAGAAGTCGTTATTACTGACAGTGACGGTACCGCTACCACTTATAATACAACGGCTATAGCAGGTATGTGGACTCTAATACCTACAACACCATTAGCTGAAGGCGCCTTTACTGTAAGTGCTACAGTTGAAGACTTAGGGCTTTCAAGCTCTACAAGTCTTGGTGGAATAATTGATTTAACACCACCAACAGTTGAAGTTGATCAATTATCTGTAACCAATAACCCGCTACCGACTATAACAGGTATAAGTGATGCACCAGCAGGTACAAATGTGAGTGTTGTTATTACTGATGCTAATAACGATTCACAAACTATTACCGCTCAAGTTTCAGGAAATGGCACATGGTCAGTAACAGCTACCACCGCGCTTAGTGAAGGTGGTTTTAGTGCTACTGCGACAGTGAGTGATGCTGCGGGTAACTCATCAAGCGATACTATGGTTTCAAGCACAGACTACACAGCGCCAACTGTAGTCATAGATCCAATATTGGTAGGGCAAGATACAACGCCTACTGTTACGGGGTCAGTTACTGGAAGCTTTGCAGGTGCAGCGGTTATAGTTATGTTTACTGATTCAGCTGGTGCCACTCACAATGTTCAAACAACAGTTGGAGCTGATGGGACGTGGAGTGTGACATCAGCAGAAGTACTTCCTGAGGGCAACTACAGCGTAGATGTAAGCATTGCTGATGGTGCAGGTAATATCGGTACGCAATCATCAAGTAGCGCAATTGACTCAGGTATTACAATTGACTCGGGGTTAGAGCTAACCGCAGATCAAACACCGCTTGTTACGGGGACTGCCGCTCCAGGTGAGTCTGTAACTGTTACCTTTAATGGTCCAACTGAAAGTATTGTATTAATAAAAACTGTTAATGCATCGGGTGTATGGAGTGCTACAGCTAATACTGACTTAGCTGATGGGGAGTACACAGTAACAGCCGTAGCAACTGATACATCAGGTAATACAACTTCAAGCGGTAGTATATCTGGATTGGTTATTGATACCACGCCAATAGGTTTTGAGGTTACTGATTTTAGTTCAGGAATATTAGGTATTGTACTCCCATCAGTTGAAGGGACAACAGAGCCAGATACTGAAGTATACATTATTGGCTCTTCGTTATTAGGCATTGACTTACTCGGTCTAGATTTAGATGTATTAGAACTTTCAAGGAGCTTTACTTCAGATAGCAATGGAGATTGGGGAGGGTTTTTAAACTTAGCCAACCTAAACATTGGTGGAGGGGAGCAATATTATTTTGTTACTGTTGATGAAGTCGGAAACTACTTGATTAAAAATACGGGTGACGAGGTAGAGCAGTCCGGCAATATTTACACCTCTGAATCAGGCTCAGGTGCTGGCGACATTATGCCAGCGTCATTTAGCGAAGAGTCAGCATTGGGTGATACGCAAGGTGATGAAGTGTTAAACACCGAAACCATTAATTTAGCAAATGTAGGAACAATAGCAAGCACGCCAGAACAGGTGGTAGGAGTTAGTGAAGCAGAACCACTAAGCATAAACGATGTAATAATTGACTCTGAAACAGAGCAGTTAGTTGCTTTAAATAATCTACTTGATGAAGAAGGCTCTGCAATTGCTTATACTCCAGCTCAAAGTGGGGGAAGCATTGATGCAGCAGCGCCTGCGGTTGATGTACAAAATCAATCGGAAGAGATGATTAAACACTTAATTGAAAGTAGTAATAATCAAACGGATATTTAATCTCAATAAAGCCCTCTTAATTATTAAGGGGGCTTACATTATTAAGAAAATTGATATTATTTATAACGAAATTTAATGTCAAATTTTGGGCTTACGCTTTTAAATTACGAACCAGTTTACTCTCGGTATTTACAGATTTACCGGCTTGATCGTAGGTCATTGACGTTGGTGCGCCAATTAATATCTCTTTTAATTGTTTAACACTTAGTTGAGCTTGGCGGGCAGCATGAGCATTAACGTTATTTTGTTTTTGGCATTGTGCAAGTTGAGTTTTAACTTGGCTTATTAGCTCAGATATTTCAGGATTTTGTGAGTCGTTACTAGCAATTAGCTTACTTAGCTCTTTATCAAGAGTGCTTAACTTAGTTAAAAAAGACATTTTTTGTTGGGCAATTTCTTTTAAACCAGCACCACGTCGTGAGGCAATAGCAGTAAGCTCATCGTTTAATAGCTTGTGTAAAGAGTCTAAACAACTTACTTGTTGGTTTAGTTTTACGCTAATTAAACTATTATGATCAGCCATACACGTTAAACTCAAAATCAGCTAAGTTTTTAGCAAGCTTTTCACTATCCACTTGGTATTTACCTTCAGTTATTGCTTTTTTTAGCTCAGCAACTTTATCGCTGTCAAAGCCAGGCGATTGCTGCGCTTTATCTTGAAGCGTTTTTAATTGCTGTGCCTGCGGCGTTAAACTTACAGAATCACTAGCAGCTTTAGGCGAAGGGGCCTGAGCAGCTTGTGTATTTGCGTTATCTTTTTTTAAATCAACTTGTTGCTGCTTTGCATTTGTAAGCGCATTAGCTTGTTGATTACTGCCATTAACTTGATTAACCATAATAATAAACCCGTATATTACCCAACTTATGCCATGTTATCGGCATATACGTGGGATACTTTAGTATAAATCTAAATTAAATATTCACTTGAACAGACTCTACACCATCTACTCGCGCATTTAAAACTTTACCTGATTTTTTGTTTTTTATTTGTATCTGTTCGCCCAAAGTACCGTCTTCTAAAGCAATACCTGTGGTTTTAATTCTAAGGCCTCTGAGATTAGCGTAAATATTAACAGAGTCACCTTTACACACCATACAAATTTGGTTTAGTAATACTGGCATACCACTTCTAATATTTCGTTTACTTCTGCTGCCTATTAGCATTGTAGGGTCATCTAAGTACTGAATTCGTACAAAGTGAGTTGGTTTCATTTCAATACTTAAATGCGATTTAGTTATTACTTCACCACGAGTTAAATTAGCAGTGGCAACAACAACTGGGGCCATTTCAACAACTCTTACATGAACGTATTGAGCCCACGTTTGCGCATCATTGCACTTGGCTTGTAAGGTTACTTGGCGGTTAAATGGTGGCTCATCGGATGTTGATAATTCAAGCTCTGTATTACAGACACGATCAGGAATGCGACTGTCTAAAGGCAGAGCACTTAATTGAGTATTAGTATTTTGTAATGTACCAATTTGCTTAGCTATGTAAGCAACGGCCATGTCTTGTAATAAATCTTTACTAAACACTTTAGCTTGCAAAGGGAATACAAAGCACAAGCTAGTAACAAAATAAAAAACACTGTATCTTCTGATTTTTTTTAACAAACTCATAATGTTTCGACTATGCTTATGGTTTCAAACAGGGTATAAATATTTTGCGTCAAAAAGTAGACGCACCCGCGATGTTATGTAGCTTTATAAATAGAAAGCAATTATCGTTCCGTATTATTTGTTTTCTTTAGGAGATTTGAATGGCAGGCATTTTAGACTCAGTAAACCAACGCACACAGTTGGTTGGGCAGAACCGCCTAGAATTACTTTTATTTAAGCTCAGAGGGCGTCAGCGTTTTGGTATTAATGTATTTAAAGTGAGAGAAGTGCTGCAATGTCCTCCACTAACAAGCATGCCAAAATCTAATCCGTATATTCGTGGTGTTGCACATATTCGTGGTCAAACTATTTCAGTAATCGACTTATCGATGGCTGTAGGTGGGCGCCCAATCGACAACATTAAAGACAGCTTCATAATCATTGCTGAATACAATCGCTCTGTACAAGGGTTTTTAGTGGGCGGAGTTGAACGTATTGTAAATATGAATTGGGAAAAAATAATGCCACCGCCATCAGGCGCCGGACGTTATTCATATTTAACGGCAGTGACCGAAATCGAAAATGAATTAGTCGAGATTCTCGATGTAGAAAAAATTCTCAACGAAATTTGTCCAGTAAACACAGAAGTAAGTGCTGAAGTTGCACAAAGTGGCGATATTCAAAGAGATTTAGGCGAACGTATCGTATTTATTGCAGATGACTCTGCTGTTGCGCGTAATCAAGTTAAACGAGCCTTAGAGCCGCTAGGTGTTCAAACAGAGCTTGCTAAAAATGGTAAGGAAGCTTTAATTAGGCTTAAAGAAATAGCAGAGCTTGATTGTAATAATGATATTACAGAGCGAGTAGCATTACTGATCTCAGACGTTGAAATGCCAGAAATGGACGGCTATACCTTAACAGCTGAAATAAAAGCAGATCCCAAACTTGCACCTTTGCATGTTATTTTGCATACCTCTTTGAGTGGTGTTTTTAACCAAGCGATGATTGAAAAAGTAGGGGCAGATGACTTTATTGCTAAATTTAACCCAGATGAATTAGCAACAGCGGTTAAAAAGTGGGTTCATTGTGATTAACAAAAATAGGTGCTACTAACTTGAATAATAAAGATTTGCAGCAAAGTGAATACGACCAGTTTCGTTCGTTTTTAGAGCAGCAATGCGGCATTGTTTTAGGTGAAAATAAACAGTATTTAGTTAAAAGCCGACTTGCTCCGTTAATGACTCGATTTAATGTGGGATCTTTATCGGAATTGGTTAGTAAAACTCTTGGGCCTCACGAGCGGCAATTAAGAGCCGCTGTGGTTGATGCAATGACCACCAACGAAACTTTGTGGTTTAGAGATCAATACCCATTTGAGTTGCTCCAAAACAAGCTTTTCCCTGAATTTAAAGATTTAAGAAGGCCTTTAAAAATTTGGTCTGCTGCCAGTTCGTCAGGCCAAGAACCTTATTCAATAGCTATGTCGGTTGCTGAATTTAATGCTAAGCAACCAGGTGTGCTTCGTATGGGGGCACAAATTATCGGTACCGACATATCTAATACCATGCTTGATATGTGTAAAAATGCAGAGTATGACGCGCTGGCACTTGCCAGAGGGTTATCTGCAGAGCGTCGTAAAAAGTTTTTTAAAGACAGCGGCAACGGTATGGCACAAGTAAACGATACAATAAAAAAACAAGTTAGTTTTAGGCATTTAAATCTGCTTGATTCTTACGCGTTAATGGGCAAGTTTGATATTATTTTTTGCCGAAATGTACTAATTTATTTTGCGCCTGAAATAAAAGCTAAAATTATTAACCAGTTTGCACAAGCGTTAAATCCAAACGGTTACCTATTTTTAGGCGCGTCAGAGTCCCTAACTGGCCTAAGTACTGAGTTTGATATGGTTAGGTGCAACCCCGGTATTATTTACCAAAAGAAGTAATTAAGCTAACTTCCTTCCCTAAAACGACGCACCTAGCGTCGTTTTTCTATTTAGATACATAGCCTTATAAAAATATAGCAAGCCCTAATATTAATGGCTTATTTTTTGCTTTATTAATGGGTAAGTCAATTTTTTGGAGAAGGTTATGGCTATCAGTTTTGATAAAGCATTAGGTGTGCATCCGCAAGCCATGTTGATCCGTTCACAGCGAGCAGAATTAATTGCAACTAATATAGCTAACGCTGATACGCCTGGCTATAAAGCAAAAGATATTGATTTTGCCTCTGCTTTAAAAGCGGCAAGGTCAACCCAGCAAAGCGGCAATACTATGGTAAGAACTAATGATAAACACATTGGTGGAGGTACTCATAGTATGGGCAGTTCAGAATCATTTCGTTTGCCAAATCAATCAGATACTGGTGATGGTAACTCGGTTGATATACAAGTGGAACGAAACTTGTATACACAGAATGCTATGGAGTATCAGGCCAGCTTGCAATTTTTAAGTGGCAAATTTAAAGGCCTGAATAAAGCTCTCGGTAGTCAAGGATAAAAATTATGAGTTTATATAATGTTTTCGATATTGCAGGTTCGGGTATGAGCGCACAAAACGTTCGCTTAAATACTACAGCTAGTAATATTTCTAATGCTAATACCATTAGTTCATCTCAAGACAAAACGTACCGAGCGCGCCAACCTGTATTTGCGGCTGAGCTAACAAAGGCTTCAGCATCAGTAAGTAACCAGCAGGGCTCCGCAGTTGGTGTTAAAGTTTTGGGCATTGTTGAAAGCGATGCACCATTACAAATTGAATATAACCCAAACCATCCAAGTGCGGATGAAAATGGCTATATCTATAAACCCAACGTTAATGTTGTAGAGGAGATGGCAAATATGATTTCTGCCTCTCGTTCTTACCAAACAAACGTGCAAGTTGCTGATGCAGCTAAGCAAATGCTAAGTAAAACACTGTTGCTAGGGCAGCGGTAACCGAGGGTAGGTTATGAGTAACGATATTAGTACATCTTCATCCTATTTAGACTCTATACGCTGGCAAGAGCAACAAGTTGCTACCAGTGATAATGAGAGTGATGCGTTAACACAAGAAGACTTTTTCTCTTTGTTAACTCAGCAATTATCGTATCAGGATCCCAGTAACCCTGCGGATAATGACCAAATGATTGCTCAAATGACCAGCTTTACGATGGCGCAAGGGATTACAGATTTAAATACTAACTTTGAATCTTTAGCCTCTTCAATGACATCTAATTCAGCACTGCAAGCATCTACACTTGTAGGCAAACAAGCTTTACTAGAGTCAAACACCCTGGATTTAAATGAAACAGGTGATGCCAGAGGCTCTGCAGTGGCAGAAGAAGCCGTTGATAACTTAAAAATTAAAGTTACTGATGCATCAGGTCAGCTAGTAAGAACTATTGATATGGGTTCTCAGCCAGCAGGTGCGGTACGTTTTGCGTGGGATGGCAAAAATGAAGCTGGTGAGCGTTTACCTGAAGGTGAATACTCAGTAACCGCCGAAGGAAGTACTGACGGTGAATTTTCAAGCTTACCCATTGCTACATTTAAGAACATTGAAAGCGTTAATATTAATGGCTCAAGTGGCATTATTATTAACACTAAAGAAGGTGCGGTTAGGTTGACAGACGTCGCAGAAATCGCGTAATAAATTTTAATTATACTTCGCCTGTCAGCAGGCTAAATATTAACAGGTTAGAGGTGAATTATGAGCTTCAATATTGCATTAACTGGCTTAGCTGCCGCACAAAAAGATTTAGACGTAACTGCAAATAATATTGCAAACGTTAATACCACAGGTTTTAAAGAGTCACGCGCTGAGTTTGCCGATGTTTACGCTTCATCAGTGTTTAGCTCTGGTAAGACTAAAAATGGTGACGGTGTGCAAACAACCATGGTTGCGCAGCAGTTTCACCAAGGCTCACTGCAATTTACAAATAACTCACTTGATTTAGCAATCACTGGTGAAGGTTATTTTGCGATGACCGACGATTTATCTTCGCAAGATTTAACATATACACGTGCGGGTGCATTTAAGCTTAACCAAGATAACTTTATGGTTGACGCAAAAGGTAACTTTTTACAAGCATTCCCAGTTGATTCATCTACAGGTGATACAACGTCGGTAAGTTTGAGCACAACTGATCCAATTCAAATCCCTGATTCGTCTGGTTCACCTCGCGCAACAGAAAATGTATTTTTGTCGTTTAACTTAGATGCAACAGCAGATGCTCCGGGTATTGCTTTTGACCCAACATCTAGTGGTACTTATAACTCATCTACGTCAACAACGGTATATGATTCACTAGGTGAACCACATATTTTACAGTACTTTTTTGCTAAAGAAGATGATGCCGCAGCAGGTGGTACAGATAACAGTTGGGAAGTATACGCAACACTCGATGGCAAAGTAGTTGATGCCACAACTGGTGGAGAACAAACCGCGCCTTATACACCACTTACCACCCTTGGTTTTAACTCAAGTGGTTTGCCATCAACAACAGGTGGTGTGGCAAATACAAATACAACTACTTTTGATGAAATACTACTACCAGCGGGTTCTGGTGCTGGTTTATCAACATTACTAGACAATGGTGCAACTTTCCCAGGTACTGGTATTGAGCTTAACTGGCGCGATGAAAATAACACAGCAGGACGTATCCCAACTCAGTATTCAAGTGGTTTTGAAGTAAAAGCACTCGATCAAGATGGCTCAACAGTAGGTCGTTTAGCCGGAATTGATATAGGAACAGACGGTAAAATTGTCGCTTCTTACAGTAATGGTGACTCAACATTCCTAGGCCAAGTGGCTATGGTACGTTTTCCAAATTCACAAGGGTTATCACAAGTGGGTGATACAAGCTGGAAGCAAAGTATTGATTCAGGTGAACCTGTAGCGGGTGAAGCTGGTTCGGGTACGTTTGGTGGAATTAACTCATCAGCGCTTGAGCAATCAAATACTAACCTTACAAACGAGCTTGTAGACTTAATTACTGCACAGCGTAATTACCAAGCAAACTCACGTGCGCTTGAAGTTAACTCAACTATTCAGCAAAGTATTTTGCAGATTCGATAAGCTAAACCCTATTAAATATATGAGGCTGCATTTTTGCAGCCTTTTTTATAAGTCCTCTTTGCAAGCCCTTCTAAATACCTCTCAATGTTGCGTCAAATTTAATCTGGCACCTATTTTGCATTTGTAAGTTCAGAGATTTTTTATGTGAGTCGATACTATGGACAAAATGGTCTACATTGCGGCCTCTGGCGCTAAGCAAAGCCTACAAGGGCTTGCGCTTAAAGCCAATAATTTGGCGAATGCAAATACAACAGGATTTAAAGCTGACTTTGCCCAGGCGCGTTCTATGCAAGCGTTTGGCGAAGGTTTGCCTACACGTGTATTTTCAATGCAAGAGCGTCCGGGTTCAAACATGGTATCGGGTGGCATTGTTCAAACCGGGCGAGACTTAGATATCGCAATGAGCGATAACGCATGGCTTGCTGTGCAAGATGCCTCCGGTAATGAAGCTTACACAAAAGTGGGTACGTTAAACATTACAGCTCAAGGTATGCTCGTAACCAGCCATGGTCGTCAAGTTATTGGCGAAGGGGGACCTGTTATTTTACCCGTCCCAGTCGAAAAAATAGGGTTTAGCCAAGATGGCGCTATTCAAGTTCGACCACAAGGCGCTCCTGCTAACTTTTTAGAAGAAATCGACACGCTTAGAGTTGTTGAAGCAAATAGCTCACAGCTCGAAAAAGGTAACGACGGTTTATTTAGACCAAAAGCAAATGTAACAGTAGATACCTCTGCCAATGTAAAAGTTTTAAGTGGTTCGCTTGAAATGTCGAATGTGAATCCGGTTCACGAAATGGTCGACATGATAAGCCACCAGCGCCAATTTGAATTACAAGTGAAATTAATGAAAACAGCTGAAGAAATTGACGAGCGTCAAGATCAGTTATTACGCATAGTTTAACTTTAAAGTGAGGACACGATTATGAATCCAGCATTGTGGATCAGTAAAACGGGGCTAGACGCTCAACAAACCGATATATCGGTTATCTCAAATAATTTAGCGAATGCGAGTACCGTAGGTTACAAAAAAAGCCGCGCTATATTTGAAGATTTACTTTATCAAAATATTAATCAACCGGGTGGTCGTTCATCGCAAGATACCGAAATGCCGTCGGGCTTAATGTTAGGTGCGGGTGCTAAAGTTGTAGCTAACCAAAAAGAGTTTACGCAAGGCAACATGTTGACCACCGAAAACTCACTAGATTGGATGATTTCTGGCGAAGGTTTTTTTGAAGTACTGCAACCTGATGGCAATATTGCTTACTCGCGCAATGGTCAGTTTACTACTGATGGCGATGGACGAATTGTAACATCGGGCGCAGGTTACGTTATTCAGCCAGAAATGAATGTACCAGATGACGCGCAATCAATTACGGTTTCCCAAGACGGCGAAGTATCTGTACGTGTTGCAGGCCAAGCCGATAACGTTGTAATTGGTCAGCTGACTATTAGTGACTTTATTAATCCATCGGGTCTTGAGCCAATTGGTCAAAACCTTTATACCGAAACGGCTGTAAGTGGTGCGCCTGTACAAGGTAATCCTGGTGTTGAAGGGTTAGGTAGTATTATTCAAGGCTCACTCGAAACATCTAACGTAAATGTGACTGAAGAGCTGGTAAATCTAATAGAAACTCAGCGTATTTACGAAATGAACTCAAAAGTAATTTCGGCCGTTGACGAAATGATGAGTTACATCAATCAACAGCTTTAATAGAATAGGGGGAATTATGCGTAATATTATTTTATTTGCAGCGGGCACATTATTTTTAAGTGGCTGTATGTCTACGCAAAATAGTGAGGTAGTGCAGGACGACCCTTACTACGCACCTATGTACCCCGAGCCTATTTTAGAGCCGCTGGTAGCCACAGGTTCACTGTTTAATACTCATACATCAAACGACTTATATTCTGATAAAAAAGCGCTACGTACTGGCGATATAATTACGGTTAAATTGCAAGAGTCTACTCAAGCAACAAAAGCCGCTAAAACAGAAACAGACAAAGAAACTGACGCAAGCTTAGATCCCGTTATTGGCTTAGGTGGTCTACCTGTAAATATAGGTGGTGACAGCATTCAGTTTGGTATTGGTAGTGATTCGTCGTTTACGGGCGATTCAAAATCTAACCAGTCAAACAGCTTAGTAGGCGATATTTCGGTTAATGTAATGCGCGTTTTACCTAACGGTAATTTAGTTATACGCGGTGAAAAATGGCTAACGCTTAATACCGGTGAAGAGTTTATTCGTTTAGAAGGGCTAGTACGCCCTCAAGACGTAAGCGCCGATAATACGGTTGAATCAAACCGCATTGCTAATGCACGTATTCAATACTCAGGTAAAGGGCAAACGCAAGAGGCGCAAAGTCCTGGTTGGCTTACACGTTTCTTTAGCAGTTCGCTGTTTCCATTTTAGAGGGTAACAACATGAATAGCCTTAAAGCTTTATGTTTAGTTGTGTTATTAGGTTGGCAGTTTACTGCCAGTGCTGAGCGCATAAAAGATGTGTCTATGGTTGAAGGCGTACGCTCTAACCAATTAGTCGGTTATGGCTTAGTAGTTGGTTTGCCAGGCACTGGCGAGCAAAACTCATATACACAACAAAGTTTTAGAGGCATGTTGAACAGCTTTGGTATTACGCTACCTTCAACTCAAAGTCCTAAAATTAAAAATGTTGCCGCTGTGGCGGTGCATGCAGAATTACCCGCATTTAGAAAACCCGGACAAACAATAGATATTACGGTTTCTTCTATTGGTAGTGCAGGCAGCTTACGTGGCGGTACTTTACTACAAACTTTTTTAAAAGGTGTAGACGGTAACGTGTACGCAATTGCACAAGGTAGTTTAATTGTCGGTGGCCTAGGCGCACAAGGTCTTGATGGCAGTAGAGTTGTAATTAACACCCCTACAGTTGGTCGTATACCAAATGGCGCAACAGTGGAGCGCACCGTAGAAAGCCCATTTATGCAAGGCGATTACATTACCTTCAACCTAAACCGCCCAGACTTTACGACGGCAAAACGCCTAGAAAAAACAATTAATGACTTAGTTGGCCCAAATAGCGCACAAGCAATAGATTCTGTTTCTATTCGTGTTATAGCACCACGCGATGCATCCCAGCGTGTATCGTATTTATCAACACTCGAAAACTTAGAATTTAAACCAGCTGACATGGCCGCTAAAATTATAGTTAACTCGCGCACCGGTACAATTGTCATTGGCAAAAACGTTAAGCTTCAGCCTGCGGCTATAACTCATGGTGGCTTAACAGTAACAATTGCAGAACAACAAAACGTGTCACAACCAAATCCGCTAGCAAACGGTGATACAGTTGTCACGCAGCAGAGCATTATTGATGTAAACCAAGACGACTCGCGCGCCTTTGTATTTAATCCAGGTGTAAGCCTTGACGATTTAGTTCGCGCAATTAACGAAGTAGGCGCAGCGCCTGGTGATCTAATGGCTATTTTAGAAGCACTAAAAGAAGCCGGCGCAATTAACGGACAGTTAGTTGTTATATAAATAATTCAAGCCAATAAATAACGTATTACTTAAGCCCTATATTTTTGAAACAAGATATAGGGCTTTTTATTTACAGCAACTTAAGTTTATTATTTTTATCTTCCTTGTTTTATCGGTAGTGGCTCAATTTTTGCATTTTTAACTGCATTATTCATTTTGTGTCAAAAAGCCGATGGAAACTAATCACCTCGATAAACAAAACTTTTTTGATTTAGGCAACTTAGATTCACTTCGTAAAGAAGCCTTAACCAGTGGCGATGCATCAACTGATGCCTCTAAAGCTGCGCTCAAAAAAGCGGCCGCACAATTTGAAGCTATTTTTACGCAAATGCTGCTCAAAGGAATGCGCAAAGCAAACGAAGCGTTTGAAGACAAAGACAGCCCATTTAATTCAAGTGGTGTAAAGTTTTTTGAAGAAATGCACGATCAGCAACTTTCAACAGAGCTTTCATCAAATGGCTCGTTAGGCCTTGCCGATTTAATAGTTCAGCAGTTATCGCCTGAGTCTAAAAACTTTATGCCAGGCTCGGTGCTTAG
Source organism: Pseudoalteromonas sp. SR41-7 (assembly GCF_014163935.1). Taxonomy (NCBI): domain Bacteria; kingdom Pseudomonadati; phylum Pseudomonadota; class Gammaproteobacteria; order Alteromonadales; family Pseudoalteromonadaceae; genus Pseudoalteromonas; species Pseudoalteromonas sp. SR41-7. Next base: position 133,237 of record NZ_JACJEF010000001.1, on the reverse strand, counting down.
AACAACCAACGATATCTTTAGCGATACACAAGTCGGTTCCGCTCTTCCTCATGAGCAAAAAAATAAGCAACCCGATCTTATCGTTAAGAGTACTAAAGCCGATATTGCTGAGCCTAAAGTCGATACTGCAGAGACTAAAACCGATAGCCCAACATTTAAAAATGCAGAAGAGTTTGTAAGTTCAGTGTGGGAACACGCTAAAACGGCAGCGCAAAAAATTGGTTTAAATCCTGCGGTAATGGTTGCACAAGCGGCACTTGAAACCGGTTGGGGTAAACACATTATTAATAAAAGTGACGGTGGCAGCTCAAATAACTTGTTTAATATTAAGTCAGATAAAAGCTGGGAAGGTGATAAAGCAAGCAAAATAACGCTTGAGTTTGAGCAAGGTACACCCGTTAAAAAACAAGCCAGCTTTAGAGCCTACGATTCAATTAAAGACAGCGTGAACGACTTCGTTGATTTTTTAACGCAAAACCCACGCTACAAAGAAGCATTACAAAATACAGCTAAACCAAACGACTTTTTAGATTCATTACAAAAAGCAGGTTATGCAACCGATCCAAATTATGCCAACAAAATAAAACAAGTGCTCAATAGCAGTCAGCTAAAAGACATTGCGGCAAACGTGATCCGCCAAGGAGTAGAGTAACATGTCGTTTAATTTATTGAACATTGCCAGTTCTGGGGTTAGAGCAAGCTCGGAGCTACTGCAAACGACAAGTAAAAATATCGCCAATGTAAATACCGAAGGCTATGTGCGTGAGCGTACAGAGTTTACCACTATGGTTGATAACCAAGTGGGGCGAGGCGAAACATACCGATTATTAAACGAGTTTGCTCAGTCACAGCTAAATCGTGACACCTCTAATAAATCGTTTTTCGATCAGTTTATTACTGAGGCTAATCGAGTTGATACTATTTTTTCTGAAGAGTCGAATAATCTTTCGACTGGTATTAACTCTTTATTTAATAACGTGCAAGAAGCGCTAAATCAGCCCTCGTCTACTGTTGCTCGCTCATTAGTGATGACAGATGCGCAAAGCTTAATTGATCAAATGGATAGGCTTTCGGGCATCGTGCTTGATCAAAAAAGTATAGTAAACGAGCAGCTCGAAATATTTTCAGATGAAGCAAACTCACTCATTCAAAGTATTAGTACACTAAATCAAAATATTGCAGCAGTTAATGGCACTAATAACGCCGCAGATGCCAGCTCTACCTATAACGAACGCGATAAAGCAATACGCGACTTATCAGAGCTAATAGACATAGAAACGCTTGATGGTCCAAATGGCGAAAAACTCGTTTTTATGGGCACAGGCGAAGCAGTTGTTATGCAAAATGGCGCATTTAACTTATTTTCGATGACAGGGGATCCTGATCCTAATTTTAAAGAATTCACGCTTGACGTTAATGGTGGCAAAGCTGTGCCGCTTGAAGTTGATGTAAGTAAGCTTAAAGGAAAAATTGGCGGCTTACTTGCTTTTAGAGATGACATATTAGTCCCTGCGCAAAACCAAATTGGTCAAATGGGCTTAGCTATTGCTGATGCATTTAACGAACAAAACAAATTGGGTATGGATGCAACAGGTCAGCTAGGGGGTAATATTTTTAATATACCTACCGTTGGCGCATATGCGTATCAAGCTAACACGGGCACTGCTGGTATGACTGCAACGGTAGAGCCAGGTAAAGGCAGTGAACTTCCTGCCAGTGACTTTATTATTACCTATACAGGCAATGCCAACGAAGTAAGTATTCAGCCTATAGATAACAAAGGCGATCCGTTAGGGCAGCCTTCACTTGCTGATATATCGTCAGGTGTTATTGATTCATCGACTATAACCTCAGGCGAATCATTTGGTCTTCAAGTAAATGTATCTGGGGTAGGTGTTGAGGGGGATCAATTTCAAATAAAGCTTAATTCAGATGCCGCTTCAAGTATTACACTTGCAACAGGGCGCGCAGAAGATTTAGCACTAGCATCGCCAATCCGTACTGCTAACGATTTAAATAATATAGGTACCGCTACTATTTCAGCGGGAGAAGTAACAAGTGTTACCTCCGGTGGTTTTACTACAGCACCAGGCTTAACAAACGGTGAAATAACGCTTGTAAAAACAGGTAATGCTAACGAATATCAAATTACTGATAATAGCGGAACGAGTACTTTTACTATTACGCCTCCTGCAAAAGGAATGTTATCGCAAGCGGGTGCTCCATTTGATACCTACGGATACGATTTTGATATAGAAGGTACACCAGCAACAGGCGACACCTTTACACTTGAGTTTAATGAAGGCGGCTTTGACGATAACCGTAATGGTTTAAAATTAGCTGATTTACAAAATGGCGAGTTAGTACGCTTAAACGTAGAAACAACAGCAACGGCCGATAACCATAAAACGTTCAACCAAGCTTATTCAGGATTAGTGAGTGATATAGGTGTTATAACTGGCCAAGCAATCACAAGTGGGGCTGCATTTGACGCTCTAGCACAGCAATCTGAGGCATGGTACGAGTCGTTATCGGGTGTGAACCTTGATGAAGAGGCTGCAAATTTACTGCGTTTTCAGCAATCATACTCAGCATCAGCACAAGTTTTAGCAGCAGCTCAAGAAATTTTTGACACCTTATTAAATGCGGCGAGGTAATTATGCGTTTATCAAATAATTTAATGTACCAAAACAACATAAATAAAATACTCGACAACCAACAAGGTGTTGCAAATGCTCAAGAGCGAGTAACAACAGGTAAAAAGTATTTAACCACCTCAGAAGCACCAGCTGCTATTTCGCAAGCTATGCTCTATTCAAATAAAATACAAACGAATGAGCAATATACTAAAAATATCGATCAGCTGAATGGCCGCCTAGAAACAGAAGAAAGCGTATTACAAAGCATAAATAGTAATATTCAACAAGCGCAAGAGCTCACTATTCAAGCAGGTAATGGTGCATATACTAAAGATGATTTAAAGACGTTTGCATCAGAACTTAGTGGCATTCAGCAAACGTTAGCTAACTTAATGAACACCCGCTCAGAAGACGGAAAGTTCATATTTTCAGGATATCAAGACAGCACGCAGCCGTATCAGTTTGATTCTGCAGCGGGTAAGTACACCTATAATGGCGACCAGGGCCAGCACCAGATAACTATAGCTGAAGGTGTTTCAATTAAGGCAAGTGATAACGGCTTTGATACGTTTGAAAAAACTAACGCGCGATTAAATGTAGAATCTAACACGGCAAGTGTTTCAGGCTCTATTACAGCGGCAAGTGTATATGTTGACGGCCAAGCTGAGTTTGATAAGTTTCATCAAGCAAATTACAACGCAGACCCAACAGCTCTAGCAACTGCAAATACATATAGTGTATTAGTAAGCCCAGGTGTTACAGCAACAGATCCACAAACCTACGAAATATACCGAGACGGCGCAGCATTAACCCCCGCAGTAACAGGTGAAGTTACTGATGAGCCTATCGATTTTGCAGGTATGAAAATTGAATTTGAAGGCACTGCACCAGGCCAACTCGATTTTAGCCTTGAAAAACCAGGCAAAGAAAACGTACTCAATACACTACAAGCACTTATTACCGGCCTTAACGATGGCACACTTGAAGGTGATGACTTTCAGCAAGTACTTGCTGATGGCTTAGTGCAATTACAAAACGCCAGTGAGCAAGTCGTGTTTACCCAAGCAAGTTTAGGTGGGCGTATGAATGCACTTGAAAGAGTAAGTGATTCAAACTTAGCACTCGATATTCAAAATAAAAGTAATCGCTCTAACTTAGTTGAAGTTGATATGGCAGAAGCTATTAGCGAACTAACCAAACAAGAAACGGCACTGCAAGCATCGCAAGCTACTTTTGGCCGTTTAACTAACCTTTCATTATTCGATTACTTATAAGCAGAAATACCTTGCCGCTTTACCTACTTTAAAGCGGCAATACTTTGCGGCAAAAATTGGCTACAAAACCGCGGCAAAAAAATGTCACTCCCTTCTAAACCACTTCACTATTTATTTACAATTTAATAAGCGTCATATTTATCAATAAAAACAGCATCTTAAAAATAAATTAAAGTTGGCACAGTAAATGCTTTTCTTACTGTAAGAAATTATCGAACAGTGGTTCCTGTTAAATCGTGTTGAACCACACTCTGTTTAAACCTAGGAGATGGTAAAATGGCATTAACAGTAAATACTAATGTGTCGTCACTAAACGCACAACGTAACTTAACTAAATCTGGCGAAGGCTTAGCAACTTCGATGGAGCGTTTGTCATCAGGTATGCGTATTAATAGCGCAAAAGATGATGCCGCCGGCCTACAAATTTCAAACCGGTTGACTACTCAGATTAACGGTCTAGCGGTTGCGCAGCGTAATGCTAACGATGGTATTTCAATGGCACAAACTGCTGAAGGTGCTATGAATGAATCTACTAATATTCTCCAACGTATGCGAGAGTTAGCTCTTCAATCAGCGAATGGTTCAAACTCCGCTTCTGATCGAGAGGCATTACAAAAAGAGGTTTCGGCATTACAGACCGAATTAACTCGAATATCAGATACTACCTCTTTTGGTGGGCAACAGCTGCTTAATGGTGACTTTGGCACTAAGCAGTTTCAAGTAGGGGCTAATGCAAATGAAACTATTTCTTTGTCATTAAATAGTGTTGCGGCAAGTGATATTGGTATTCAGTCATTTGATTTAGCTGGGACTGCTGCTGGCTTAGGTGAAGCTGGAGTTGCGGCAGCTGATGCAAGCTCAGTAACGGCTAATGGTGTTACAGCCGGTGGTCTTACTTTAGTTGGTAAGGATGGTGCAAACACACCTGTTACAAATGCAGCCGGTGCAAGTGCAAATACTATTGCCGATTCTATAAATGCTAATCAAGAATCTACTGGTATTACCGCAGATGCGAGAACTCAAGTTGAACTTTCAGGGTTGAGCAATGCAGGAGCCTTATCGTTTAAAATAAATGGTAATGTTATTTCAGCAAACCCAACATCAACAACAGATATGACTGCTATAGCTAATGCAGTAAACGCTCGAGCCGGTGAAACAGGTGTTTCTGCAGCCGTTGCTGAGACAGGGAATTTAATTCTAACGGATGAATCTGGTGAGAATATAAAGATTGAAGACTTTTTAGATTCCACAGGAACAGGAACTATTGTAGCTAAAGGTGTCGAATATGATGGAACAATTGGTGCAACAGCAATAACTTTAACTGGTGGTGGTAATGACTCTACTTCAGTTGCCGGTACCATTAGACTATCCTCTACTCAGGCTTTTTCTGTTACTGCTGGGGATGTAACATTAGGTGCAGATACCGCCGCTAATGTATCTGAATTAGATACTGTTGGATCTATAGATATTCAAACCCAATCAGGTTCACAAAATGCGCTATCTATAATTGATGGTGCAATTGCTCAGATTGATAGTCAAAGAGCTGATTTGGGTGCTGTGCAAAATCGTTTTGGCCATACAATTAGTAACCTAGCAAATATATCTGAAAATGTTTCTGCATCACGAAGTCGTATTCAAGATACAGACTTTGCGACAGAGACAGCGCATATGACTAAAAACCAAATATTGCAACAAGCAGGGACTTCAATTCTTTCTCAAGCTAATCAAATACCTCAGGCGGCTATTAGCCTTCTTGGCGGTTAAGTTTAATCTTGTTTTTTAAATATTTAAAAAAGGCTAATATCATAGCCTTTTTTTATGGGGATAAATTATGGGAATTAAGGAAAAAATTAGCAGAGCTAGTGAGCTATACAAACAAAGGGAATTTGACCTACTATCTGTATTATTAGAGCAGATATTAAAAAAAAATTCGAATCTTTTTGACGCGCTTCATTTAAAAGCTCTCATGCAGCATCAGCTCGGCGAGTTAGATGAGTCTATAAATATTTTTAATCGGTTAATAAAAAAAACTCCCTACAGAGCTTCGCTTTTTAATAACCTAGGTAATGTTTTTGTTGATAAAAAAGAATTCAAATCAGCAGAAAATAGCTACCATAAAGCACTGCAGATTAAAAAAAATTACTGTGAAGCTTTAATTAACCTAGCAAATACTCAAAAAAGGTTGAGTAAACACATTGATGCCGAGAAAAACTTCCAAAAAGCTATTCAAAGTAATCCAATTGAAGCTAAGTATTTACTAGACTTTAGTATTTTCCTTACAGAGCAAGGACGTTTCCATGACGCACTTAACCTGCAATTAAAAATTTTAGAAATGGATTCAAAGCAATCAGAAGTTTACTTTCAGATATTCAGTAACTTTATGTTTCTACATCAATATGAAGATGCTCTTGAGTTTGCTGATATTGGCTTAATGAGCCACCGGCTTGATGACTTTCAATTATGTGAGTTATTAATAGGTAAAGCTATTTTATTTTGGCTTTTCGATAATGATATTGAAGGAATGCAGGCTATATTGTTAAGTGAAAAAATACATACTATTGAGTCTAAAAATTTAAACTTAAAAAATCATCGTATTTTCCACCACTACCTCAAGCAACTATTTATATATCGTCAATCGAATCAGTTTAGCTATACAGCAGAAATACAACCCAGCATTTACTTTATATCTGAAAGTAATGGTTTTGCACCTAATGGAATGACAGTAAAATATCAAAATAAGAAAAATACAGTAAAGTCTCTTTTTATTACTGGTACAAAAATATTTCACCTGATAGGTGATTACAACCAGTACAAATCCAGCCTAAAAGTTGTTTTTAGCGGTCTGCCTAAAAGTAGTACTATTATTCTAGGTTTTGGTGAAATTGATTGCAGGGTTAACGAAGGCATATTTAATTACAGTTTAAAGCATGGTAAAGATCCTTTGTTAGTGGTTGATTCCATGCTAGAAAAATATTTTAATATGCTAAAAGAAGAAAATAAAAATAGGCATACTTTTATTATATATGGTGTTCCTTCCCCGCACCCCCAAGCTATATTGAGTCTTGATGTTAACAAAAAAAATGAATTTAAGCTTTTAATTGCCTACTTTAACTCTAAACTTAAAAAACTTTGTAAAACTAATTCCATGCCTTTTTTAGATGTGTACAAATTAACTGACGACAATGGCGTAAGTAATCTTAAGTATCATATAGATGTTCATCATGTTAAACCGAATACTGTTTCTGAACTTTTCGAATTACAAAAATAAATAAAAATACAAAAAAGATTAAAGTTATTTTTTTTGCTGCCGTTAACCTAATCAGTAAGGAGCTTGAACATATAATTGTGATAGCTCTTGGTTAAACTTAAACAGCAACATTACGAAAGTAATCAGGAGTTTTATTATGATTTCAGTAAATACAAACGTATCTTCACTAAACGCTCAACGTAACCTTTCAGCTTCAGGTTCTGACCTTGCAACGTCAATGGAGCGTTTATCATCGGGTATGCGTATAAATAGCGCAAAAGATGATGCGGCAGGTCTGCAAATTTCAAACCGTTTAACTTCACAGGTAAATGGTTTAGCGGTTGCACAACGTAACGCTAACGACGGTATCTCAATGGCGCAAACGGCTGAAGGTGCAATGAATGAGTCTACCAACATACTACAACGTATGCGTGAACTTGCATTACAATCATCTAATGGTTCAAACTCAGCTACTGACCGTGAAGCATTACAAAAAGAAGTTTCAGCGTTACAAACAGAACTAACACGCATTTCAGATACGACTTCGTTTGGTGGGCAGCAATTGCTAGATGGTAGCTTTGGTACAAAACAATTCCAAGTTGGTGCTAATGCTAACGAAACAATTTCTGTATCTTTAAAGAATATTAGTGCGAGTAACATTGGTGTACAGTCATTCGATTTGGCTGGTACCGCTGCCGGCTTAGGTGAAGCAGGTACTGCTGGTGCAACTGCAGCAACAAACGGTAATGGTGTTACTAATGGTGGTCTTACGTTAGTAGGTAAAGATGGTGCTAATACTCCTATTACAAATGCTGCGGGAGCTAGCGCTTCTACCATTGCCGATTCTATAAATGCTAATCAAGCAGATACCGGTATAACAGCTGATGCTCGTACGCAAGTTGAACTTTCTGCGTTAAGTAACTCAGGAGCGTTATCTTTCAGCTTAAACGGAAGCGTTATTTCTGCTAATCCAACATCAACAACAGATATGGCTGCAATTGCCGATGCTGTTAACGAAAGAGCTGGCGAAACAGGGGTTTCGGCTCAGGTTGCAGAAACTGGTAACCTAATATTAACTGATGAGTCTGGTGATGATATTAATATTGAGGATTTCGTTGATTCTACAGGAGCAGGCACAATAGTAGCTAAAGGTGTAGAATATGATGGAACAGTTGGTGCAACAGCAATAACCTTAACTGCTGGCGGTACTGCGGACTCTACATCAGTTGCTGGGAGTATTCGATTATCATCTACTCAAGCGTTTTCTGTAACATCAGGTGATGTAACTTTAGGTGCAGATACTGCAGCGAATGTTTCTGCATTGGATACTATTGGTGATGTTGATTTATCTACAGCTTCAGGCTCTCAAAATGCGTTGGCTGTTATTGATGGTGCGATTGCTCAAATCGATAGTCAGCGAGCAGATTTAGGTGCGGTACAAAATCGATTGGATTTTACTATCAGTAACCTCTCTAATATCTCAGAAAACGTATCTGCATCACGCAGTCGTATTCAAGATACTGACTTTGCAACTGAAACTGCAGAGATGACGAAAAACCAAATCTTGCAACAAGCGGGTACATCAATCTTGTCGCAAGCGAATCAGTTGCCACAAACAGCACTTAGCTTATTAGGTTAATAAGTCAAAAGTAATAGCTTAATGGTTAGCTAACTAATACATAAAGTCAGTATTAGTATTCTAAAAAAGGAGGTGGCTTTAGCTACCTCCTTTTGTGGTTTAAGAATATAAACTAAGCTATTGTTGGTTTAATTAAGTACACATAGGAATCTGTTATGAATACAATTACTTCAAACGCAGAAATTACAACATTACCGACTCCCATTGCTGGTGATGATAAGCAAATAGGACAAGCTGCTCACTCTTTAACTGAGCGAGCAATTGATGATGTAAAGCAGACGGATGCACAAAATCAACAAAAATTACAGCAAAATCAATACAACAATAATAATCAAGATGAAAAAGCTCAGCCGTTAGAACGCGAACAGCTAGAACAAATGGCGCAACAATTGCAGGATTTTATGGGTGAAATGAACCGCAGCTTACAATTTAAAGTTGATGAAGATTCAGGCCGCGATGTGATTAAAGTGCTCGATAAAAACAGTGGCGAAGTTATTAAGCAATACCCTTCTGAGGAAGTATTAAGTTTAGTGTCTAAACTGTCTGAATCTGCAGGAATTTTAATTGACCAAACAGTTTAGTTGGTAGTTGTAATTACCAATATTAAGTTAATATATTTTTAAGTATTCAAAGAGGTGAAGTATGGCTATTTCGTTTACTGGTTTAGGTTCAGGGCTAGCGGTATCAGATATTGTTGATGCACTTGTCAATGCTGAACAAGCACCGGCTGAGTCTCGCTTAAATACTACAGAAGGTAAATTAACGACAGATATTTCTGCTGTTGGTGCACTTAAGTCAGCGCTTGAAAAAGTGCAAACCTCAATGGAAGCATTGGGTGATAGCGACAAATACCAACAACGTAGTACATCAGGTACTGATGACTTTATATCTATAAGTGCAGACGAAGATGCTCAACCAGGTGGTTATGATGTAAAAGTTAACAACTTAGCCACGGAGCATAAAATATTGTCGCAAGCATTCGATGCTGATACGGCGGTAGGTGAGGGAACAATGACCCTAACCTCTGGTGATAATAGCTTTGAAATTGAAGTCTCAGATACTGCGACACTTAGTGAAATTCGTGATGCGATAAACGATAGCAACGATAACGACAGTATTAATGCGACTATCATTACTGATGATAGTGGCCAGCATTTGGTTATGTCCGCTAAAAATAGCGGTGCAGAAAATGAAATTAAAATAGAGATTGCTGATACCGATGGTAATAACACTGATGTAAATGGTCTTTCCCGTTTGGCATTTGACACTGCTGGTGTGCAAAATGCGAGTGAAGTAATTGCAGCAATTGATGCATCAATTACCATTGATGGCTCGCTAACTGTAAGTAGTTCATCTAATGAATTTGCCGGAGTGATTGACGGTATAACAATAACAGCTAAAAAACCGCACGATATCGATGACGACATAAGCGACATATCAATTACCGAAAATAATAATAATATTAGAGCAGGCTTAAATAGCTTTATTGAAAGTTATAATGAGCTGTTAGAGCTGAGCAATAACCTAGGTGCCTCAAGTGAAGCGGGTGCAGGAGTCATGGCTGGAGATTCACTACTTCGAGGCGTTATGTCAAAGCTTCGTAGTGAAATAACTGAATCAGTTGATTTAGGTGACGGTAACTCGTTATCACTTTCGCGGCTAGGTGTAGAAACAGACCGTTATGGTGTTTTAACGCTAAATACAGAAACACTCGATGAGCAAATAGACGCAGATGTAAATTTAGTGCAGCAGTTTTTTGTAGGTAATGACGATGATGGCTTCGCACAGTCTTTTGATGAGCTAATGAGCTTTTATACAGATTCTGACGGCATTATCCAAAACCGAATTGATAGTAAAACAAATCAGCTAGACGATTTAGATGATCAGCGCTTGGACCTTGCCAGTAAAATGGAGTCGCTATCGTCTCGCTTATATGCTCAATATAATGCGATGGATTTATTAGTGGCGAGCCTTAATAACACCAGCAGTTATGTTCAAGCTCAATTAGAGAATATGCCAGGCGTAGTACGAGATAACTCTTAGTAGATAAGTATGATATTAAATTAATAACTAAATTAAGAAAGCACAAAAAAACCGTTATTTAAAACGGTTTTTTTGTGTTTTCTATTTGAGTAGATTTTAGCGACTTGCTTTATAAGCTTTAATCGCCTTACCTGATTTTTTATGTTTAATAATAGCTTTAGATGACTCGTTTTTTGCACTATTCGCTTTTACTAAAATGGTATTTATACTAAGCTGAATTAATTCTAATTGCTTTGCGCTTGGGCCGTCGCTGCTTTCGCACCATTGCTTTAGTTCAACATTTAAAGTGTCTAAAAGAGGCCGAGCTTCGTCTGCGTTATTATCATTTACTAACACTTCAATATTACTAAGCAACGTTTGTATGAGCTCAGAGTAGTTTGTTAGTTGCTCTGAAGATGTTGGCGAGTCCATAATTTAAATTAAACCGCAGGGCTTCGTTGATCTAGTGGAATGTTATCCCAGCCTTCTTTAATTTCTTTAACAATACTTGATACTTCCACAATTGCTTCAATATCGTTGTTTATGTTCGCTTGCGTTAAACGGCGTTGGCAGTAGTCGTACAGTGCCAATAAATTGTTAGAAATACTAGGGTCTTGTTCTACTTCTAAATTAAGTGCGTCTTGCAGTGCACCAAATAATAAAACACAGGCCGAAATATTTTCACCTTTTTTTTGTATTTCTTTGCGCTCAATAAACCCTTTTGTTGCTGCTAAGCGACCGATGATATTACTGAATATAAGGTTTATTTGTTCGTAAGGGGCCATTTCGGCAATACTACTGGCACGAACTTGACTGTATTTTTTTACTGAGACATGAGCCATGGGAAAATCCTAAAATTTAAAACGATAAAATTATGTGAAAGCTAATATAAAAAATTAATTAAGCTTTTATACTTTTATAAGAACAAAGCAATATTAATGCCAAGCATTTTCACTTATTTATGTATCGGCATTTGTAACTTCAACTTAAATTTATAATTGAGTTTATTTACTAACAATAGCATTTTTATTGCAGAGTAAATTAATTTTTAGGGCTAAGTTATAGTTAGGTAATAGTTAAGTAATGGCTAAGTTAAAACTATAACCCATACTTAATGATTAACTATTAAGTATGATTGACTTAACTAGCCCGCCTGTTTTTTGGCGTTTATGTCAAAAAACTGCCGCTATCACTTGCATCCATGCTGAACTGGCTTACAATTTAACTAATTATACAAATTAGTGAAAGTACGGCTCGCTAAATATGATCTTGATTTTAGATAATAATAACAACCGCGCAATAGGATTAAATGCTTCACTTGGCTTTATTGGTGAAGCTGTTCAACTATTAAGCGAAGACTGCTTTGAACAAGAATGCAAAAAATATCAGCAGCAAGAATGCATGATCATTTTAGGAGCATTGCAATCACTTGACCACGAAAGCTTAATTAAACGCTATCCAACATTACCCTTTTTGTTAATTGGCGAAACGCTAAAACCACTATTAAGTATAGCTAATGTAGTGGGGCTTATTTGCGAGCCGTTTAATCACGAAGTAACAACTCAGTTACTTCACGATTGCCAGCAGTATCAGCGCATGTTGCCAAATGAGCATAAGCATTCTAAACCACATAAAACTTTTGACGGACTTGTTGGTGAAACAGAAGCCGTAAAAGATGTTCGCTTTTTAATTGAACAAGTGGCAAAAACCGACGCTAATGTTTTAATTTTAGGCGAATCAGGCACAGGTAAAGAAGTGGTTGCCCGTAATGTACACTTGCTTTCAAAGCGTATTAATGGACCGTTTGTACCTGTAAACTGTGGTGCTATTCCGGCTGAGCTGCTCGAAAGTGAACTCTTTGGCCACGAAAAAGGCGCGTTTACTGGTGCTATATCGGCTCGTAAAGGGCGCTTTGAACTAGCTCAAGGCGGGACGCTATTTTTAGATGAAATAGGCGATATGCCACTGCAAATGCAAGTTAAGTTGCTGCGAGTATTGCAAGAACGCAGCTACGAACGTGTTGGTGGTACAAAGGCAATCCAAGCTGATGTACGCGTTATTGCGGCCACGCATCGTAATCTTGAAACAATGATTGAAGAGGGTAGTTTTAGGGAAGATTTATATTACCGTTTAAATGTATTCCCTATCGAAAACCCATCGCTGAGTGAACGTGCTGATGATATACCGCTGCTTTTAAAAGAGTTAATGCGCCGTGTTAACGACCAGACTGGTTCTACCGCTAAGTTTACAGAGCGCGCAGTTGAGAGCTTAAAAGAACATGCTTGGCCTGGTAATATTCGTGAGCTTGCTAATTTGGTGGAGCGTATGGTTATTATGTTCCCTGACAAAGTGGTCGATATTCCTGATTTACCTAACAAATATCGTTACATTGAAGTTGAAGCCTACGAGCCAGAATACCCTGAAGAGTTAATGGAAAAAGACGCCTTTAACGATATATTTAGCACAGGCTTTAGTGATTACGAAAGTGAGCCAGACGCTGAGTTTAGCCAAACGGGTAGTGGGCTATTACCTGATGATGGTATTGAACTTAAAGATTATTTAGCCGAACTTGAAATAAGCTTAATTACCCAAGCGTTAGAGCGCTATGATTACGTTGTAGCTCGCGCTGCAGAGATATTAGGGGTTCGCAGAACAACACTCGTTGAGAAAATGAAAAAGTATAATCTTTCAAGAGATTAAGGTTTAAAAGCAGCTGTCAGTGTTAAGTTATAAATTGGCCAAACACAGTAGATAAAGAACCCCTCGTTTTGTAGGTGCGGTTTTATACCGCACTTTACTTAAAAAATATTAGCAAGAGCGCGAAGTAAATTCGCACCTACACGGTTTTTACTTTTGTTGTAGACGCTAGACTTGCTCGCGTGAAAAGCGTAGCTTTTAATCATTTAAATAAAACGTTATTTCACAAAGAGAAAAAACGAGGATAAATGAGAAACCATAGCCAACTTACGCGTTACTTCTCTATAGCGCAGCGTCTCTTAACCTCTTTGTGAACTCATCACTTTTATGGTTAGAAATCACTTACTCACTAAAAGTCTTAATAATTTCTTCTTTTCTAAAACAATCATTACTGTGATCGTTAACCATACCGCAGGCCTGCATATGCGCATATACCGTTGTTGGGCCTAAAAACTTAAAACCCCGTTTTTTTAAATCTTTAGCAAATGCAGTTGATGCCTCTGTAATTGCTGGGTAGTCCTCAGCGTTATTTAAATTACTTATAATCGGTTTATTATCGACAAACTGCCATTGGTAGTTACTAAAACTTCCAAATTCTTTTTGTATTTCTATAAAGAACTTTGCGTTGTTAACAGTTGCCGCAATTTTTAAGCGATTGCGCACAATACCCTCATCAAGCATTAATCTCTCAATGTCATCTTGTGTGAATTGTGCCACTTTATCTACATCAAAATTAGCAAATGCTTTTTTATAACCGCTGCGCTTTTTTAAAATTGTGTACCAGCTTAAGCCGGCTTGCGCTGATTCAAGAGTGATAAATTCAAACAGCTTTGTATCATCATAAAGAGGGACGCCCCATTCTTCATCATGGTAAATAACGTAGTCGGGTTTAGTGGTGTCGAGCCACGGGCAACGGCACTTTTTTTGCTCACTCATTATTATTCCTTTTTGTGTGCGTCATTTTTATGTCGCTCAAATTATTGATGTAACTCAATGATATGTATGCAAATAAATTTTGGTATAAATCGTGCATTTAGACATATATCTACATCAATTCGAGATTTGATTATGGCCCTTGCCAGCGTGCTAAAACCACAGTTTTTTTCTGCAAATCAGTATAACCCATGTTTACTTCAAGAGGAGTACATTGGTGAATTAAGCGATCTGCGCAAGCAAGCAAGTTGGCTTTCGCATTTGGTTGATACCATGCCTGCAGGCGTGGTTGTACTTGATGGCAAAGGGTTGATTGCAAAAGCGAATCAAATAGCGATTGATATGCTTGGCGAGCCACTTGAAGGCGAACGCTGGTTTAATGTTATTCAGCGCTCTTTTAGGCCACATCAAGATGATGGCCATGAAGTGTCTTTAAAAGACGGACGCCTAATAAAGCTTGATATTACTGCTTTAGCACCAGAGCCTGGGCAACTTATTTTAATGACGGATTTAACCGAAACTCGCCGCTTACAAAAACGTGTTGCACATATGCAGCGATTAAGCGCGCTGGGTAAAATGGTTGCATCATTAGCGCATCAAGTACGTACGCCGCTTTCAGCCGCTATGCTTTACGCAGCTAATTTAGGGTCTAAGCGCTTACCCGAAGCATCTCGCGATAACTTTCAAACAAAGTTAATGTCGCGTTTAAAAGATTTAGAAACTCAAGTAAACGACATGCTGTTATTTGCTAAAAGTGGCGATCAGCAAGTTGTTGAGCAAGTTTCAATGCAGCAGCTTTTAACCGAAGTTAAAGCGGGTGCTGATGCGATGGTCGCACTTAATGAAAGTGAACTGGATGTAAGCTTACCAGAACCCGATATACAAATAGTTGGTAATAAAACGGCATTGGCCAGTGCTATTCAAAATCTTGTGCACAATAGTATTCAAGTTATTGGCAGCGGCGCAAAAGTAAAAATTAGCGCACAAAGAGATTTAAAAGATTTAGATATGGTTCGTATTAGTGTGAGCGACAATGGCCCAGGTGTTGATTTAAGCCAAAGCGATAAAATTTTTGAACCATTTTTTACTACAAAAAGTCAGGGCACAGGTTTAGGGCTTGCTGTAGTGAGTTCGGTGGCTAGTGCGCACCAAGGCCGTGTTGATGTGACTAATAATACGCATGGTGGTGCCTGCTTTAGCTTGTTACTGCCTATTAAGGCAACATCTAAATTAGAGGGGTCATTATGAGTAACACTATTTTAGTTGTCGAAGATGACGCAGGGCTTCGTGAAGCCTTAATAGATACCCTTGAAATGTCGGGTATTGAATGTGTTGCAGCGAGCAGTGCTGAGCAAGCAATGTTACTACTTAAAAAAGATCAATTTTCGCTTGTTGTAAGCGACGTGCAAATGGGCGCAATGAGTGGGCTTGATTTACTACGCAGTATTAAATTAAACCATCCTGATTTACCTGTATTGATGATGACGGCGTATGCCACAATTGACGATGCGGTAGAGGCCATGCGCCTAGGTGCAATTGACTACATGGCAAAACCATTTGCACCTGAAGTGCTGTTAAATATGGTGAGCCGTTATTTGCCTGAAAAAGAAAAAGAAACCGACGGCCCCATTGTTGCTGACCCAACTAGTATTCAATTATTGGAGCTTGCAAGTAAAGTAGCACGCTCTGATGCAAGTGTAATGGTACTTGGTCCAAGTGGTTCAGGTAAGGAAGTACTTGCGCGTTATATTCATGATAAGTCGAGCCGATGTAATGAGCCATTTGTAGCGATTAACTGCGCGGCTATTCCTGAAAATATGCTCGAAGCCACGTTATTTGGTTACGAAAAAGGGGCTTTTACGGGCGCGATTCAAGCATGTCCGGGTAAGTTTGAGCAAGCACAAGGCGGCACTATTTTACTTGATGAAATTACTGAAATGGACTTAGGGCTACAAGCTAAACTTTTACGCGTACTGCAAGAACGTGAAGTAGAGCGTTTAGGGGGGCGTAAAACAATTCAGCTCGATGTACGTATTTTGGCAACCAGTAATCGTGATTTAAAAGAAGCTGTGTCTGAAAATCAGTTTAGAGAAGATTTATA
This sequence comes from Pseudoalteromonas sp. SR41-7, assembly GCF_014163935.1. NCBI lineage: Bacteria > Pseudomonadati > Pseudomonadota > Gammaproteobacteria > Alteromonadales > Pseudoalteromonadaceae > Pseudoalteromonas > Pseudoalteromonas sp. SR41-7. Next base: position 116,685 of record NZ_JACJEF010000001.1, on the reverse strand, counting down.
TTACAGGCTTAATGTTTTTCCACTTATGTGGCGACCATTGTGCCAACGCCCTGGCGATATTATTGTATTGGCTAAGCATTTAATTGAGCGCCATATAAGTAAAAGCAAAGAGCCTATGGCGTATTTAGATAAAGCTGCTGAGCAAAAGTTACTGGCTCACGCGTGGCCTGGTAATGTACGCGAGCTTGATAATGTTATACAGCGTGCGCTTATACTGCGCACGGGTAACACAATAAACGAGCATGCTATTTTTATCGAAAACTTAGTATCTAATAACTTTGTTATGGAGCCTTCATTGGCACCGGCGCAAACCGTATCGCCAACAGAATTAGCTCATGCAGATAAAGGTGTTGATAAAAGCACGTTAAGCTCTGCATATTATGATGAAAAATCGCATGCTGAGGATGAGCCTAATCAAGGTTTGCTAGCGGCAGATACCGGTAGCTATAAAGATGAGCTTAAAGACAAAGAGCATCGTATTATTTTAGAAACCCTTGCACGTTGCCAAGGTAAGCGTAAAGACGTTGCTGAAACGTTGGGTATAAGCCCACGAACTTTACGTTATAAACTAGCGCAAATGCGCGATTTAGGTATTTCACTTCCTGCATAACCTCCTATAAACCCTAAGTTTGCGCTGCGAGCTTAGGGTTGTCAAAACTCTGACTCACACAAATTAAAGTTAACCTACTGTATTTTAATGATTAATTATTTGGCATGCTTTGTGCTTTATTACTTATAAGAGTTCACTGCGTGTCAGAGATAAATTATGAAAATTCAAAACAGTGCTGTATTTCAAGAAATGCAATCAATGGCTTTAGAAGCCGGCCGTAATAATCAAACTAATAAACTGCCAACTCAGGTGCAGTCTACTTCTACAGCACAATTTGGCGACATGCTAAGTGATGCAATAAATTCAGTGCACGGGTTACAACAAGATGCCGCGCAAAAAGTAACAGCAGTTGAGATGGGGGATCGAAGTGTATCTCTTGCTGAGGCGATGATTGCTTCTCAAAAATCGTCAGTTGCTTTTGAGGCTACAGTACAGGTTCGTAATAAACTTGTTGAAGCTTATAAAGAAATCATGAACATGCCCGTTTAATTAGGTAGTGGAGAATTATTGTGGCGCAATCTAACCAATCTACAGACCTAGCACTTGCTGGTGGCGGTATTGACCAAAGTGGTGGTGATGATCAACAAGAACAAAAGTCAGGCTACTTAAGTGCTTTAAATGGTGTTGATGTATTGCGCCAAGTAACATTGGTTATAGCATTGGCTATTTGTTTAGCTATCGCGATTTTTATTATTATTTGGGCTCGTCAGCCAGATATGCGTCCGTTAGGCAAAATGCAAACAGAAGAGCTTATTCAAACATTAGACTTTTTAGATGCGCAAAAAATTGAATACCAACTAGATGGCAATGTTGTATCGGTTGATGAAAGCGAATACCAAAACATTAAATTGCTAATGACCCGCGAAGGGTTAGAGCAAGGCCCTGCATCTGGCTCCGACATAATTATGCAAGATATGGGCTTTGGTGTAAGCCAACGCTTGGAGCGTGAACGTTTAAAACATGGTCGTGAACAGCAATTAGCACGCACCATTGAAGAGCTAAATAACATTACTCGCGCCAAAGTATTGTTAGCCATCCCTAAAGAAAACGTATTTGCCCGCAGAGAGAAAAAACCATCCGCTACTGTTGTATTAACACTTAAGCGTGGCCGCTCACTTGACCGTGAAGAAGTAGACTCTGTTGTTGATATGATTGCTTCAGCAGTACAAGGCTTAGAGCCTGCACGTGTTACGGTTACTGACCAAAATGGTCGATTATTAAATTCAGGTTCGCAAAGCTCATTAGCAGCACGCTCTCGTAAAGAATACGATTTAGAACGTAAGCGCGAACAAGAGTATCTTGAAAAAATAGACAGTATTTTAATACCGGTTGTTGGGCTTGCAAACTATACAGCTCAAGTTGATTTGAGCATGGACTTTAGCTCAGTTGAGGAAACTCAAAAGCGTTATAACCCAGACCTACCAGCGGTTAGAAGCGAAACCACATTTGAAGAAAATAACATTGGTGGTTTAGCTGTTGGTATTCCTGGTGCGCTTACAAATCAACCACCGCTAAACTCAAACATCCCTGAAGTTGCAGGACAAGGCGGCGCAGGCACAGCTACGTCACCAACACGTAGCCACAAAGAAGCAACACGTAATTATGAACTCGATACAACTATTTCTCACAAGCGCCAGCAAAGTGGTGTAATACGCAGAATAAGTGTGTCAGTTGCTGTTGACTATGTCCCTAAAGTGGGAGAAAACGGCGAAACAACTATGGCCCCGCGCTCGGTAGAGGCATTGTCAAATATTCGTCGCTTATTACAAGGTGGTGTAGGTTTTGATATGCAACGTGGTGATGCACTTGAAGTAGTAACAGTGCCGTTTGTACGTGAAGCAACAAATTTAGCAATAGAAGTGCCACTGTGGGAACAAGACTGGTTTATGAAAATAGCCCGCCTTGTACTAGGCGCCTTAGTTATCATTGTATTGATAATGGCAGTAGTAAAACCAATGCTTAAGCGCTTAATTTACCCAGACGATACACTAGAAGAATACGACGAAGATGCATTAAGTTCAGGCGTAGATATTGGCGACAATACACTTGATATGCTAAATAAAGACTTTGATTCTGCTTCGGTTGGTTTCTCAAGTGATGGTACACTGCAGTTACCGGATTTACATGGCGACGAAGATTTACTCAAAGCAATTCGTGCCCTTGTAGCTAACGAACCAGAACTATCATCACAAGTAGTGAAAGCGTGGTTAACAGAAGATGACTGATCAAGAACAAAAACAACTCCCGCCAGCCTTTGATGTTGATAAGCTAGATGGGGTAGATAAAGCCGCTATATTACTTTTGAGTTTATCAGAAGAAGATGCTGCGCAAATTCTTAAACACTTAGAACCTAAACAGGTGCAAAAAGTGGGTATGGCGATGGCTGGGCTACAGGATTTATCTCAAGCTAAAATTAGCGCTGTACACAACTTGTTTATAGAACAAATTCAAAGCTTTAGTACCATTGGTTTTCAGTCAGAAGACTTTATTAAAAAAGCGCTTACAGCAGCACTTGGTGAAGACAAAGCCGCTAGCCTTATTGACCAAATTGTTATGGGCTCAGGTGCTAAAGGCTTGGATTCATTAAAATGGATGGACTCTAAGCAGGTAGCAAACATTATTCGTAATGAGCATCCGCAAATTCAAACCATTGTATTATCGTATTTAGAGCCAGAACAGTCAGCTGAGATTATTGCTCAGTTCCCTGAAAAAGTGCGTTTAGATTTAACAATGCGTATTGCAAACCTTGAAGAAGTTCAGCCAGCAGCACTGCAAGAGCTAAACGAAATTATGGAAAAACAATTTGCCGGCCAAGCAGGTGCACAAGCCGCTAAAATGGGTGGCTTAAAAGCAGCTGCAGATATAATGAACTACCTAGATACCAATGTAGAAGGGCAGTTAATGGACTCTATTCGTGAGCATGACGAAGAGATGTCGCAGCAAATTCAAGACTTAATGTTTGTGTTTGAAAACTTAATGGATGTTGAAGACCGTGGTATTCAAGCAATCCTGCGAGAAGTACAACAAGACGTATTAATGAAAGCAATTAAAGGCACCGACGATGCCCTTAAAGATAAGATACTGGGCAATATGTCTAAGCGTGCAGCCGAAATGCTTGCTGATGATTTAGAAGCTATGGCACCTGTTCGTATAAGTGAAGTAGAAGCGGCGCAAAAAGAGATTTTATCAACAGCGCGTCGTTTATCTGACTCAGGTGAAATTCAGCTGGGCGGCGGCGGTGGCGAGGAGTTCTTGTAAACCATGAGCAAACTCAAAGGGCGCACACTTCGGGCTGATGAAGCAGATGAATTATTAAAAAACTGGGCTATTCCAGATGTAGCACTAGATGAGAGCAGCTTTGGCAATCGCTCTACAGCTTACGGTACACCGCTTAGTGATCTGTATAAAAAAGAATTAGCTGAAGAAATGCCAATTGATGAGCCACAAGAACCAGAATTGCCTGCGCTTACTATGGTTGAGCTTGAACGCATTAGGCAAGACGCCTACGAAGAAGGCCTCAAGCAAGGTCATGAGCAAGGCTACATAGACGGTTTTGAAAAAGGCGTTGGCGAAGGCAAAGAGGCTGGCTACAAAGAAGGCTTAGAGCAAGGTAAAACCAAAGGCCTTGATGACGTAAAACCATTAATTGAAGAGCAGTTAACAAGTTTAAAAACTATTTTAGAGGGACTTACTGCACCGCTAGATAAAGTCGATGAACAAGCTGAAAAGCAATTAGTACAACTTGCTAGTATGTTAGCGGAAGCTGTTATTTATCAAGAAGTAAAAACATCGCCAGATGTGATTTTACATACGTTAAAGCAAAGTATAGATTCTCTTAATGCCGAGCAAGAAAAAGTACGAATTCATTTAAACCCCGAAGATTTAGAGCTCATAAAAGAGAGTTACGGTGAACAAACCATTATTGATAATAACTGGCAATTAATGGCAGAGCCCACTCTTGAGCGCGGTGGCTGTGAAGTTAAAACAGCGCAATCATCACTCGATATGACCCTTAAAACACGTGTCAAAGAAACGTTGGATAGTTTTTTGCATAATAGTGGTATCTAACTATTTTATTGGCGTGTTATGTCAACTCAACGTGCACCTTTAAGCGAACGCTTATCTCAATATCAACAACATATAAAAACCCCAGCGCCTGCTGTGGCAGGTATTTTAACGCGTGTTGTTGGCCTTACCCTTGAGGCTAGAGGTTTACGTGCTCCCGTTGGTAGCCAATGTAAAATAGAAACTATGAACGGCTTTGTAGACGCCGAAATAGTCGGTTTTAACGATCAAACTTTGTACTTAATGCCTAATGATCATATCTCTGGTGTACTTCCTGGTGCGCGTGTAATTCCTCAAGTTAATAACTTAGGTTTACCTGTAGGGATGAGTTTACTAGGGCGCGTGGTTGATGGCTTAGGGCGACCGCTAGATGGCCTTGGTAAAATTAATGCTGAGCATCATTTAAAGTTTGCACAAAATACTATAAACCCGCTTTCAAGAAGACCAATCACTAAGCCTATGGATGTAGGTGTACGCGCTATTAACTCGGTTATTACAGTAGGGCAAGGCCAGCGCATGGGCTTGTTTGCAGGCTCTGGTGTGGGTAAATCAGTACTTCTCGGTATGATGACCCGAGGTAGCGAAGCCGATGTCATTGTTGTTGGTTTAGTGGGGGAGCGTGGTCGCGAAGTAAAAGAATTTATTGAAGAAATACTCGGTGTAGAGGGGCGCAAACGTTCAGTTGTTGTCGCAGCGCCCGCTGATTCATCACCGCTTATGCGTTTAAAAGGCTGTGAGAGCGCCGTAACTATTGCAGAGTATTTTAGAGATCAGGGTTTAAACGTATTATTGTTACTCGATTCGGTAACGCGTTATGCAATGGCGCAACGTGAAATTGCACTTGCTGTAGGCGAGCCGCCTGCTACAAAGGGTTATCCGCCTTCGGTGTTTGCTAAATTACCTGCGCTGGTGGAACGTGCTGGTAATGGCGGTGAAGGGCAAGGTTCAATTACCGCCTTTTTTACGGTGTTGAGTGAAGGCGATGATATGCAAGACCCTATTGCTGATGCAGCGCGAGCTATTTTAGATGGCCACATTGTATTATCGCGTGATTTAGCCGACAGCGGGCACTATCCCGCTATAGATATAGAAAAATCGATTTCGCGTGTTATGCCTCAAGTCGTTTCTGAACCACACATGCAACAAGCCCGTGTACTTAAGCAAGTTTATTCAATGTATCAACAAAACAAAGATATGATTACTTTAGGTGCTTATCAAAAAGGGACCGATCAAATGCTCGACCAAGCCATAAATATGATGCCAAGAGTAAATGCATTTTTACAACAAGGTATGCGAGATGTCATTAGTTACGATGATGGTCTGCAAGGTCTTGCTCAGTTACTAGGACAAGCATAATGGCTAAAAATAAACTCGATTTATTGCTCAAAATTGAAAATGATAAAGAAGAAAATTTGCGCATGAGTTACTTACAAGCCAATCAAAATTTGCAAGCAAATCAACAAAAGCTGCAAGGCTTAAATAACTTTAGACTTGAATATTCTCAACAGTTACACCTAAAAGGTAAGTCGGGTTTATCTAGTGCAGGGTTTGGTCAGTACCATGCTTTTATAGCTAAAATTGAAGAGGCAATTCGCCAACAAGCAAGTACAGTAAATACCGCTAAGCAAGTTGTTGCTCAACGTAAAACGCTATGGCTTAAGCAGCAAATTAAAGCTAAAGCAGTTGCCAAATTAATCGAGAATCAAAAACTCAAAGCAAATGCGTTAATGGCTAAAAACGAGCAAAAAATGTTAGATGAGTTTTCAGCTAATCAATTTTTTCAACGTCGGAAAGCTTTGTAATTCAGGCACGTTAATTGCTTTGTTACTTAGTGGTATTTAACTTTTGGCGGTATGCGGTGGCATATTGCCGTAATGGTATTAGGTGATTTATGGCGATGAATAACATTTCGTTTTTAGTTTCTTCTGAAAAAGATTCACTGTTAGCTTTTAAAGACAATAGCTTAGCTAATGGCGAAGGAAATTTAGGCGAGGAATTTTTAAGCCAGCTAAACGAAGCGCATAACGCTATGGGGCCTTTGCTTAAGGGCAATAAAAATCCCGATGCCGAAAACTCGATTGCCATACCGAAGCATAAACAGCCAGAAGAAAATGAAAATCTGAGCGTAAAGCTAGATGAAATAACAACAGACGAAGTTACTTTTGTATCTGTTGAGATGCTTGATCAAATTAATTCAGCACAAGCAATGAGCACCTCGATTAATAAGCCGTTCGATGCAACTAAAAGTATAGAATCAGAAAATGCAGAGTTAGAAACCATCACAGTAATTTTATCTGCTAATACAAGTGATGAAGTAACGACTGAAGAAGCGAATACAGCGAGTGTAGTGCAAAATCCAATTGCCACTAATGTAGACTCTAAAACGGCTAAATTAATTGATTCAAAAAGCGATAACTTAAGCTCACTACCTTTGAGCTCTTTACCATTAAATGAAGGCAAGCATCGGAAAAGTGGTGTTGCTGATGCTATTGAAGGGTCATTAAATTCTATAAATAAAAAGCCAGATGACAGCCCTGGCTCTACAGTAGAAAAACCTGAATTTGCATTAATGAGTTCTAAAGAGCAGCTAGGACAAAATAAGTCTGCTGATAAAAATAATACAGTTTTGCCAACACCCGCCGACAAAGCGAGCGTTACTCAGTCTCCTTTAGCCACAACTGAAGGTGATAATAATGCAGCAATAGATACGTTAATGACTAAAGATGCGAGCTTAATTAAAGCTAATAGCGTTATTGCTAGTTTAACGTCTGAGCAGCGCTCACAACTTAACGCGCAAGTTAAGGTATTAGAGAACGCTGATTCAACAAATAGCGCAACTAGTAACACTTCAAATCTTAAGCAAATGCTTGCACAATTTATTACTGATAACGAAAAAGCGCAAAGCACGGTAACAAAACACTCTTTTAGCGCAGAAATAAATTCACTTAATACAACTGAAAAACAAAGTTTATTAACGCAATTAAACGCATATATTAAAACAGAGCAGCCTAAAGGCGATCAGTTGTCAGTGCTTAAGCAAACAGTTAATGAGTTAAAAGCTTCTATTGAAATTGGGCTTGCTGATACCGCTAAATCAGACTCAAAAACGTTTGTGGCCTCAGAGACTCCTAATACAGTATATGATCCACAAAAGTTAAGCTTAAAGGCATCTACAAACGAAGGCGCGGATATTAATAAAGCCGTAGCAACCTCAGCTAAGCGTGATGATTTATTAAAATCATTTGAAGAGTTACAAAAAGATGGGCTTAGAAAAATAACGGCAGAACAAACTCCTGGACGCGTAGCACAAGTATTTACGCAAATTACAGCCGCTTTAAATACTCAGCAAACGAGCACATTAAGCCAATACGACTCATTAAGTTACGAGCAGAGCTTACTTGATACCCAAATAATTCAAACTCAACAATTACAAAGTACATCACAAGTTAAGCAAGTAAGTATTGATCCAGGTGTAATGCAGGCAATTAATATTGTTAAAAGTGATGCAGCTAAATTACTGCAAGAGCGCGTTAGCTCAATGTTGAGCATTAATAATAAAGAAGCAGAAATTCGCCTCGATCCTCCAGAAATGGGCAGCATGCAAATACGTATTCGTAGCGATGCAGAACAAGCACATATAAACTTTGTTGTACAAAACCAGCAAGCCAAAGAAGCGCTTGAACAATCAATGCCGCGCTTACGTGAAATGTTAGCGCAACAAGGGTTAGAGCTTGGTGAAAGCACTATTTCTTATGGGCAATCAGGTGGTGAAACAGCTGAGCAAAGTGAGAGTGGAGCCCAAGGTAATTTGGCTAATAATAAGTCAGTTAATGATGAAAATGACGAGCAAGCAAATAACACTGCACAAAGTTCTCGACAACAAACTTCATCATCAATAGATTACTATGCCTAAGTACTGCTATTATAATAGTTAAAACAAGCAAGTACCTTTGCGATTAAAGGAATCATGATGGCTGAAGAAGCAAGTTTAGAAATCGAAGAAACCGGTAAAAGTAAAAAGAAACTAATAATAATCATAGTAGCTGTACTACTTATTGCAGGTGGTGCTGCGGGTTACTTTTTTATGTCAGGTTCGGATGCGCCAGTTGAAACCTTAGATGAAGAGACTGCGATGTCGACTGATGCTGCTCCTGCAGCTTCTGGTTCATCAGCAGAAGTTGGTAGTGCTTTATATGTTGCTATGCCACGCCCATTTGTATTTAACGTGCCTGGCTCAAGTCGCGATAGAATTGTACAAATTAAAGTACAATTATTAGTACGTGGCGAAGTAAATGAAGAAACAGCCAAAAAACATATTCCACTAATAGAAGGGACGCTATTAAGCGTGTTTTCTACTACAACAGCTGATGAATTAAGTACGAGCTCTGGTAAAGAAACACTTCGTTTTTCTGCACTTGAAAAGGTACAAAAAGCCTTAATGGATGTTGAAGGCAGTAAAGTAATTGAGCGGGTATTGTTTACCGGCTTTGTGATGCAATAAGGGGTTAGCGTGAGCGATTTATTATCCCAAGACGAAATTGATGCGCTATTACATGGCGTTGATGACGTTGAAGAGGAAGATATACACGAAGGTGAAGATGGCGGGGGAAGTACGCTTCAGTACGATTTTTCTTCGCAAGATCGGATCGTACGTGGTCGTATGCCGACGCTGGAAATTGTTAACGAACGCTTTGCTCGTCATATGCGAATTAGCCTATTTAATATGATGCGTCGCACCGCAGAGGTGTCTATTAACGGCGTGCAAATGATTAAGTTTGGCGAATATATTCATACTTTATTTGTTCCAACCAGTTTAAATATGGTCCGTTTTAGGCCTTTAAAAGGCACTGGCCTGATTACCATGGAAGCACGACTTGTGTTTATTTTGGTAGATAACTTTTTTGGTGGTGACGGGCGTTATCATGCAAAGATAGAGGGCCGAGAATTTACCCCAACAGAGCGCCGGATTGTACAAATGCTCCTTAAAATAATCTTTGAAGATTATAAAGAAGCATGGGCACCGGTTATGGATGTATCGTTTGAATATCTCGATTCAGAAGTAAACCCAGCTATGGCGAATATTGTAAGTCCAACAGAGGTTGTGGTTATTAGCTCTTTTCATATTGAGCTTGATGGCGGTGGCGGCGATTTTCATATTGCACTTCCGTATTCGATGCTTGAGCCAATCCGAGAGCTTTTAGATGCGGGTGTTCAATCTGATACAGAGGATACCGACTTACGTTGGAGCAAAGCACTTCGCGATGAAATAATGGATGTTGAGGTTGATATGTCGACTCAGTTACTTGAAGTTGATTTGACCTTAAAGCAAATTATGGAATTAAAAGCAGGTGATATTATTCCGGTTGAAATGCCTGAGCATATAACCGTATTTGTTGAGGAACTCCCTACATTTAGAGCCAAGATGGGTCGCTCTCGCGATAATGTTGCGCTTCAAATTAGTGAAAAAATTAAACGACCTGATTCAGTTAAATCTGAGCTGCATGTGTTTACCAAAGGCGGCAAGAAAATTGACTCAGATGCAGAATTAGCAGAACTAGAAGATGATTTACACCTCTCTGACGGTGTAGACTTAGACTGGTAATTGATTAAAAGGTTAAAAGTATGAGCGATGATCAAGACACAATGGATGAATGGGCAGCAGCATTAGCAGAAGCCGAAGGCCCAGATGATAGTGGCGAAGCACATGTTGCAGAGCTTGATGAGTTAAGTGATTCAAAACATGAAATGAGTGGTGATGAAAAACGAAAACTCGACACTATTTTAGATATCCCCGTTACTATTTCAATGGAAGTAGGGCGCTCTAAAATCAACATTCGTAACTTACTGCAACTTAATCAAGGCTCTGTTGTTGAGCTTGACCGTGTTGCGGGTGAGCCGCTAGACGTGCTAGTTAATGGTACTTTAATCGCTCATGGCGAAGTAGTTGTAGTAAACGACAAATTTGGTATTCGCTTAACTGACGTGATAAGCCAAGTAGAGCGGATCAAAAAATTACGATGAGCTTATTAGTTGCTTTAACGACTACCGTTTTTTCAAAAGCAGATGTGGCAACACCCACTGGGGATATACTCTCTATGGTGCTGTCGCTTGTAATGGTGCTAGTACTGATTATTGTACTGGCATTTTTTGTTAAAAAGCTTAACCCTAATTTAGCAAATAGTGATGAGTTTAAAGTAGTTAGAAGTCTACCTTTAGGTTCTCGCGAGCGTTTAATGGTTGTTGAGATAGATAATGCTCAGCATTTACTTGGTGTAACTCCCCACAGTATTAATTATTTACACAAGTTAGAAACCCCATTAAGTGAAAAAGAACTGCCTGAACTCGCTAAACGATTTGGTAAACTTTTAAACCCGCAATCAAACCAAAATAAAAAGAATTAAACCTATGACAAAGTGGCTGCTTATTATTTTTGCCATGGTGTTTGTACCAAATGTAAGTGCAGAAGGAATTGATGCCCTTACCATTACAACAAACGCTGATGGCACACAAGATTACTCAGTAACGTTACAAGTTTTAGCAATTATGACGGCGCTGAGTTTTATACCGGCCGCCATAATTATGATGACCTCTTTTACACGAATTATTGTTGTACTCGCCATTTTGCGCCAAGCAATTGGCTTACAGCAAACACCGTCAAACCAAGTGTTATTAGGTATGTCACTTTTTTTAAGTATTTTTATAATGGCGCCTATTTATCAGCAGGTAAACGAGCGAGCTATAGAGCCTTACTTAAATGAGCAGGTTACATCAGTAGAGGCTTTAGAGCTTGCTAAAGAGCCAATGAAAGCATTTATGCTTTCACAGGTGCGTTTAAAAGATTTAGAAACGTTCGCTAAAATTGCTGGTTACGATCAGCTAAATTCGCCACAAGATACGCCATTAATAGTGTTAATACCGGCCTTTGTAACCAGCGAACTGCAAACGGCATTTATAATTGGGTTTATGTTTTTTATCCCATTTTTAATTGTTGATTTAGTGGTCGCTTCGGTATTAATGGCGATGGGTATGATGATGCTTTCCCCCATGATAGTGTCCTTACCGTTTAAAATTATGCTGTTTGTACTTGTTGATGGTTGGAGCTTAGTGATGGGGACTCTAGCTAAAAGCTTTGGTTTAGGGACTTAGTATGCAAAGCATTAACATGACCCAACAATAGGAGTACAACATGGAACCGGAAATTTTTGTTGATATTCTAAGTGACGCGCTGTTTTTAGTTATTAAATTGGTGTCTGCAATCGTTGTCCCAGGCCTAATTATTGGTTTAGTGGTTGCTGTGTTTCAGGCGGCAACATCAATCAATGAACAAACGTTGAGCTTTTTACCTCGTTTATTAATTACCATTAGTGCGCTAATTGTAGGTGGGCACTGGCTTACTCAAGAACTGATGGATTTTTTTACTCGCCTAGTATTACTTATTCCTGAAATTGCAGGTTAAACGTGGAATACCCCTTTGCTGTCGTTATTCAATGGTTGAGCGATTTTTTGCTGCCCCTGGTACGCATTAGCTCAATGATTATGATTATGGCTGGTTTAGGGGCTAAAAATGTCCCTACGCGTATAAAAATGGGTTTATCAGTTGTTGTAACTTTTCTTGTTGTTCCTGTTCTGCCGCCAGCTACATTCACTAATTTATTTTCGTTTGAGATGATTTTAGTCGTTATTCAACAAATGCTGATTGGTGTTGCTATTGGTTTTGCATCTATACTTTTATTAAATACCTTTGTTTTAGCAGGGCAAATACTTGCGATGCAAACCGGTTTAGGTTTTGCTTCGGTTATTGACCCCTCTAATGGCGCAAGCGTCCCAGCGGTTGGCCAGTTTTTCCTTATTTTGGCCACCTTGTTATTTTTTGCTTTTAACGGTCATTTAATGATGATTCAAATGGTGGTGCATAGCTTTCAAGTGCTACCCATTGATGGCACATGGTGGTCTGTAGATCATTACTGGGACATAGTGACTTGGGGCGGCTGGATGTTTACTACAGCACTGGTACTCTCACTTGCACCGCTTACCGCAATGCTCGTTATTAATATGTCGTTTGGGATTATGACGCGTGCAGCGCCGCAATTAAATATTTTCTCTATTGGTTTTCCGTTTACCTTGGTAGCGGGACTTATTATTATTTGGGCAACACTAGGTAACTTTGTTACTCAGTTTGAGTTTCAATGGTTAAAAATGGTTGAGCTAATGTGTACTTTAGTTGGTTGCTCACCTTAGGAGAAAGTCATGTCTGAAGACTCAGGACAAGAAAAAACAGAAGAACCGACATCCAAAAAGCTTGAAGAATCTAAAAAGAAAGGCCAAATAGCACGCTCAAAAGAGTTAGGTACCATGTTTGTGCTTATTTTTTCGGCTATATCGCTTTTGATGTATGGTCCTGAAATTGGTAAAGGTTTATACAATGTAATGGGCCGAACCCTTAGCTTAAACCGCAACGAAGCCTTTGATACCACTAAAATGTTTGCCGTGTGGGGAGAGGTTGCAGACGCGTTGATGTTTCCTATGGCTATGTTTGTGTTAATTATTGTTTTGGCCGCATTTATTGGTAATACGTTACTCGGTGGTTTTAACTTTAGCTGGGAAGCTGCTGCACCTAAAGCAAGTAAAATGTCGCCAATGAAGGGCTTTAAGCGGATGTTTGGCCCACAAGCGGCTATTGAGCTTGTAAAGTCACTTTTAAAATTTGGTTTAGTAGCAAGTTTTGCAGTGTTTTTAATTAATACTTATTTTGATGAAATACTGCATTTAAGTTTAGAAAGTGCGCCGGGTAATATTATTCATGCCTTAGAGATTTTAGGGTGGATGTTTTTAGGCCTTTCGTGCACTTTAATTGTTATTGCCGCCATTGATGCACCATTTCAAAGTTACAACCATAACAAACAACTTAAAATGACAATGCAAGAAATTAAAGATGAGTATAAAAACTCTGAAGGTGACCCACAAATAAAAGCGCGCATTAGGCAAACACAAAGGCAAATGTCGCAAAACCGCATGATGCAAGATGTTCCTGACGCTGATGTTATTGTTACCAACCCAACTCACTACTCTGTAGCATTAAAATACGACACGGAGCGCGCAGGTGCGCCTATAGTGCTTGCTAAAGGCATTGATGAAATGGCGATGCAAATTCGAAAAGTAGCAATAGGGAATGAAGTACCTATATTAGAATCCCCCATGTTGACCCGAGCGCTTTATCATACGGCTGAAGTAGGAGAGCAAATACCCGATCAGCTATTTACCGCAGTAGCGCAAGTTTTAGCGTATGTATTTCAGCTTAAGCGCTTTAATAAAGGGCGCGGTAAACGTCCAACTAAGCTCAATAAAAAGCTGCCAATCCCCGATGCCTACAAGTATTAAACCGTTAACTGAGTAACTTGGAATAGTTATTGCAAATTCTACGTAGTGTCAATTTTTTGAAATTGTAGAATTATGAGTTTTAAAGCGGTATTACAACAACTTAACAGAGACAAAAAAGACTATGCCAAAGGGGTAGGTACACCTTTGCTTGTGCTTGCTGCCTTGGGAATGGTGATTTTACCACTACCGCCATTTTTACTCGATATCCTTTTCTCGTTTAATATTGCTCTCGCGTTAGTGGTTTTACTTGTAACTGTTTACACGATGAAACCAGTTGAATTTGGTATTTTCCCCTCTGTATTACTAATCGCTACAATTATGCGCTTAGCACTTAACGTTGCCAGTACTCGAGTTGTGTTACTTGAAGGCCATAATGGTGGTGACTCTGCCGGTAAAGTAATTGAAGCGTTTGGCTCAGTTGTTATTGGTGGTAACTACGCAGTTGGTTTGGTTGTGTTTTTAATCCTGATCATTATTAACTTTGTAGTAATTACTAAAGGTGCTGGTCGTATTTCTGAGGTATCTGCGCGTTTCACCCTTGATGCAATGCCAGGTAAACAAATGGCAATTGACGCCGATTTGAACGCAGGCTTTATCAGCGCAGAACAAGCGCGTGACCGCCGCGAGGAAGTAACTCGCGAAGCTGATTTTTACGGCTCAATGGATGGTGCGAGTAAATTTGTAAAAGGTGATGCGATTGCAGGTATTGTTATACTAATCATCAATATTGTTGGTGGTTTATTTGTCGGTATGATCCAGCACAATTTGAGTTTTGGCAATGCAATGGAAGTATATACATTACTTACCATTGGCGATGGCTTAGTTGCTCAACTCCCTTCTTTACTGCTTTCAATTGGTACCGCGATTGTTGTAACACGCCAAAATGAGTCGCTCAATATGGGGGACCAATTTAAGAAACAACTAGGCAACGAAAAGTCACTCTTTATTGCATCTGGTATTTTGATCATCATGGGCTTAGTGCCTGGTATGCCGCATATTGCTTTTTTAAGTTTAGGTGCGTTACTGGGTTACTTAGCTTACTACACACAGCAAAGTAAATTAAAAGCTGCTGCGGCAGAAGCTGAAGAGGCCGCTAATGGCGGAAGCGTTGCAACGGGTGTTGCTAATAAACAAGAACAAAAAGAACTAGGCTGGGATGACGTTCAGCAGGTTGATGTAATTGGCTTAGAAGTCGGTTATAGATTAATTCCGTTAGTGGACCAATCACAAGGTGGTGAGCTACTTAATCGTATTAAGGGGGTGCGTAAAAAGCTTTCTCAAGAGCTTGGTTTTTTAGTGCCGCCAGTACATATACGCGACAACTTAGAGCTTGACCCTAACGCTTACAGAATAACACTAATGGGGGTTTCAACCGGTGAAAGCGAGCTTAAGCATGGCGACGAGCTAGCGATTAACCCAGGACAAGTATTTGGTCCAATTAAAGGGGTTGAGACAAAAGATCCTGCGTTTGGCCTTGATGCAGTATGGATCAAGCCAGATCAAAAAGATGAAGCACAATCACTAGGTTATACCGTTGTAGATTCAGCCACGGTAGTTGCCACTCATATTAGCCAGTTATTAACTAACAGTGCAGCGTTATTACTAGGGCATGAAGAAGTTCAAAACCTACTTGATATGCTTGCTAAAAGCCATCCTCGCTTAGTGGAAGGACTAGTACCTGATGTATTGCCATTAACTGCTATTGTAAAAGTACTACAAAATTTATTAAATGAAGGCGTGGCTATTCGCGATATGCGCTCAATTGTTCAAACCCTTGTTGAGTATGGCCCACGTAGTCAAGACCCTGATGTATTAACGGCTGCAGTGCGTATTTCACTGCGTAGATTAATTGTTCAAGATGCGGTGGGAATGTCATCAGAAATCCCTGTCATAACCTTGGCGCCTGAGTTGGAACAGATGTTGCATCAGTCATTACAAAATGCAGGCGATGAAGGTGCCGGTATTGAGCCAGGACTTGCAGAGCGACTTCAAGTGTCATTGACACAAGCGCATCAAAATCAAGAAATGGCCGGCGAACCTTCTATACTGCTAACGTCAGGAATGTTACGCACTGTGTTATCTCGTTTTGTTAAGTACACCATTCCAGGATTGAGAGTGATGTCTTATCAAGAGGTACCAGACGAAAGACAGATCAAAATTGTAAGCTCGGTAGGCCAACAATAAGATTTTAACAGGGGTTGAATCATGAAAATTAAACGTTTTTTTGCTAAAGATATGCGCACAGCACTTAAAGAAGTTAAAGATGAGTTAGGTGTTGATGCGGTTATTATGTCAAATAAAAAACTGGCTAACGGTGTAGAAATTGTAGCGGCAGTTGATTATGACAAAGCAGCCCCTAAAGTAGCAGCGCAACCACAACGCCCTGCAGAGCCGCGTACTCAGGCGCCACAACAAAGCATCCATAACTTTGTAAAACCAGAGCCACAGCGTGCCAAGCCTGAGCCTCAGGCAAAAGTTGCTGACAGCCTACAAGCATTATTAGAGCGTCAATCACCGCGTCCTCGTTCTCCTGAGCTTGCATCAATGTTTTCACAATCGGGTATTGATACTACTGATAACTATCAAGAACCAGATATGGGGCAGCGTACTAAAAATATGTTTGCTCCTGAAGCTGCTGCGCCAGTTCGTCCACAAACTCAAGCGGATAGCTTAGGTTTTGATGATTTAGACCGCGACTTTGATGATTTAGATAGCCCCGTAACCACTCGCCAACAAGCACCTAATAATGAAAGCGAAGAAATGACAACAATGCGTGAAGAAATGAACGCAATTCGTCAATTACTTGAGCACCAAGTATCAGGCTTGATGCAGCAAGATATGGCGCGTCGCGATCCAACACGCGCTTGTATGGTTGACCGTTTAGTCGGTATGGGTATCGATAAAGAAGTAGCACAGCAAATGGCATGTTTTATACCTGATGATGTGTCTCGTAAGCAAGGTTGGAAAGCATTGTTAACTATGGTCGAAGATCAAATGCAAACAACCAATAATGAAATACTTCGCCAAGGTGGTGTATATGCGTTAGTGGGTCCAACAGGTGTGGGTAAAACAACGACTGTTGCTAAGCTTGCAGCTCTAGGCGCACAAAAATATGGTGCCGATAAAGTGGCGTTAATAACCACTGATACATACAGAATTGGTGCTTATGAACAACTTGCAACATATGGTCGTATTATTGGTTGTGGTGTTAAGCAAGTTAAAGATGCTAATGAATTAGCTGAAGTTTTATATCATTTACGAAATAAACGTCTAGTATTAATTGACACAGCAGGTATGAGCCAGCGAGATTTACGTTTAACTGAGCAATTAAACACATTAATGCGTAACCAACGTGTAGATATTCGCAGCTACTTAGTACTTAGCGCGACAGCACAAATTAATGTATTGCAAGAAACTGTACGCCACTTTAAAAAAGTACAGTTAAGTGGCTGTATTTTCACTAAGTTAGACGAATCATTAAGTTTGGGCGAGATTATTAGTATTGCGATTCAAAATCGCCTTCCAATAGGGTATCTTACTAATGGTCAACGAGTACCAGAGGATATTCGTGTTGCAAATGCTGAGAAACTAGTTAAAAAGGCTGAGCAATTATATTTAAAAAGAACAAAAGCACAACATTCAAGGCACCAAGCAGTGGCGTCAAGCACAGTAGGGATGTATGATTAACACAGTATTAGATCAAGCAAGCGGCCTGCGCAAAATGAGTCAAAACAATAACAACGGCGTAAAAGTTATCGCTGTAACCGGTGGTAAAGGTGGAGTAGGGAAAACAAATGTTTCTCTAAATACAGCTATTGCACTTGGGCAGCAAGGTAATCGAGTATTAGTGTTGGATGCTGACTTGGGTTTAGCAAACTGTGATGTGATGCTTGGTTTACGTGTAGAGCGTAACTTGTCACATGTCTTGTCTGGTGAATGTGAGCTTGATGAAATTTTAGTTGAAGGCCCTGCAGGAATTAAAATTGTACCCGCTACATCGGGTTCGCAAAGTATGGTTGAATTATCACCATCTGAGCATGCTGGGCTAATTCGTGCGTTTAGCGAATTGAATACCGAATTTGATATTTTAATTGTAGATACAGCTGCTGGTATTTCAGACATGGTACTGAGCTTCTCGCGTGCAGCGCAAGATGTAATGGTTGTTGTATGCGATGAGCCGACATCAATCACCGACGCTTACGCACTTATTAAAGTATTAAGTCGTGAGCACGGCGTTTATAAATTTAAAATTGTTGCCAATATGGTGCGCAGTATGCGTGAAGGCACTGAATTGTTTGCAAAGCTATCTAAAGTTACCGACCGCTTTTTAGATGTATCAATGGAGCTAGTAGCAACGGTTCCTTATGATGAAAATATGCGCAAAGCAACACGTCGTCAAAAAGTAATAGTAGAGCTCTTTCCAAATTCGCCAGCCGCTCTTGCGTTTAAAACGCTGGCAACAAAAGCAGTTAAATGGCCAATACCCAACCAACCATCTGGGCATTTAGAGTTTTTCATTGAGAAACTAGTAAACGGTTAATTATGACAACACTGGTGAATAGAGCTATGGGATATCAATCAACACAAAATTTAAATGTGATTGTTGAGAAGCATGCATCACTTGTTAAAAAAGTGGCATGTCATCTAATTGCTCGATTACCACCTAGCGTTCAACTTGATGATTTAATTCAATCAGGAATGATAGGTTTAATAGAAGCTTCCAAAAACTTTGATGCAACAAAAGGCGCAAGCTTTGAAACTTTTGCAGGTATTCGTATTCGCGGTGCTATGCTTGATGAAATGCGCCGTGGTGATTGGGCTCCTCGTTCAGTTCACCGTAAAAACAGGCAAGTTGCAGAAGCAATTACTGAGCTCGAAAGTAGTCTGAACCGCGAACCAACGGATATAGAAGTTGCTGAAAAACTTGAAATTTCGCTCAATGAGTACCATCATATTTTAAATGATGCGAATACGAGTAAAATATTAGGTATTGAAGACCTTGGTGTAGATGAGGATGTTATTACTCCTGTAGGCCAAGATTTAGCACAAGATAAACCTTTTAATAATGTTAAAAATGATAGGTTTAATGAGTCTTTGCTAAGTGCAATTAAGTCATTACCAGAGCGTGATGCAATGGTGCTTTCTTTGTACTACAACGATGAAATGAATTTAAAAGAAATAGGACATATACTCGATGTAAGTGAATCGCGTGTAAGTCAGATACATGGTCAGGCGATGATTAAGCTTAAAGCTAAAATCAATGACTGGATAAATTAGTAGTAAGTAAACAAAGGTTAATACCTCACTGGGGGATGTTTTGGATAAAAACATGAAAATTCTTGTAGTTGATGATTTTTCAACGATGAGACGCATTATAAAAAACCTGTTACGTGACTTAGGTTTCACTAACGTTCAAGAAGCTGATGATGGGTCTACAGCTTTGCCTATGTTGCAAAATCAAGTGTTTGATTTTGTAGTTACGGATTGGAATATGCCTGGAATGCAGGGTATTGATCTTTTAAGAGCAATACGTGCAGACGAGAAGTTAAAACATATCCCTGTATTAATGGTAACGGCAGAAGCTAAAAAAGAACAAATAATAGCTGCGGCGCAAGCTGGCGTGAATGGTTATATTGTTAAGCCATTTACGGCTGGAACATTAAAAACTAAATTAGAAAAAGTATTTGAACGCTTAGGCTAATGATGGGGGAGAGGCTTATGCCAGCACCAGCTGCGCCTCAAATAACGTTAGAACAAGCTCGTCAGCTCGTTGTTTTTTTAGAAAATGATGAGCAAGACAAAGCAAATCAGTTGATTTTAGAGGCTGCATCTAAAGAGCAGTCTGAATTATTTGCTGAAGTTGGAAAGTTGACTCGTCAACTGCACGAAGCCCTTAAAAGTTTTGAGCTTGATACTCGCTTAACTGATATAACGACAGATGCGATTCCAGATGCTAAAAAGCGGCTTAATTATGTTATAGAAATGACAGAAAATGCGGCTAATAAAACAATGGATGCAGTGGAGGCCAGTTTACCTATAGCTCAACAGTTAGCGGACGAAATATCTCATATCAAACCGACATGGGATCGTTTAATGAGCCGCGAAATTGAGCTTGGTGAGTTTAAGCAACTTTGCCATAGCATCGATAAGTTTATGAACAACTCTCATCATAAGACTGATGAGCTTCAAAACTTAATGACAAATGTATTAATGGCTCAAGACTATCAAGACTTAACAGGTCAAGTTATTCGCCGTGTTATTGAACTTGTTAGGGAAGTAGAAGAAAGTTTACTTCATCTTTTAACTGCGTTTGCTGAACAAGACGACACTAACAGCACCGCGAATAAAGTAGAACAACAAAAAATAAAAGAACCAGTTGCCACACAAACTTTAGCAGGTCCTGAAGGCCCTATTATTGATAAAGAATCGCGTAATGATGTTGTATCTGATCAAGATGAAGTTGATGATCTTTTATCAAGTTTGGGCTTCTAAGAGGAGAGTAACTGCATGTTTGAAGTCGATGAAGATATTTTACAAGACTTTCTTGTAGAGGCTGGAGAAATCCTAGAGCTTTTATCTGAACAGTTAGTTGAGCTGGAAAATAATCCAGAAGATACCGAGTTACTAAACGCTATATTTAGAGGTTTTCACACTGTAAAAGGTGGTGCAGGCTTTTTAGCTATGACAGAACTTGTTGATGCTTGTCACGGTGCTGAAAACGTATTTGATTTACTACGTCAAGGCGTGCGAACAGTCAACTCAGAGTTAATGGATGTTATTTTACAAGCACTAGACACCATTAATGAGATGTTTGCGACTATCCAAAACAGAGACAAGCCTGAACCTGCAGATCCTGAATTACTTCATACTCTTCATATCTTAGGTCTACCTCCAACAGAAGCCGAAGCCACTGAAGCCTCTTCACAAACAGAGGTTGAACAACCTCATAATGAAGTGGTGGATACACCGGTAGCTGATGATGAAGATCCGTTTGCATTTGATGAACTATTTAGCGGAGCGCCTTCGGTTAGCGATGCTGAAATAGATGAAATCACTGAAGACGAATTTGAAAGCTTACTTGATGAGCTGCACGGTAAAGGACAAGGTCCTGCAGTTGAAAAACCAGTAGCAAGTAGTAGTGATTTTAGTGGTGATATTACTGATGATGAATTTGACAGCTTATTAGACGAGTTACATGGTGTTGGCAGTTTTGGTGAAGTTACGAGCAAACCTGAACAAAATGATGCCAATAAAACACCTGTAGAATCTGCTATACCAGCTGTAAATACAGTTAATTCATCAGATGATGAAATTAGTGATGACGAATTTGAAGCGCTTCTTGATGAACTTCATGGTAAAGGCACTGCTCCTAAATCGATAGAAAGTGCGCCAGCTGCAAAACAACCTGAACCTGTTTCACCGCCAGCTAAACAAGTGAGTGAACCAGTAAAAAAAGCTGAGCCAGCTAAAGCTCCTACTCCAAAACCAGTTGAAAAAGCGCCAGAGAAGCCAGCAGCTAAAGCACCACCAGCAGCAGCTCCAAAAAAATCAGCGCCACCAGCTGCAGAAACCACTGTTCGCGTAGATACAAAACGACTCGATCAAATTATGAATATGGTTGGTGAGTTAGTTCTTGTACGAAATCGTTTGGTTAGTTTAGCGACTAACTCAGACAGTGAAGCGATGGGTAAAGCAATCTCTAACTTAGATGTAGTGACTGCGGATATTCAAGGTGCGGTTATGCAGACGCGAATGCAACCAATTAAGAAGGTATTTGGTCGCTTCCCTCGCGTTGTACGCGACTTAGCACGTAGCTTAAATAAAGATATTGATTTAAAACTTATTGGTGAAGAAACCGATCTAGATAAAAACTTAGTTGAAGCACTTGCCGACCCGCTTGTGCATTTAGTTAGAAACTCAGTTGACCATGGTATTGAAATGCCCGCTGTTCGTGAAGCAGCTGGTAAGCCTAGAACAGGTAATGTTACTTTATCAGCGTCTCAAGAGGGCGACCATATTTTGCTAACCATCAAAGATGATGGTGCAGGTATGGATGCTGAAAAACTGAAAAAAATTGCAATTAGTAAAGGCGTACTCGATCATGACCAAGCGAGTCGACTTTCTGACACCGAAGCATATAACCTGATTTTTGCACCTGGCTTTTCTACAAAAGAAGAAATATCTGATATTTCAGGCCGTGGTGTAGGAATGGACGTAGTTAAAACTAAGATCACGCAACTCAATGGCTCAGTAAGCATTCAGTCTGAACTTGGTGTCGGTACTATTTTAGAAATAAAAGTACCACTTACCTTGGCTATATTACCGACATTAATGGTCGTTGTTGGCGCACAAACATTTGCGTTACCACTGGCTGGTGTTAGTGAGATATTCAATTTAGATTTAACGAAGACGAATGTAGTTGATGGGCAATTAACAATTATTGTGCGTAAAAAGGCGATACCGTTATTTTACCTTGAGCATTGGTTAGTAAAAGGCTCAGATCGTTCTCAGCGAAAATCTAAAGGTCACGTCGTTATTGTACAAATTGGTACGCAACAAATTGGTTTTGTTGTTGATTCATTAATTGGCCAAGAAGAAGTAGTGATTAAGCCACTTGATGCGTTACTTCAAGGAACACCAGGTATGGCAGGGGCTACAATAACTTCGGATGGTGGCATTGCACTGATTTTAGACGTTCCAAACATGTTAAAACATTACGCAGGCTAATAATAAAGTAGGTATATATTTAATATATACCTACGCATAAATTTAATAAGAGAGCTAAATGGCCGTTAAAGTTTTAGTTGTTGATGATTCAAGCTTTTTTCGCCGTAGAGTAAGCGAAATCCTTGAGCAAGATAGCGATATACAAGTTATAGGCTTTGCTGTTAATGGCAGAGAGGCTGTTGAGAAAGCAGCTCAATTGCGTCCTGACATGATCACCATGGATGTCGAAATGCCTGTGCTTGATGGTATTAGCGCAGTTAAAGAGATAATGGCGAGTAACCCAACTCCTATCTTAATGTTTTCATCACTTACACGTGATGGTGCAACAGCAACGTTTGATGCGTTAGATGCTGGCGCAATGGATTTTTTACCGAAAAAATTTGAAGATATTGCACGCAATAATGAAGATGCAATTAAGCTTTTGCAAAGTAAAGTAAAAGATATAGGGCGAAGACGTTTACCGCGAACATTTAGAGCGGCAACACCAGTTAAACCATCCATTTCAACTAAACCAACAAGTTCACTTTCGCAAAGAGCAAGCACATCAACAACTCAAATCAAGCAGCCTGATAGAAGCTTTCAAAGAGCTGCGCCTGCTGCATCGACAAGTTCAAATGTTGCCTCAATGCGAGCAAGTGGAAAACAATATCAACTTTTAGCTATTGGTACTTCTACAGGTGGTCCTGTTGCTCTGCAAACTATATTGACTCAATTGCCTGCTAATTTTCCTCACCCTATTTTACTTATTCAGCACATGCCCGCTGCATTTACACCTGCGTTTGCAGCGCGCTTAAACGGTTTGTGCCAAATAAAAGTGAAAGAAGCACAACAAGGCGATCGCTTACAACCAGGAACTGCTTATTTAGCGCCTGGCGGGCAGCAGATGATGGTAGAGGGGCGTGGAGCAAATAGAACGCTGCGCGTATTTGAAGATCATAGCGAGAGAATAAGTTATAAACCAAGCGTAGATGTAACGTTTGCTAGTGCAGCTAAAACGTATCAAGGCGATGTACTTGCTATTGTTTTAACAGGTATGGGCGCTGATGGTCGTGATGGTGCAAGAATGTTAAAACAAACGGGGGCAACTATTTGGGCACAGGATGAGAAAAGCTGTGTCGTTTATGGAATGCCCCAAGCAATTGCTAATGCGGGGCTTTCAAGTGAAAGCTTAGCATTGAGCGATGTTGCAGCACGTATAATGAGAGAGGTAGGTTGTGGATAAACTCTCAATATTTGGACTATTGGTAGCACTTAGTGCAATAGGTCTAGGTTATTCTTTAGAAGGCGGTGTTGTTTCAGCTTTATTTAATGGCCCTGCGCTTATTATTGTACTAGGTGGCACGCTTGGCGCTGTTATGTTGCAAACCTCTGCTAGCACATTCAAAAAAATGCTAAATATGAGCTCGTGGGTTTTTGTTGCACCACAATACGATATTGAAGACGCAATAGAGCAAGTTAAACGATGGTCTCATAAAGCACGTCAAGAAGGTTACTTAGCGCTTGAGAATGAAGCTTTAGCTCACCCAGATGCGTATGCAGCAAAAGGTTTAAGCTTACTTGTCGATGGCTGCTCAGAGCAAAAACTACGAGACACGCTTGAAATTGATTTACTGCTAGAACGCGATCGTTTGCTTGAAGCCGCGCGTGTTTATGAAGCAATGGGGGGTTACAGCCCTACCATTGGTATTTTAGGTGCGGTGCTTGGCTTAATACAGGCAATGTCGTTTATTACCGATCCACAAATGCTTGGCGCCGGCGTTGCAACGGCATTTATTGCGACCATTTATGGTGTTGGTTTAGCTAATTTATTGTTTTTACCTATGGCAAATAAGTTAAAACAGCGTGTAGAGCAAAAAATGCTTTACCATGAAATGCTTGCTGAAGGCGTTATTGCAATAAGCATAGGTGAAAGCCCAGTAAATATAGAATTAAAGCTTGAAGCCTATCGTGTAGAGCGCCCTAATTTAGTGGACGAATAACATGTTACGCCGACGACTTCGTCACTCTGCTGCTAAAAGTCAACATACCGAACGTTGGCTTGTATCGTATGCCGATTACATGACTATTATGTTTGCTTTTTTTGTGGTTCTGTATGCGATAGCGATTAATAAAGAAGAACAATTCCAAATATTGTCAGATTCCCTTGAACAGGTTTTTGATAAGTCAGCTCGCCAATACTCCCAGCAAGGTGAAGGTGTCAACGGTAATGGAATATTGACAGATAGAGTGACACCTGAACAAGAAGTTCTTTATGGCGAAAGTATATTAAAAGAAGAGCAAGGTCCTGAGCTACTCGACGGCCAAAGTGATACAAGCAACATCCAGCAAAAGTATTTAGGCAAACCTCTTGATAGTTTATTAATTAAATTACAGTCAGCGCTTATTGATGAAATCCGTGATGGAGAAGCCAGTTTAGAGCTTAACCAAGATTGGCTGATTATAGAGCTAAGCTCAGGTATGTTATTTTCAAGCGGTAGTTCAGTTGCACACTCTCGAGCAAAGCAGGTCGTCAAGATTGTTAAAGATATTATTGCACCAGTAGATAACTATGTAAGAGTACGAGGTTATACTGATGATGAAAGTATTCGTAATGAGATATTTCGTTCGAACTGGGAACTGTCGGTAGCTAGAGCCACGTCAATTTTAGTAGAGCTGGAAGCACTAGGCATTAATTCAGCTAGAATGGCGATAGAAGGTTATGGCCAATATTCACCTTTTGCAAGTAACGATACAGAACAAGGGCGCGCAGAAAATCGTAAAGTTGTTATCGCACTTTCTAAGTATGGATTACCGCCAAAACAAGAGGTTAAAAGTGACGGGCAAGCTGATGAGCCTGCAGTGATTGAACCTGAAATTGAACTTCCTTCAGATGACGATACAATAAAAGTAATTCGTTTGCCTCATGGTGGTATTCGCATAACAACGCGCAATGAACAGTAATTAGGATGTAATGTGAAGATTTGGACTGTCGCTAATCAAAAAGGAGGGGTTGGTAAAACAACAACCGCAGTGAGCCTTGCCGGTATTTTGGCATTACAAGGTAAACGTGTGTTGCTTATAGATACAGACCCTCATGCGTCACTCACTTATTACTTTGGCATTGACTCAGAGGATTTAGAAGTTAGTGTGTACGATATTTTTGCCCGTGGTACAAGTATGCAAAGTGAAGAGATACTCCAAGCTTTGTGTCCATCAACACTTCAAAACCTGGATATTTTACCTGCGACTATGGCAATAGCTACGCTTGATCGAAGTATGGGTAATAAAACAGGGATGGGGTTAATACTAAAAAAAGCGCTTGCAAAAATTAGCGAACATTACGATTATGCCATTTTAGATTGCCCTCCAGTTTTAGGGGTGTTAATGGTCAATGCGCTTGCAGCAAGTGAGCGAATTTTAGTGCCAGTGCAAACGGAGTTTTTAGCACTCAAAGGGCTTGATAGAATGATGCGTACTATGGATTTGATGCAATCCTCTCAAGCAAAAGATTATCAATATACTATAATTCCTACCATGTACGACAAACGTACTAAAGCATCGTTAGAAGCATACAAAACATTGCAAAGTACATATGGTGATAAAGTTTGGCCAGGTGTGATACCGGTGGATACCAAATTTAGAGATGCAAGCTTTGCACAAAAAGTACCTGTAGAGTATTGTCCTCGCTCGCGCGGTGTATACGCATATAAAGCACTGCTAGAATATTTAATTGAACAAGGTTAATGAATGAGTAAGCAATTGTTTGCTAATGAAAAAGTAATGAAACAATACCTTGGGGCTTTGTTATGTGAAGATGAGCCTGTAGATAACCTTGAGCCAGTTGCAAAATTACTTGAGCAAATCCCAGATGATTCACAACAGCATATTCATTCAAAACCTAAAGAACAATTAAAAGCAGCAGAGAGTACATTTGATAATGACTTGCTCAATGTTGAAATTGAGCCAATAGCTGAGCCAGCGTTTGAAACTGAAAAAGTTAATGAAGTGGTTGACGAGGAAGTAATAGCACCTGCAATTACTACTATAGAAAAGCCAGAGCTGGAGATTGTAACTACTAGCCAATCAGACTATTTTGATGGTGAATTTCAGGCATTGTTTTTTGAAGTTGCTGGCTTGACCTTGGCTGTGCCATTAAAAGCACTTGGTGGAATACATCAATTAGGTGAAGTAAATCATTTGTTTGGTAAGCCGAAATGGTTTAAAGGCGTTATGCTCAACAGAGAAGAAAAGCTTAATGTTGTTGATACTGCGCGTTGGGTTATGCCAGAAAAATATGATGATAAATTAGAGGCGTCTTTAGATTATCAATATTTGATTACACTAGGTGATAGCCAGTGGGGTTTATTAGCTGAAAAGTTGATAAATAACATTACATTGAGTAAAGAAGATGTAAAATGGCGTACAAACAAAAGCAAGCGCCCATGGCTTGCTGGCGTTATAAAAGAAAAAATGTGTGCTTTGATAGACGTAGATAATTTAAATATATTATTAGAGAAAGGCTTAGATAGCCGTCAGTAGTAATGACCATTACGGGGTAATAGCATGAATCAAGATAAATTACTGTCAGCAAATAAAAACGCAGATAATAACGATGAAATTTTACAGTGGGTTACGTTTAAGCTAGAGGAAGAAACCTACGGCGTAAATGTAATGCAAGTACAAGAAATACTTCGTTATACAGAGATAGCTCCTGTACCAGGTGCACCTTCATATGTGATTGGTATTATTAACTTACGCGGCAACGTTGTTACCGTTATTGATACTCGTGCACGTTTTGGTTTGCTAGCTGCTGATGCAACTGACAACTCTCGCATCTTAATTATTGAAGCAGAAGAGCAAGTTATTGGTATTTTAGCCGACAGCGTATCGGAAGTGGTTTACTTGCGCAGCTCTGAAATCGACAGTGCGCCAAATGTTGGTACTGAAGAAAGCGCTAAGTTTATTCAAGGTGTTTGTAACCGCGATAATGAATTACTGATTTTGGTTGATTTAAATAAGTTACTCAGTGATGACGAATGGGATGAGTTAAGCGATATATAAGCTTTACCAAATAAATTATGGTGTTACTTAGTATAGCTATATCAGCGTTAGCGGTAGGACTTATATCGCTGGCGTTAATTATTGCATTAAAAAATAAACACGCGAATGAAATTAATGCTGTATCGCAGCAGCTTAAAGATAGCTCTGAGCAGACTCATATTTTGCGCAGTGAAATTTCGGAGATTAGAACCGGGCTCTTAAGTATTGGTAAGCGAGTGCTTGAAGTCGAACAACAAAACCAAGATTTAATGCAACAGCAAGCGGCGCAAAAATACGATGACCCTGATGCTAAAATTTACTCTCGTGCTGTAAAAATGGTTGAGTTAGGTGCAGACCTTGATGAAGTAATACGCGAGTGCGAACTACCACGAGCAGAAGCCGAATTACTATTTTCATTACATAAACAAAAAGGTGCTTAGCGCCTTTTTTTATGTGCGGATAAATTGGCTCAAGCCTTAATATTTAACTTACCTTGAAAATCCTGCCAACCTGGCGGAAATTGACCTCTTAATACATACGAAAACGCAATAAGCTCTGCAATAACATAATAAAGCTCTTTAGGAATTTCTTCTCCTAACTCTAAATGCGACAACGTTTTAGCAAGTGCTGCATCTTCGTGGATCATAATTCCTTTTAGTTTAGCCGCTGCTATTATTTCATCAGCTAATTCACCAAATCCCTTAACACTTACAGTCGGTGTGTTACCAGCTTCGTACAAAAGCCCAATGGCTGATTTATTAATCGGTGTTTCACTCATAGCTAAACCTTAATATTAATAATTGCGTGAGATTTATAGAATGCCTGATTGTTGGCATCGCCTCTCTTTAAGTTGAGCTCGCCAACTTGTAAGCCATGTTTAGCTAGTTTTGATCTTAAATTATCTAAGTGAGGATGAGCAATTGCACTTACTTCTTGGCTCGAGGCTAATAGCTGGCAATCGAGTGCTTTATCCATTAACTCAGCAGTAATTTGTAGCTGCCCAAGTTGGGCATAATCAAAGTTTAATCTGACAAACCATACATTTTTATCTTCTAATTTACCGGCGCTTGGCTTTTTATACTGTCCAAGTGTTATTTCTGTTTGGGCTGCTTCTGGAGGTAATCTCATCGGTAATAAAAATTGTGCAAGCGGGTTTGTGTCTGGCTGTTGATTTGGTGTTGAGACACTTACTTGGGTAAGTGTGTTTTTAACGTGTACGATTTCGCTGGCCAAAGCTTGTACTTGAGCTTGTTGAAGCTGTTCAAGCATTTTTGCTCCCGTGTTACCCATTTTAAAAGTAGGTATAAGTACTTGTAAGAGAGCATCTAAGCCAGTTTGATTATTAAAACTGATAGGCGTTGCTGATTGGTTAATGAGAGGCGCAGCTAAAATACTCACAGCCACCTGTTCAAGCCCTTTAGTGAAACTACTTTGCAGCATATCACCCGCTAGTTGAGTGGGCTGTAAAGTAGCAAGTATCTCACGCTGTATGGTTGCAGGGTTTATGTTATTACTTGAAACCATACGGTTAAATGCTTGATTAATTAAGCGAGTTAAATCAGGGGTGTCTTTTATTGCCTTATCTGTAATATCAGTAATTTGACTGCTTAAAAGTTGTTTATTGTAAGCCAGCCTATCTGTAGGGGTTGTGGCATCAGGAAGCTTTAATAATGTACTTAATAGTTTTGCTTCTATTGGTTGTAGCATTTGACTACGAGAGGGCGCATTAGATAACGGCTCAGTTAACAAGGTAATGCTTTTAGTGTTCACTGTGCTTGTGTTGTTTTGATTATTATCGTTTATTGCAAGCTGTGCTGAGGAGGTGGTAAGTCCCTTAGTGACTACTTCATTGGTAGGGTTAACCAAGGCGTTCGGTTTACTGTTTTCACTAGTAATAAGGGGTTTTAATTGGCTTGCTTTTAAATCACTTAGCTTAGCGCTCGCCACTTCACCTGAGGTAGTATTATTTGTTATTGGCGTGTAGGTTGTTGCTGTGTTTGCAGGTGTTTGCCAAACACTAACACTTCCTTTTACTAGTTGCGTTAATTGTACAATCGGCGGGAGCCTTGAAAAGTGCTCTGGCAAAATATTGCTCGTATTGTTATTTAACGCAGTACTCACACTTTGAGTAATGTTAACTCTATTTAGCGGTGATTCACTCAGTTGTATAGCTAAAGACGTTTTTTGTTGCGCGGGCGAAGTTGATAGCTGCGTTAACTCAGATTTACTTATTGTAGCAAAAGGTTTATTTTCAAAATATTTAACCGCATCATTAATTCGCGTTTTTAAATCACTAAAACTATTTTGTAGCCACGATTTTATTGGACTATTTAGGGTCAATAATGGATTTACTTTAATATTACTCGCAGAAACGGCTACTTCAGGTGCATTGCTTTTTTGCGCTAAAAGTAACTCGTTAAATGGTTTAGAGAATGAGTTGTTAAGCGTTACTTTTATATTGTTTGTATCGGTTTTAATAAATAATTTATCTGCCTGGTTTACTAAATTCACTTTAATAGGTGTATTAGGTAGCTCGGCAAGTTGTTGATTAGTAATAGGTGTTGTAAATGAACCTGACTTTTGAGGATGAGTTAAAATAGCCAGTTTTGGTGTTACTTGAAGCTGCGCACTGGGTAATAAGGCCGCGAGTAAATTAGTAAGTTTAGTTTGGCTAAGTGGTTGCGAGTGAACCGTATCAGCAAAGCGGTTAATAATATTAATCTGTGCGCCTTTATTAGTCGTACTAACAACTACTTTTAAAGGCTGTTCTGTTGTAAGTAACTGGGCTACGTCTTTATTTATGGCAATACTTGCGTTGAGTTTATCAATAACTAACTTGGGAGAAGGGGATACAGCAACTTGTACATCCATTGGTTGGCTTTGTACCTCAGTGCCCGTGCTTACATAATTTAACAAGCGCTGCAATTGTACTGGCTGATTTAAAGTAAGGGTTGTACTGTTTGGCGAGATGTTGAGCTGCTTACCATCAGGGCTGATCTGTATGTTAGCACTGACTATTTTTTGCAGGTTTTGTGGTGCGCTTGTAGTGCCAAGCCTTAATGTTTGCCAATGCTTATCAATAAATACATCAAGCGTAATCGAGTCTTTCGAAAATTGGATGTTTTTAGCCGCAAGTACCTCACTAGGTAACTGTGGTAACTCATTGGTCTGGCTGTGAGCAGATTGATTGATAACCAATGAGTTAGATAATGTTATTTGCGTTGGTGTATTCATTATTTTAAATCAAGTTTTTGTTAATCGATTATAAAGCAATATTCGTATTACCCTATCATTATGGTAGACTAACGCCTAATTTTTGGCAGAGAGAATCGTCATCTTGTTACACATTAAGTCCGTCACCTGCATCAAGCAAGATCGTTGTTTGTTTGCGGATCTTAATTTTAGCCTTAATAGCGGTCAAATCATGCAATTAGCGGGTCCTAATGGGGCTGGTAAAACATCGCTACTGCGTATTATTGCTGGCTTTTCTGTGCCTGATGAAGGGTCTGTTCTGTTCCAAGATCAACCTATATCTAAGTACTATGAAGAGTATGCCAGAGAGCTGCTTTTTATAGGGCATAAAACAGGTGTAAGTACTCAGCTTAGTGCAGTTGAAAATGTTCGCCACTGGTTACAAATTAATGGCTACATAAATGAGCCTGATTTATATCCTATTTTAGCGCAACTTGGCCTTGTTGGACTTGAAGATGTACCCGTTAGAATGCTATCTGCTGGACAACAAAGACGTGTAGCGCTTGTTAGGCTTTGGTTAAGTGATGCTAAATTATGGGTACTTGATGAGCCATTTACCGCGCTTGATAAAAGCGGTGTCGCCTTTTTACAGCAGCGATTTACTGAACACTTACAAAGCGGTGGTGCCATTTTATTAACGACCCACCAAGACTTAACGACCCACTTTAGTAACTTACAAACGGTTACACTGGAGTATCGCCACTAATGACTCGTCAACACTCTTATTGGTTGCTATTTAGTGCGGTATTTACCAAAGATGTAAAACTTGCGTTTCGCCAGCGCGCCGAAATTGTAAATCCTATTTTATTCTTCTTAATTGTAATTTCATTATTTCCGTTAGCAATAGGGCCTGAGCCCGGTCTACTTGCGAGAATGGCGCCAGGTATTATTTGGGTTGCCGCATTACTCTCTACCATGTTGGGTTTAGATAAGTTGTTTAGGGATGATTTTAACGATGGCTCGTTGGAGCAGTTAATTGCATCCTCTTATCCATTATCGCTAACCGTACTTGCTAAAGTGGTTGCTCATTGGGTGGTGACAGGTTTACCGCTTGTATTAATGACCCCGCTATTTGCATTGTTGTTAAACCTAGAAAGTACGGCGTTAACAGCAACCGTTTTAACATTATTATTAGGCACACCATTATTGAGCTTTATTGGCGCAATAGGCGCTGGGCTTACTGTGGGATTACAAAAAGGGGGTATTTTGATGAGTTTACTCGTACTGCCTTTGTATATTCCTGTTTTGATTTTTGCAACGTCGGCTATCGATACCAGCACCATGTCGCTGGATTATAGTGGGCAGCTTGCCATCCTTGGTGCAATGTTACTTATTGCTATTATTAGCGCACCAATTGCCATATCGTCAGCTTTAAAAGTGAGTGTAAGTTAATGTGGAAGTGGTTACATCCCTATGCTAAAGCAGAGCGTGCATACCAGTTATGCAATACGTTACTGCCTTATTTTGCCGTAGTTACCGTAGTTAGTATGATTGTTGGATGGGTATGGGGGCTTGGTTTTGCACCTGCCGATTACCAACAAAAAGACAGCTACCGTATCATTTTTATTCATGTGCCTTCTGCCATTTTATCTATGGGTGCTTACTCCTCAATGGCCATTGCCGCCATTGTTGCACTTGTATGGCAGCTACGAAATGCCGAGCTTGCTGTTATTGCTATTGCGCCTGTTGGTGCATGTATTACTGCTATAGCGCTAATTACTGGCGCTGCTTGGGGCAAACCTATGTGGGGTGCTTGGTGGGTATGGGATGCACGTTTAACGTCTGAGCTTATTTTATTATTTTTATATCTTGGCGTGCTTTCGCTTTACCATGCATTTGAAGATAAGAAGTCAGCAGGGCGTGCGGCTTCTATTTTAGCAATTGTTGGCGTAATTAATTTACCTATTATTCATTACTCTGTTGAGTGGTGGAATACGTTACACCAAGGTGCAAGCATTACAAAGCTAGACACAAAAGCAATAGATCCAAGTATGTTTTGGCCTCTTATGGTTAATATTTTAGCCTTTGCTGCTTTTGTTGGAACAGTGACTTTAATTCGTCTTAAAAATGAAATTTTGCAACGAGAAAAGCACCGACCGTGGGTGCGCTCGTTGTTAAATAAGGGGTAATTATGCAGTTTGACTCTTTTTCTGATTTTATTGCAATGGGAGGTTATGGATTTTATGTCTGGCTTTCTTTTGGTACATGCGCACTTATTTTACTCGGTATTTTAGTGAACTCTTTGGGAGACACCAAACGTATTATGGCTTCAGTGGAGCAACAAATAATACGTGAAGCGCGAATTAAAAAAGCTAAGCAGGAACAAATCTCATGAATCCAAGACGTAAAAAGCGACTATTGGTAATTATTGCCGTACTGTTTGGTATTGGTGGGTCAATTGGTTTAGTGCTTTATGCACTGCAAGAAAATATTAATCTTTTTTATACGCCAAGCGAATTAATTGATGGCAAAGGCCCTAACAAAGAAAAACCACATATAGGTCAAAAGTTACGTATTGGCGGCATGGTTGTGCCAGGCACGGTTGAGCGTAATGAACAAAGCTTACAAGTAAGCTTTAAGCTAATAGATACAGGTCCATTAGTGACTGTGCGTTATCAAGGCATATTGCCAGACTTGTTTCGTGAGGGGCAAGGCATTGTAGCGCAGGGCGTATTAGTCGAGCCTAATGTTATTGAAGCATTTGAAGTGCTAGCAAAGCATGACGAAGAATATATGCCAGCAGAAGTTGCAGAGGCAGTTAAAGGTATTAAGCACGAAAAACCAAAATACAACTTAGATAGTGGTAATTAGCTATGATCCCAGAAATTGGTTATTTTTCTTTAACGCTTGCCATGGTGCTAAGCGTTTTACTGTGTATTTTTCCTCTTTGGGGCGCGCATACTGGTAATCTTCGGTTAATGCGTGCGGCTCCATCTTTAGCAATAGGCCAGTTTGCTTTTGTACTAATCTCTTTTGCTGCACTTATTTATGCAAGTTTAACAGACGACTTTACCGTATCTTACGTAGCGTATCATTCAAGTAGTACGCTGCCTTGGTACTATAAAATCACCTCTACGTGGGGCGGTCATGAAGGTGCTATTTTATTATGGTTAGTAATGCAAGCGGGTTGGACTGCTGCTGTAGCAGCGCGTTCTAAATCATTACCTTGGGTATTACGTGCTCGCGTACTGGGTGTACTTGGCTTTTTAGGTGTAGGTTTTATGATGTACACCTTACTGCTTTCAAGCCCGTTTGAGCGCCTACTTCCTTATTTTCCGGTAGAAGGGCGTGACTTGAATCCGCTGCTTCAAGATCCAGGTATGATTATTCATCCACCATTACTGTACATGGGTTATGTGGGGCTGTCGGTTGCTTTCTCTTTTGCTATAGCTGCATTGTTAACAGGTAAACTTGATAACACATGGGCTAAATGGTCACGCCCGTGGACGATGACTGCGTGGGGTTTCTTAGGTTTAGGTCTTACTATTGGTAGCTGGTGGGCGTATTCAGAACTAGGCTGGGGCGGCTGGTGGTTTTGGGATCCAGTAGAAAACGCAGCGCTTATGCCTTGGCTTGTTGCAACCGCATTACTGCATTCATTAAGTGTGACAGAAAAGCGCGGTATATTTAAATCATGGACCGTATTACTCGCAATTGCAGCATTCTCTTTAAGTTTGCTAGGTACGTTTATTGTACGCTCGGGTATTATTGTATCGGTACATGCGTTTGCTACAGACCCCGATAGAGGCTTATTTATACTCGCCTTTTTAGGCATCGTTGTCGGTGGTGGCTTGGCGTTATATGCAATGCGTGTGTCACAAGTTCACAGTGAAGGACGATACAAGCTGGTATCGCGCGAAGTGGCGTTATGGCTCAATAATATATTTTTAGTTGTTGCTACATTAATTGTTATGTTAGGTACATTGTTGCCAATGGTTCATAAAGAAATGGGCTTAGGTAGTATTTCTATTGGCGAACCGTTTTTTAATAAGATGTTTGCAATAATTTTAGTACCGTTTGCTATTTTGATGGGTATCGGACCACTTTTACGTTGGAAGCAAAACAAGTGGGCTTTTTTGCAAAACAAAATATTAATGGGCGTATTAGCAAGTGTTGTGATTACCTGCGCTTGGTTATTCTCAAGTTACGATTTAGTAAAACCACTTACGTTATTAGCGACAACACTGGCAGTTTGGATTGCAATATCAACAGGGATTGATATTTACACCAAAGCAGCTGTGCACGGGAGCTTAAAAGAAGGCTTAAAACGCTTTACTGTAAGTTACTGGGCTATGGTACTTGGGCATATTGGTATTGCATTTATTATTGCGGGCGTAACACTTACCTCGGCTTATTCAGTAGAGCGTGATGTATCGATGAAACCGGGTGAAATAGCACAGCTTAATGAGTATGAATATCGCTTTGATGGTGTTAAAACTATCCGTGGGCCAAACTACAGCGGTCATGCGGGCGTTGTATCTGTGCTTAAAAATAATGAGCTAGTAACACGTTTACACGCCGAAAAACGTAAATATGACATTGGTATGCAGTTTATGACTGAGGCGGCAATAGATGCCGGTTTTAAACGTGATTTATATTTAGCATTAGGTGAGCAATTAAGTGGTGATGCATGGTCACTTCGCATTTATCATAAACCATTTGTACGCTGGATATGGATTGGTGGTGTGCTTATGTCATTAGCAGGTTTCATGATTTTGTTTGATAAACGTTACCGTACATCAGCTAAAACAGCCCGTAAAGATGTTCCGGAGAGTGTTTTATGAACCGTAAAATTTTAGCTATTGCGCCGCTTTTAGTGTTTGCTTTTGTGTGTGTATTTTTATACCAAGGTCTTTTTGCCAACCCTCGTGAAATTCAAACAGGGCGGTTAGGTCAAGAAATGCCAGCATTTAATTTACCTGATTTAATGCAAGACAATAAGCAGTGGACTAACGAGTCGTTAAAAGGTGAAGTTTACTTATTAAATGTATGGGGTACGTGGTGCCCAACATGTTTAGTCGAGCTTGGTTATTTAACTAAGTTACGTGAGCAAGGCGTTAAAATTATTGGACTATATTACGTACAAGGTTACGACTCTGATTTTGATGGCCCGTTTGATATGCAATCACTTCGCAGCGAAGTCACTGATATGCTGCAACGTGCAGGTGACCCTTACCAATTTAATATTTTAGATTTACACCGTACTTTGTCGTTGGATTTAGGCGTATCGGGTGCGCCAGAAACTTTTTTAGTCGATAAAAAAGGCACTATTTTGTTGCATCACACCGGTGATATAAATCCGCGAGTATGGCGTGCTAAATTTGCGCCAATTATGCAGGAGCTTAAATAATGAAGTGGTTACTACTTACGCTTAGCCTTTTTGTAAGCATGGGGGCGTTTGCACAGCAAGATCGCTATCAATTTGATAACAACAAACAAGCAATATTGTTTGAAGAGCTAACCAAAGAACTACGTTGCCCTAAGTGTCAAAATCAAAACATTGCGGACTCCGACGCTGTTGTTGCTAAAGACTTGCGCGATAAAGTGCTCGTATTGGTTAAAGAAGGTAAAAGCAAAGACGAAGTGATTGATTATATGATTGACCGCTTTGGCTATTTTGTTCATTACGACCCACCTGTTACACCAGCGACTTTAGTGCTGTGGGTACTACCAGTATTAATTGTAATTGTTGGCTTTGGCTTTATTGTTATTCGCCAACGAAAAGCATCAGTAAAACAAACATGGAGCAGCGACGATGAAATGCTGCTAGCGAAGCTAATTGAACAAAATAAACGTCAGGAGCAAAGCTAAATGATTTTAATGTGGGCGTGTTTTGCCTTACTCACACTGGTTGCTCTTAGCTTTGTTATGATACCTTTTTTAAAAAAAGAGCGTGTTCAAACGATTACTCATAACGCCAATGCTGAATTAATTAGTATTTATGAGCAGCGTTTAGTCGATTTGCAAACTGATTTAGATAATCAACGCATTGATAGCGTAAACCACGCAGAATCAATTGTTGAATTAAAACGTCGCTTATTGAACGAGCTATCACCAGAGAAATCACTTAACAGCAAAGGTAATAACCGTATTTTTGCTTTAACAGGCGGTGCATTTGTTCTTGCACTTACAGGGATTTTTTATAGTTTTACAGGCAGTCAGCAGCAAATTTCGGCTTGGCATGACGCAATGGATAATTTAGCTGATTATGGCGAGCGTGCTGTAATGCAAAAAGGTGAGCCGCTTAGTCAAAATGAGCTGCAGGCTTTTGCATTGGCGCTTCGTACTAAACTTAGCCGCTCTGGCGATGATGAAGTTGCTTGGATGCTACTTGGTCGAGTGGCTATGTCGCTTAATGAATTTGACATGGCGCAGCAGTCATTTGATAAAGCACTACGTATGAACCCTGATAATATGCAGGTTCTTATTAGTTACAGTCAGGTTTTATTACTTGAAGGTAGCGAAGCTAATATGACTCGCGCGGCAGGTATGCTTTCAAAAGTGCTAAACGTTGAGCCTACTAATTTAGATGCTATTTCGTTACTAGCGCTGATAGCGTATGAGCGTAAAGATTGGCCGCAAGCTAAAACTGCATTTGAAGTTTTATTGGCGAGCATGGAAAAAAATGATTCACGTTATAACATGATCTCCGAACGTATTGCTGATATTGAGCAACAAATGCAAAGTGAAGGCTCAGTTATGCCAGTTACTACTACAACGGGTGCTATTGCAGTTACAGTCGACATTGCAAAAGAGCTTATTGATAAACAGCCAAAAGACGGTATTTTGTTTATATTTGCAAAAGCTGCAACTGGCTCACCTATGCCATTGGCTGCTGTTAAGCTTACTAAATATTCATTTCCAATTACAGTTGAGTTGAGTGATAGTAGTGCAATGGTTGCAGGGCTTAACCTATCTAGTGCAGAAAATATTATTATTTCGGCGCGTATTTCTATCGATGACTCTGTTATGCCAAGCTCTGGTGAGCTAGAAGGTCATTCACAGGCGTTAAAGCGTGAAAGTGTAAGTGACTACCAACTTCAAATTGATACATTAATACCTTAAGGACGTTAGATGTTAAAACACAGTTTTACTTTTTTATGTTTATTGATACTAGCCGGCTGTGCTCAAGTCCCTCAAAGCAAAGTAGATGAAAGAGATCCGCTGCAAAGTATTAATCGTCCATTATATGACTTTAATATGGATGTACTGGATGCTTATTTGTTGCGCCCAGTTGCTGTAGGTTATGTTGAAGTAACGCCTGTACCGGTAAGAAACGGTATTGTTAATTTTACAGGTAATATCACCGCACCTGTAGATATGATCAATGCGGGTTTGCAAGGTAAACCGGGTAATGCAAGCGTGAGCTTAGCACGCTTTTTAGTTAACTCTACTGTCGGTCTGTTTGGTATCTTTGATGTTGCAAGCTCACTAGGTCTTGAAATAGTCGATGAAGACTTTGGACAAACGTTGGGTGTATGGGGCGTAGGTGATGGCGCCTATTTAATGCTACCAGGTATGGGGCCAACAACAGCACGTAACCTGACCGGTGATGTAGTCGACAACTTTGTATTACCTGAAGTTGCGCTAACGACTCCACAAACTATTTTAGTATTTGTTTTAAAAGCAGTTGAGGCGCGTGCATCATTAATCCCACAAGAAGGGCTATTAAATGATTCACTTGATCCGTACTTATTTGTAAAAGATATTTACTTCCAGCGTCAAATTTATGAGCTGTACGATGGCAATCCACCAGTTAAAGAAGAGCCAGCTGATTTTGATGAAGACTTTTTAGAAAGTTTATAATTGAAGCCACTAATAAAAACGCCAGCTAAATGCTGGCGTTTTTATTTACTGTTTATATAGAATCTGAACTTTGGCTAGAGAAAAATAAACTTAGATATCATTATGATTCAATATATTAGTAAATGTTTTAACCAGAGTTCGGGTTACTTATTTTTCGTTAACTATTAACTGCATTTGCTCATTAACCCAAGTCAGTGCTTCATGATAGGCATCAGGAACTTTTTCACCTAGGTTTAGTTCTTTCGTTAATTCGTTTGCGGCTGACCAGTTAGCTTGTTCATAATACTTAACTAAGTTTAAATATTT
Source organism: Pseudoalteromonas sp. SR41-7 (assembly GCF_014163935.1). Taxonomy (NCBI): domain Bacteria; kingdom Pseudomonadati; phylum Pseudomonadota; class Gammaproteobacteria; order Alteromonadales; family Pseudoalteromonadaceae; genus Pseudoalteromonas; species Pseudoalteromonas sp. SR41-7. The sequence goes on along the minus strand of NZ_JACJEF010000001.1, from coordinate 77,522 downwards.
TGCCAGCAAGCCTTCATCGTTTAATAACGCTGCTTTTATGTCATTCGAAAGTGGAAGCTTTTTCATAACGCTTTCCATACTCTCATCTAAAATAGCATCCATAAGAGACATCATACCGGTTAAAAATGCCATGCCGGTATCTTTAAATTGTCCATGGGATATAGCGAGTAACTCACCAAAACGAGCGCGCGTAAGCGATAGCCTAATTAGCTCTACAGGTTTATCTGCTGATACTTGTGCTGCAAATAATAATGATAATAGTTTTTTAATTTCGTTAGCGCCAAGCACTATAAGGGCTTGCTTAATGGTACTTATTTCAGCACGCCTTGCAAAGGCAGCAGAATTTGAATACCTAAGTAATTTGTAAGATAGGTTTACATCACGCTCAAACACATCAGTGATTTTTTTAAGATCCATATCAACGCTTGATGTTTCGTAAAGTAATTCAGCTAATGCCATTTCTGAAGGCGGTAGAGCCTTACTTTGTACCATTTCCGGTTTGGAGAAGAAAAATCCTTGGAAATAATCAAAACCAAGCTCTAGAGCTTGTTGGTAAATTTCATAGGTTTCTACTTTTTCGGCAAGTAACTTAATATGCGAGTGCAGTTTTAAATCATTAAGAACCGTTTTTATTGTATCTATATCAGATGCTAAAAAGTCTATTTTAATAATATCAATAAATGGATAAAAGTGGCGCCAAACAGGCTGATGAATATAGTCATCAAGAGCAATAGTGTAACCTTTATCTTTTAGATCTTTCACTATGGCTAATAATCGCTTCCCAGGTTGCACAGTTTCAAGGATTTCTACAACTACAGTATCTTTGCCCAGTAGTGTTGGGTAGCCCTTTGATAGCGTTTCTAGGGTGAAATTTATATAGGCGGGTTTATTGTCGGTTAAATCTTCTAAGCCGAAATTAAACTGACTACCTTCAATTAGTCGTGTAGTTGCCTCGTCACCGTCTATATCGGGAAATACGTTATCAACGCCATCGCGAAATAAAAGTTCATATCCGATGAGCTTTTTATCTCTGTCTAAAATAGGTTGGCGTGCAGCGTAAAAATACATAAACAGTTCCGTAAGAGTAATCTAATTAGTTATTGTAATAATATATGGCAAAAGACTCAAAATAGCATTACGTATATTTGCTAGATTAATAAATTATCATTAAAAATTAAGGTCTTTCTAGTATTTAATTTATTATATTTCACCAATTCGCTTTAAAATTATTCAACATGAGTATTTTTGTATCAGGTGAGGGCAACAAGTTGGAGATTTTATTATCAAGCATGATATAGTCAGCGAGAATGGTTTTTACCCCAATAGTGTCTTAACTATAAAATTTTAAGAGTCATTATTTGGATTAAAGCCTATTATTAATAATTATGCGGAGGCTAATTTGGAAACAGGAATGATTATTTCACTAGCATTATATTTTATTGTAATGTTAGGTATCGGACTATATGCATATAAGCAATCTACTGACGATGTATCTGGTTACATGTTAGGTGGACGAAATCTATCTCCAAGTGTAGCTGCACTGTCTGCAGGTGCATCTGATATGAGTGGCTGGATTTTAATGGGCCTACCTGGTGCGATGTTTGTTACTGGTTTTAGTAGTACATGGATAGCAATTGGCTTGGTGATTGGTGCTTGGTTAAACTATCTGTTAGTTGCACCGAGATTACGTGTTTACACTGAAAAAGCAAATGACTCTATAACCATCCCAGACTACTTTTCAAATCGCTTCAATGATAAATCCAACCTATTACGTGTTGTATCAGCTGTGGTAATTATTGTTTTCTTTACTCTTTATACTTCATCTGGTGTTGTCGCTGGTGGTAAATTGTTTGAAAGCTCATTTGGTTTAACTTATGAAATGGGTTTATACATTACAACGGGCGTAGTTGTTTTATATACCTTGTTTGGTGGTTTTTTAGCTGTAAGCTTAACTGACTTTGTGCAAGGTTGTATTATGTTCATTGCACTTATTCTAGTACCAACGGTTGCATACTCTTTGCTTGAACAACCTTTAGAATCAACTTTACATAGCGTAAATCCAGATATGCTTAACTGGATTGGTGCAGGTTCTGCATTAGGTATTATTTCTGCAATGGCTTGGGGTTTAGGTTATTTTGGCCAACCACATATCATTGTTCGTTTTATGTCGGTACGTAGTGTTAAAGATATGCCTAAAGCACGCCGTATTGGTATGACATGGATGATTGTTGCTGCCATTGGTGCTGTTGGTACTGGTATATTTGGTGCAGCTTATACTTATGAGAACAACATTGTAGTTGAAGACCCTGAAACAATTTTCTTAATTCTTTCTGAGTTGCTGTTCCACCCACTTATTGCTGGCTTTTTACTTGCTGCAATTTTGGCTGCGATTATGAGTACTATCTCATCTCAATTATTGGTTAGTTCAAGTTCATTAACAGAAGATTTCTATAAAACATTCTTACGTAAAGATGCCAGTGATAAAGAGCTAGTTGCTGTTGGCCGTATAAGTGTTGCCGTAGTTGCTATGTTCGCTATTTATTTAGCTTACGACAGAGATAGCTCTATTTTAGACCTAGTAAGTAATGCGTGGGCTGGCTTTGGTGCTGCGTTTGGACCACTTGTATTGTTTAGCCTTTATTGGAAACGCATGAACTTTGCTGGTGCGTTAGCTGGTATGTTAGTAGGCGCATTTACTGTGCTAATTTGGATATATGGACCATTTACTATCAATGGTGAAAGCTTAAGTAGCTTTATGTACGAAATAGTACCGGGCTTTATTTTAGCGAGTATTGCAATTGTTGTTGTTAGCTTAGTAACAAAAGAGCCTGAGCAAAACATCACTGCTTTATTTGATGAAGTAGAAAAAGAGCTTTAATTAGCAATTACTACTTATTTTAAAGTGAGTAGTAATTAATACCAATCCGCAATAATACTTAATCATTTTGCGGGGCTAAACGTGTTGCTACCGGCGTTAAAAAATTCTCATTTAGTACAACTAAATATCGAATTTTTGCCTAGCTATCAACACGTTTTTCCACCCTAAAGAGATCATTTAATTAAGCGAATTAGTATAATAAAAAAGGGAGCAACTTAGTTGCTCCCTTTTTTATTTAGTTTGTCCCGTTCGAGGAGGGAACACTCTATGAATTAACTTACTTTTTTATCGTTGTTATCTTCAATTGATGCAACGTTATCTGACTTTTTACTTTTTGCTGGCGCTTTGGTAACAGCTGGATCTTTGCCACCTTTTAATATGGTCATAAAATCATCTTTGCTTTTCGCTATTTCTAAAGCAAGTGATTCAATTTGTTGCTCACTAAGCGGTACGTCTACCTTTTCTAGCATCAGCTCAAGTGATTCTGCTATATCGAGCATCTTGTCATAAGCATCAGCTTCTTTTTTGGTAGTAAACGTCATACGCTCGACTCCGTTTCGTTCTACAACATATTTAACAACAACAGCCATGATTTCTCCTGCAAAATTGCTTGGCACCGTGGTTTTTAAAAAACCATTAGATTACTGTTTTTATGTACAGTAATGGTTTGTAAGTAAATTTGCAAGCGCGAAGTATTAATTTTTAGGTGTCTTAAATTTGACAAAAAACGGTAACTTTACTTTAGTTAAGCAATCACTTTGTTGTACCAGCTGCATTTTCAGGATTTCGGATCATAGTGATAATGCGTTTAGGTACACTTTAAGTGATGAACTTTACAGTTCCTTATTTATTGATTTCCTGAGCAATACTCAAAATTAAGAAAAGAAGAATAAGGGCAAGTTTAATGAAAACGTTAAAAAATTTACTCATCATAAGTTTATTATGTTTACTACCCGCGACTACCGCGTATGCACAATTATCAGAAGTAACTAAGCAAATGCCTCAAGCTGAGACAATTAGTATAAATAATGCTGATGCAGAGATGCTTGCTAAGTTACCTGGTATAGGTAAGAAAAAAGCGCAGGCAATTGTGGATTATCGTGAAGAAAATGGCGAATTTAAAAGCGTTAGTGATTTATCGCAAGTTAAAGGGATTGGCAAAAAGCTTTTAGCTAAATTAGAGGGGAAACTTACACTTTAATATTTCTAAATAGTAATCAGGGTGCTAGGCGCCCTGATTAAATTGTTTTAGTGCATCGCTTAAGTGCTTTTTAGCAAAGTTAATTTCAATAGGTGTAGTTAATAGTGGATAGCACAATCCGCCAAGTATCAAAAATGGTATTAATATCCAACCTTTAAATACAGTGAATATTAAAAATAGTGGGCTAAGTAATAGCAGTTTTATAATACGCAATAGAACTTTATCAGTTGGCGATAGCTGACTTAATGCAAGCGCAATTACGTCTTGACGCTGGCGTACTTTTAAATGCTTAAGCTGGTCTAATTGGCTTGAAAAAAATGTAAACATATCAAATCGACTTTTTAATTGATAAACGGGCAATAATTATAATAAATAGCGTTAGTGAGAAAATCCCAAATATCACTTCCATCCAAGCAGGCATGCTCATGCCAACAAACTGCCAATCTATATTTCCACAATCCCCGGTAGCTTGAAAAAAGCTAGGTATCCATTCATGTAGTGGCATAAATGATGGGAAATTTGGTTCAAACTCGCAGCTAAATGCAAAAGGGTCTGTGGTGGTCTGCATATCAATATGTTCGCGAGCAATTAAGTATCCCCAAACACTCGATATTCCCCAAATAACATACGCTATCATACGCACAGTTTTACTTTGTGGTTTACTTGAGCCTACAATCCCTGCGCCTAATAACCCCAATACTGCAGTGCGTTGATATATACACATTATGCAAGGCGCTAACCCCATTTTGTATTGAAAGAAAAGAGCGGTAACTTCAAGTAAAAAAACGATAGCTGTAAATAAAAGCCACGGGGTTCGTTGGGTAGGTAATTGTGCAAGCCAGTTCATAAAAATTCCGCGTTTTAATAGGACGTTAGATTATGACGTAGGATAAAGTATGCAGCAACAAAAAGGAAAAAAAAGCTACCGAAGTCGCTTTTTATAAGATGAAATTAATGACTACTCAATTCAGCCTTAGCAAAGGTTAAATGACGTTCTATTATTTTCCCATCGATACATAAGCTCAGTTATATTGCTTACTTATACTAAGGTGATGCATCATCTAAAGAATTTTTTATGGTTGCACTTTTTTGTACTTTTTCTTATGGCAAGTGCGGGATAAGTTAATTAAGCTCAGGCGCTGCGTAAATAAAAATATCTCCATAATAACAATGTACCTACAATGAATATTACTCTAGATATTCATGCATTGTAGCTAAATTAGAGAAACCCAAATTTAATTATTTATTAATTTTAAATTTCTACCCATTTGCTTTATTAATATATATTACTTTACTTGTTAGTTGTGCTTCGTCTGGTACAATCAGTCAGTTATTCGTGTAAAACGATGAGTGTTGATTAATTCGAGTGGGAACTGGATGAGAATTTTTAAAGCGAAAAGCCCAGCAGGATTTGCTGAAGAATATATAGTTGAGTCCATTTGGAACGGCGATTTCCCTCCAGGTTCAATTTTACCTGCCGAGCGAGAACTTTCAGAGTTAATTGGTGTTACAAGAACAACCTTGAGAGAAGTATTACAGCGTTTAGCACGTGATGGTTGGCTAACAATTCAGCATGGTAAACCTACAAAAGTAAATAACTTTTGGGAAACGTCTGGCTTAAACATTCTTGAAACATTAGCGCGCTTAGATGAAGACAAGATGCCAGAGCTGACAGATCAGCTTTTATCTGCACGTACTAATATTAGTGCTATTTATACACGTGCTGCAATTAAGTTAAATCCTGAGCGCGTGATTGAAATTTTATCACAAAGCCATGAGCTAGAAGACACCGCTCAAGCATTTGCTGACTATGATTATAAAGTGCATCACGAATTAGCCGTTGCGGGTAATAACCGTATTTATGTATTAATACTTAATGGTTTTAGAGGCTTTTATTCAAAGATTGGTTGTCATTACTTCTCTGATGCCGGAACTCGTGAACTTGCTCGTCAGTTTTATAAAGATTTAACCATTTTGGCAGAAAATAAAGAGCATGATGGTGCTATTTCGATGATGCGTAAATACGGTCATCAAACAGGTGAGATTTGGCAAAAAATCCGTGGTGATATGCCCTCAGATATAATGGACTAAGTCTAAGCGAGAAACCTGCATTTGCAGGTTTTTTTATATCTATAAAATTTAGCGCCACCGTATATGAAATTCTAAAAAGTTTAATGTATAAACCACTTCGATATTTTTAAAATTTCTACTTAGTTACAACGCAACTTACCCTTTAAAATAGACCTATTATTTAAGCATATTAGTGCAAGTTGCAAGTGTTCGTTATTTTCGATTGCTCACATCGTTAAATGCGATTGTTCTTTTGCAGTGAATAACTTTAGAATGCCAATTAATTATATGTATGCGCTATTGGTTTTTAATTTTTAGCGCCCATATAAGTACCAGCATTGCGAAAGCAATTGAAAACAAACTCAAAATATTTGGAGAATAAAATGGGTGTATTAGTAGGCCGCCAGGCACCAGACTTTACCGCTGCAGCTGTTCTTGGTAACGGTGAAATTGTAGATAACTATAACCTTCATGAAACAATTAAAGGTAAAAAAGCAGTTATCTTCTTTTACCCACTAGATTTCACGTTTGTATGTCCTTCTGAACTTATTGCATTTGATAAGCGTTTTGAAGAGTTTCAAAAGCGTGGCGTAGAAGTAATTGGTGTTTCTATCGATTCACAATTCTCACATAACGCATGGCGTAACACTGCTGTTGCAGACGGCGGTATTGGTAAAGTTCAATACGCACTAGTTGCAGACGTTAAACACGAAATTTGTAAAGCATACGACGTTGAGCATCCAGAAGCGGGTGTTGCGTTCCGTGGTTCTTTCTTAATTGATGAAGAAGGTAACGTACGTCACCAAGTAGTGAACGATTTACCACTAGGTCGTAACATCGACGAAATGCTTCGCATGGTTGACGCGCTAGCGTTCCACACTGAGCACGGTGAAGTATGTCCTGCTGGTTGGACTGAAGGTAAAAAAGGTATGGACGCAAGCCCTGAAGGCGTTGCTAAGTTCTTATCTGAAAACGAAGGCGAGCTATAATTTAGCCCTTAGTTTTAAATAAAAAAACCGCCAATTGGCGGTTTTTTTATTTGTAGCGTTAGCTCACTTTAAAATAAGCTCGCAAAGTTAAAACGAGAAACTAACTTTAGTGTAGAAGTATCGGCCTCTAGGGTTGTGTACACCTGAGGCATAACCGTATAGATCAGCGTCGCCATCACCAATTGCAAATGGTGGCTCTTCATCAAATAAGTTATTTACACCTAGCGATACTTTAGTTGAGTCAGTAACACGATAAGATGTTTGTAAATCTACCAATGTTTGCGAATCAACCATACGTGATGTATTGCTATCAAAGTCTAAATTACCGTCAAAATCAATATCTGGGGTATCTTCAAACTCACCTACATAACTGATGTTTACGTTTGTATTAAACTCGCCAATTTCCCAGTTTGTAGAGAAAATCCAGCGGTGCTCTGGATAGCCATACTCACCGGTGTAATCGCGGCCATCTTTTTCAAATTTATCTTGGTATGCCCATTCTAAATTAAATTTCAATAAACCTAAGTCATCAAGTGAGTGATTGTAGTTAGCTGAAACATCGACCCCAGATACTTCTTGCGAAGAAACGTTTTCAAATGTGCTGTAAATTTTTTGAATTGTTCCTAAGCTATCGCCACCTGTAGGTGTTAAGCGCACACATACAGTACTATCTTGGTTATTACACTCAGAGTTATAAATTGGACCAAACTCTTGCTCATCAATTTTGTTATCTTGAGTGATGCTCCACACATCGACACTTAAACCAAACTCAGCAGAAGGCGCCCAAATAAAGCCGACATTCCATGATTCTGATTCTTCAGCTTCAAGGTCAGGGTTACCAGCAAATTCAATGTTGTAATCAAGTGCATCACAATCAAGGCCCGTTGCTTCACATCGGTATGTATCTACAAAGAATTGGCTTTCTTGAGATGGACCTAAACCAACTTGTGCCAGAGAAGGCGCTCTAAAGCCTTGTGCCCAAGAGCCACGCACTGTGATTTCATCAGTAGGCGCCCAGCGAAGAGCTACTTTAGGGTTTGTTGTTGTACCGAAGTCACTGTAGTCATCGTAACGGCCAGCAAGTTGTAGCTCTAAATTATCAGCAAGAGGGATAGAAAACTCGACATAGGCTGCGTATTGTTCACGATCTGCAGATGCAGATACAGACTCTGTGCCAAATATTAAACCACGTTGAAATTGATCATCTGGAATGTCATTAACGTCTTCTTCACGGTACTCAATACCTGCAGCCATCATTACTACATCATCGCCAAAACTAAATGCTTCACCTGTAATGTTTGCATCAAAGGAAGTCATGTGAGACTCACCACGACGCACTAAGCTTGTTGTAATACGATCAATTACAGCAGGGTCGTTGTATGTGCCACCAAATGGATTGTAGTTTCCTGCATCAATTTCTTGTTGTAAGAAATCAGTACGCACCCAACCTTGTGTTCTATCACCTGTTTGCAAAGATTTACTTCGGCCTTTTTGTACAGCGGTTTCCCAGCTCCAGTCATTAAACTCACCTCTAAGCCCTGCAACAAAGCGAAGAGTATCTGATTCAATATCCCATTGGCGTGCGCCAGCATCAACTGTACGGTAACGACCAATTTGAATGTCTTCACCAAATGGATTGTTAGGGTGGCTAGCTGGGACAGTTAAGCCTGCATCTTCATCAAGGGGAGTAGGGGCTCCGGCCGCAACAGACGTATTGTGCTGTACTGCCATTTCTAAAAAGCCCGTAATGCCATTATCAAAGTTATATTCAAATTGAGAAATAGCACCCACGCGTTCAGACGCTGGTGCGATATAACCGTAGGGGCCGTAATCAAATAAACAACTGCCGCTTGAAGTTGCATTTTCAGCAGGACAAGCCGGATCAATTGTTTTAACACCGTCTACATAAAAATATCCAGGGAAGCCACGAGATGAGCGAAAATCTTCACCACCATAAGGTGATTGATTTGCTGTACCTAAGCTGCCCATTTCATCAGAAGAAAGAGATGTATTTTTAAAGTAATCGATAATAACTGATGCGCTACTTTTCTCGCTAGTAGTACCCCATACTAAACTTGCTGTTGTTTCTTCATAATTGGGACCATCAGTACCACCGTAGCCCAAATTAACTTCAACACCGTCAATGTCTTTTTTCAAGATTACGTTTACCACACCCGCCACTGCGTCTGAGCCGTAGATAGCTGAAGCACCATCTTTTAGTATATCGATTCGCTCAATGGCAGAAACTGGGATACTGTTAATATCTACAAATGAGTTTGTGATACCTTCGGCAAATGCACTAATAGATACACGACGGCCATTGATTAGTACGAGCGTAGCATCAGCACCTAAGCCACGTAAACTAACAGCAGCAGACCCATTTGCAGTTGAATCTTGGTTGTTACCACGTGTTGAGAAAGTACCGCTACCCGCGACAGGCATTCTTTCGAGGAGTTGTTGTAGGTTGTCATAACCCATGTTCTCAATATCAGCTCTTGCGATTGATTGAACCGGAGAAGGTCCTTCGATATCTGAACGTTTGATTCGTGAGCCAGTTACTTCAATGCGCTCTACTTTGTTAGCTTCTTCAGCAGCGTAAGTTGTTGTTGTAAAACCTGCTGAAAGTGCGATTGTAGCACCTGCAATTAAGCTAGGTGTAAATGCAGTTGATTGCTTCATCCTTAAGTCCTTGTTGATATGTTATAAATTTAGTTGCTCTTTACCAATCCTTTTTAAACTGTTAAATAAATCCCATATTTAAGCGGATTGATATAACAAGCGACGACATTAATATCATGTAACTTAAGTGTTAGCAATTAGACTGAAATGTGATTTTAGTATGGTTTTTTGTGTATTTTTGGATGATTTTAAAACAGATGTTATGCGCTGAAGAAGGTTGAAATAGGCGCATATGCTTTATTTTGGAAATAACAAATACAGCCTAAATGCGAGTAATAATTAAATTAATTAATTCACAATAAAATTGTAATAAATTATTTACATGTATATTCTGAATGAATAGTAATCTTGTTGTATATTAATAAAACAAATAATAGTTGGTTTTTTTTAATAAAAAAAACGCCTAACTTGTTAGTTAGGCGTTGTGCTTATACTTTGTGTTTCATTAAACGTTCTTTTTCGCGAGACCAATCTTTATTTTTCCCGTCGTCACGTTTATCGTGCAACTTTTTACCTTTTGCTAGATGAAATTCAAGTTTCACCCAACATTTTTTCCAGTACATAGCTGTAGCTATTAATGAATAGCCATCTCGCTCTGTTGCACCGAGTAGACGGTCAAGTTCGCGTCTGCTTAATAGTAACTTACGATAACGCAACGGATCGCAAATTACATGGGTTGATGCACTATTAAGTGGCTGGATTTGCGCGCCAAGCAAAAATGCTTCGCCATTTTTAAGATGAATATAAGTTTCGGTGATGTTTACCTTACCTGCTCGGATACTTTTTACTTCCCAGCCTTGTAGTTCAACACCTGCTTCAAACTTATCGTGTAAAAAATACTCATGTCGCGCTTTTTTGTTTAGCGCGATGGTATTACTTGTCGATTTTGATGAATTTTTCTTAGCCATAGTGCCCTATAATATACGTAATGTGAGATGTTTTACATCGATTTTTTAATAATGCTTTTAAAAATTAAGCTTTAATTTAAGCAGCATGAAAATTTGGGGAAACGCGCAAAGCTTGCTAAAATTCGCCCACACAGTTGGGAGTGAGTATGCCACAAATAGAAAAAAGTGCGCTGGTTATGTACAGCACTAAAGAGATGTTTGATCTAGTTAATGATGTAGAAGCTTATTCGCAGTTTTTACCAAATTGCTCAGACTCAAAAATTGTTTCACAGCATGATAATAACATGACCGCGAGTTTAGAAATATCCAAGGCGGGTATAAAAAAGTGGTTTACCACCGAAAACACCTTTGTTGATGAGCAAACAGTGTTACTAAGCCTTGTTGATGGACCATTTAAGATGTTAAAAGGACGTTGGCACTTTCAAGAGCTTGACGCCAAAGCATGTAAAGTTCACTTGCAACTAGAATTTGAATTTTCAAGTAAGTTAATAGAGCTTGCCTTTGGTAAGATTTTTAACGATGTTGCAAAAAATATGGTGAGTGCATTTACTCAACGTGCAAAACAGGTTTATGGAGCGAGAGCATGATTAATGTTGAGGTGGTATTTGCATTACCAACCACGGCCACGTGTTTATCAATTGAAGTGCCACTAGGGACTACAGTCGAGCAAGCTGTTATTCAGTCAGGTATTATACAAAAGTGCCCTGAGATAGATGCTACATCGCTAACTTTAGGTGTGTGGAATCGAACTGTAAAAGCTAACTATGAGTTAAAAGACGGTGACCGTATAGAAATATATCGTCCATTAATTGCAGATCCTAAAGATGCGCGTAGAAAGCGTGCAGAAAAAGCTAAAGAAGAAGGGCGTGCAAATAAAATAACGGGTGGCCGCCCACTCGAAAAGTAACGAAAATCGGTATAAACGTGGAAAATTTAACGGATTAAATCACACGCTGACGTTGTTTAAAATGGTAAAAGCTTTTAAATAAACCAATAAAAAAGGTGAGCCATGCTCACCTTTTTTTACCACTTGAGAAATTTATTGCTCGAGCGGTGTAGTAAAGTTTTCAGGTTGGTCATAATCACCTGAAATTGAAACTAACTTTTCATTTTCAAAGTTAATTACTAACTCTTTATTTTGCTCGTTTTTACGGCCTTTATTGAAGCTGTAAATATAACGCCAAGTATTGTTATCAAAGGCGTCTTCGGCAATAGGTCTGCCTAATACGTAAACAACTTGCTCTCGAGTCATATTTACACGAAGTTTTTCAACATCCGATTGCTCTAAAAAGTTGCCTTGTGGGATGTTAATTCGGTATACCCAGCTAGAGCAACCTGCTGCTGAGCTAAGTGTTAAAGCAACGATAAGCCAAAGAGAAAAAGTTTTTAACGACTGCATTGTTAGTTGTGATCCTTATTTTTTATAATCTGCATGATACCGATTAGTCACTGAAGGTAAAACCCTTTTAAGCAATTGTTTTATGTTAAGGGCGTTAAGGTAATGTTTTGACCATAAATAATGAAAAAAGTTTACAGCACATCGAAACGAATATTTTAAAAACGGAGTCTACTTGGTTTTTATATATAGTTGAGACACGATTTGGTCATTGGTACACAGGGATCACGACTAATGTTGAAAAACGCTTTGCAACTCATCAAGCCGGCAAAGGGGCCAAAAACCTTAGAGGGAAAGGGCCGCTTTTACTTATTCATCAACAACAAGTTGGTAATAAAAGTGAAGCAAGTAAACTTGAGTATCAATTAAAAAAGCTCCCTAGAGCCAAAAAAGAAGCATACGTTTTAGCATTTAATACCGGCGACACAAAAATCATTTAGTTAATTTACTTAGATTAAACCTTATTCGCTGTGGGCAAAAGCTAGCTTTTAATATAGCTTTTGCTCATAAAGGAAATATAGCCGTTATAGCTGCTTAGCGATGTTTTTCAAAGGTAGCGACAAGTGCATCGAGTGTTTGAGCGCTGTTTGCCAAGTCACGAATAGCTTGCTCTGTATTGATTTGCTCGCTCATTGCTTTATCGCTAATTTCACTTATTTGCTCTATGTTACGACCTACATCAGCAACCACATTACTTTGCTGCTCAGTTGCAGTTGCAATAAGCGTAGCCATATCGTTTATTTGATTAGCTGTTTCGGCTATCGCATCGAGTAATTCTACTGAGCTTTGCATGGCTCCAACGCTTTGCTGCGCTTTATCTTTTGATTGGCTAATATCGTTAACTACATCATCAGATATTCTTGTAAGCTCTTCAATCATAGATTGAATTTCGGTGGTTGATTGCGATGTACGGTTTGCCAGAGCGCGTACTTCATCAGCAACAACAGCAAAGCCTCGGCCGTGCTCACCTGCGCGAGCAGATTCAATTGCCGCGTTTAAAGCAAGTAGATTAGTCTGATCCGATATCCCTCTAATTGAATCCACAATACTTGCTATATCAACCGTTTTTTTAGAAAGCAAAGTAACTTGCTCTGTTATGCCATCAATATCGCTAGCTAGGGCTGAGATAGTTGCCTGGCTTTGTAATACTTGTTTATGGCTTTGAATGGTGTTCTCACGGCTGTTATCGGTTAACTTAGCTGTATTCGCTGCGCTTTGTGCTATTTCTTGCACTGTAGCGCCCATTTCGTTGATAGCTGCTGCGACAGATATTGTTTGCTCTTTTTGATTATCAATTGCTTGCGAGTTTCGTTTTGCCTGTTCAAATACATGATCAGAACTTTGGCGAATATCGTGGCTTTCACTGGCAACTTGAGTAATCGCTGTTTCTATTTTATTTATAAACTGGTTAAAGCCATTACTTAGATTGTTGAGCTCTGGTTGGCTCGATTCTGGTAAGCGGTACGCTAAGTTTGCATCGCCAGAGCCTAAGCGTGAAAATAACTCAGCCATTTTAGAAAGTGGAGATGAAAGAGAGCGAGCAAGTAAGTAACTAATCAAGCTAGCAACTAATGCGGTGATTACTGTAAAAGTAAATATTTGCCATTGTAGGGTGTTTACACTTGCGAATACTTCACTTTTTGGTACTTGAGCTACAACATATAAGTCAGTGTTTTTAATTGGGGTTGCAGCTATAAGAGTAGGTTCGCCATTTAAGCTAATTTCTTCTAGTGCAAAGCCATTACTATTAAATAGTTGGCTGTGAATATTTGCAGTATATAAATCGTCAATATTTGCTTTTGCTACTTTATTGGCATCTTTATGAAGTTGAATTAATCCATTTTTATCTGCAATAAATACAAAACCTGTTTGCTCAATTTTAAATTGCTGTAATAGCTTTTGCATATCAGTGATGCTTTTTGCAAGACCTGCTAAACCAGTACCATTAGCCTGCTGATGGTTTACAAACATTTTTACATCATTGGCTGACTCTTGATAAATACTGATAGAATAAGGTTGTTTTGATTGCTTAAAAGCAAAGAACCAGCCATCGGCTGCATCATTTTTTAACACACGCAAAAACCCATTCTGGTTCCAGTACTGTGCAGTGTCTCTATTTGCCCAAGATGCTGTTGCTAAATCGTATTGCTGGGCAACACGATTTAATTCTTTTAATAATAAGGTGTCGTCTTGATTACTAGACTGAGCCCACTGTAAAACAAATTCGTTTGATGATAGTTGCTGAGCAGCACCAAGTAACTCATTAATTTCACCGCCTATATGATTACTGATTGTTTGCAGTTTACTAGGTAGCTCTGACTCGATCATACGTTGCTCAATTATGTCTTTAGAGCTGTATAAAGAGGTCAAGCCAATCAGTGCCGCTACGCATATAGCAATAACACTGCCTAAAGCTGTGATTTTTTGAGTAATAGAAAGGTTTTGTATCGTCATGATATTAATTAATTTTACAACTGAGTAGAGGACTATACTAGCACATTATTTATTTAGAGCTAGATATTGCCTACTGTGAAATGAATAGAAGGTAGCGTGTTATGGTTAAAATTTTATGTATATGCATAAAAAAGCCCATAAGCAAAGCATATGGGCTTGGTTTCTAACAAGCGAAACATTTATCGTTTAGGGTTAAACAATCTTTTTCATTGCTGACATGTAGCCACGTAATTTAGCACCTACTTTTTCAACTGGGTGTTCACGAAGGGCGGCGTTAATTTGAATTAATGTTTGGTTATCAACTTGGTTACTGTGCTCGCCAAGGCCTTTACCAATGACATCTGTATCAATTTTTTTCATAAAATCTGCAAGTAATGGCAAACATGCATGGTTATATAGGTAACATCCATACTCTGCAGTGTCAGAAATTGTACGGTTCATTTCAAAAAGCTTTTTGCGTGCAATAGTATTAGCAATTAATGGCGTTTCATGTAAAGACTCGTAGTAAGCTGACTCTTCAATAATACCGGCTGCTGTCATGGTTTCAAAAGCAAGTTCAACACCTGCTTTTACCATTGCTACCATTAAAATACCGTTATCAAAAAATTCCTGTTCTGAGATTTCTACATCGCCAGCAGGGGTCTTTTCAAAGTTAGTCTCTGCTGTTTCAGCGCGCCATTTAAGTAAGTTTACGTCATCGTTATTCCAGTCTTCCATCATAGTGCGTGAGAAAGTGCCGTCGATGATGTCATCTTGATGCTTATTATAAAGCGGGCGCATAATTAGTTTTAGCTCTTCGCTTAGTTCGAACGCTTTTACTTTTGCAGGGTTTGAAAGGCGGTCAAGCATGTTTGTAACGCCGCCGTACTTAAGTGCTTCGGTAATTACTTCCCAGCCGTATTGAATTAGCTTTGATGCATAACCCGCATCAACGCCTTTTTCTATCATTTTATCAAAACATAAAATAGAGCCAGTTTGTAACATGCCACATAAAATGGTTTGCTCGCCCATTAGGTCTGACTTAACTTCAGCAATAAATGATGATTTAAGTACACCTGCACGGTGTCCGCCAGTCCCTGCTGCATACGCTTTAGCTTGTGCTAAACCATGACCTTGAGGGTCATTTTCTGGGTGAACAGCAATTAGAGTTGGTACACCAAAACCGCGTTTGTATTCTTCACGTACTTCAGAACCAGGACACTTAGGCGCAACCATGATTACAGTAATGTCTTCACGTACTTGCATGCCTTCTTCAACAATATTAAAGCCATGAGAGTAGGCAAGTGTAGAGCCTTTTTTCATAAGCGGCATAATTGCACTTACTACAGCAGTATGTTGCTTATCTGGTGTTAAATTAAGTACTACATCAGCTGTTGGGATTAGTTCTTCGTAAGTGCCAACAGTAAAGCCGTTTTCAGATGCGTTCAAAAATGATTGGCGACGCTCAGAAATAGCTGATGCGCGTAATGTGTAAGAAACATCTAAACCAGAGTCACGTAAGTTTAAGCCTTGGTTTAAACCTTGTGCGCCACAGCCTACAATAACTAGTTTTTTACCTTTAAGTGCATCAACGCCATCGGCAAATTCGCCTGCGTCCATAAATTCACATTGCGCTAATTGCGCTAATTGCTCGCGTAAAGGTAAGGTATTGAAATAATTCGCCATTGTTAGTGTCCTATAAAGTCATGTTTGTTAGATGCGCAATGTTTACTGCGCTTACAAACACCATATGTAAAATCGTTGCTTGCGTAAAATGATATATTTGAATTAAAGTGTTTCATAATATGAAATACAGGGGGTTGGATGGAACATAAGCACTTAAACTACTTTTTAGCGTTGGCTAAAACACTTCACTTTGGGCGCGCAAGTGAGCTTTGCCACATAAGCGCACCCACTTTGAGCCGAAATATAAAACATTTGGAAGAAGAAGTTGGAGTGGCATTGTTTATCCGCGATAACCGAAGCGTTAAATTAACGCGTGAGGGGGAGTCCTTTATTGATTACGCAACGGCAACGCTTGCTAATTGGCAACGTTTTAAAACGAATGTAAAAGACCCACAACAGCATATTTACGGCAAAGTAAGTATTTATTGTTCTGTAACTGCATCTTATAGTTTTTTACATCAAATATTAGAACAACTTCGTGCGCAGCATCAGTACATAGAAATAACATTAAATACCGGTGACCCAGCACTTGCTATAAATCGTGTCCTAGATGGCCACGAATTAATGGCAATTGCAGCTAAGCCTAATAAATTACCGTCGCAAATTGCCTTTGTTGATATTGGGCACTCACCACTTTTATTAATTGGCCCAAAAATTCAATGTCCGATCACACAAAAGCTTACACAAAATAGTGATGACATTAATTGGTCTGATTTAGAGTTTATTGTCCCAGAACAAGGTTTTTCTCGCCAAAGGTTAGAGCACTGGTGGCGCAAAAATAATATTCACGGAAAAATCTACGCCCAAGTTGCAGGACATGAAGCAATGGTATCTATGGTGAGCTTAGGGCTAGGCGTCGCAATGGTCCCTAAAATAGTGCTAGATAACAGCCCGCTGCAAGATAAGGTACAAATCCTAACACCAAAAATGCAAGCACCTGAAGGGTTTGATATCGGTTTGGCGGTATTAAGAAAAGAGTTAAATGACCCTGCAATCAGTGCGTTGTGGAATATTGCGCAAACTTTAGAAGCAAAAGCAATTTAATATGCACACAGAGCAAGCAAATTAGTTAAATAGTATTAATATAGGTTGCGTATGAGTTTACTATTACTTAACATTGAGTGCTAATAATAAAAACAATGACGCTTGAGAGTTTATTTATGAACCACGCCGTATCACTTGCTCATTCTGCTCAATGCCTTAAAAAGGCGATTCCTTTGATGGTAAAATACCGCATGCCGGTTACGCCTATCAACTATGCAATTTGGTACTGTTACATTCAAGGGAGTAACCCTTCATTAAATGCTGAATTAGACCATGTTATTGCTGAGCAACAAACATGCTCACAAGACAAAGCAAAAGAAATTTTTGATAAGCATTTAACGCAAGACGATCTGGCTTTCTTTCAAGAAATGACTGAAAAGTTCCATACAACTATGGAGCAGGTCCAGCAAGATATAAGCACCACGCTTGAGCATTCCAAAAGCTTTACAACAAGTTTAGTTGATTCACAAAATGAATTAAATATGCTTGCTGATGTAAATTCTTATAATGAAATATTAGGTTGTGTAGAGCGCTTAACCGATGATTCTATTGCTATGCAGGATTATGCTAGAGAATTTCAAACTAAGTTAGCTGTTGCTTACAACGAAATAAAAGATTTAAAAGAAGCACTTAATATTTCAAAAGAAGCAGCTGATACCGACACGCTTACGGGGTTTTATAACCGAGGTAAGTTTGATTCAGATATCGTAAAATTTTGTTTAGAATACTCAGAGAAAGCACAGGAAGATTCTCTTGCCGTACTAATTATGTTTGATATTGATCACTTTAAACGTTTTAACGATGACTTTGGTCATCAAAAGGGTGACGAAGTGTTGAGGTTAGTTGCCAAAAAAGTGAGAGAAAATACAACTGAAACAGCAAATATATATAGATACGGTGGCGAAGAGTTTTGTATAACAGCTTATTTTGACACTATTAACGATATAATAGCGTTTGCCGATTGTATACGTTTAGCTATTGCGAAATTAGCGATTCGTAAAAAGCATGATATAACAGCTAAACGTGCTATTTCTGCAAGTTTTGGTTTAGCTATTTTACGTCCATTTACTAATAGCTCAGTTTTAGTTGAGCGTGCAGATAGAGCCTTATATATCGCAAAAACACATGGCCGAAACCGAATAGAAATAGCCCCTGATATTTAATAAGCATCAGAAGCTTGATTTATTACGGCTAAAGCCGCTATTAACTTTGGTAACCTAGTAGCTTGTAAGGTTAATAAAAAAAGTTGTTAGAGTTGGCTTCCTGCAGATTTTATTTGAATTAAAGCATTTGCGAGGTTATCCCTCATTTCCAAAGTTTCTCAAAGCAGTGCCAGCTTAGCCAACGCACATAACTAATTTGAAGGGTTTGTCACTTCAAAAACACAAAAGTTAACATTTGTGTATACAAATTGTGAATAATTGTAACCAGCTAGAGCTAGTTTAAAAAGACCTTGCTAGTATGGGGAACTTACTTAATTTAATACTTTGATGTACGCTGATGCGGTATTCCTTCTCCTTATTAACTGCTCTATGTTTTAGCACTTTGTTTGCTTGCCTTTCGGTGCAAGCAACACAGGCAAGCAAGCATGCTGACGATTATACAGAGCAAGATATAACAACTGATCGCCTGCATTTGAGTTTAAGCGTTGGGGCTGGAGTTATAACCAACCCTTTGCATGGTGGAGATAATATTCCGCTTGTGCTTATTCCACAAATTGCGTTTTATGCAGAGCAATGGTTTTTTGATAATGGCCGCCTTGGCTATTCATTTTCACAATCCCCAAAGCATCACTTTAATCTAGTTAGTGAACTCAACTCTGAATCTCGCTTTTTTATAGACTGGCACCCTAAAAATGTATTTGCATTGCAAAGTAGTGCTCTTAATAATCAGTTTGTAATGCAAAATGAAGCCTCGTCCTCTCGCTACGCTGATATTGATAATTTGCATAAACGGCAAATTGCCTTGGATGCGGGTATTGCATATCACTATGTAAATGATGACCATGTTTTTTCAGTTCAGGCTCTGCATGATATAACCGATGTTTATCGAGGTGTACGCGGTGCATTGCAGTGGCAATATCATACTGTGCTAGGAAAGCTTAAAATAAAGCCAACACTTGGAATAAACTATAAATCTGCGGAACTAAATAGCTATTTTTATGGACTTAATGAGGGTGAAACTCAATTTGGCAAAATAGACGTTGGTAGTAGTTGGCAACCTTATGCTAAAATCGACGCCCGTTGGCCACTGAGTAAGGCTGACTCTCTTCGTTTTCATGTAGCATATTACGACTATTCGGCTATGGATGGCAGTCCGCTCTTTGAACGTACTTATTCAATGACTGCATTTATAGGATTCGATCGTACTTTTTAATATGAAGTATTCAATATTAGTTGTGTTTATTACCACTTTTTTTAGTGGTTTTAGTGTGGCACAAACCCCTGTTTTTAGTGTTTCTCCAAAAGTCTGCGTGGTTTCCGAACAGCAGGATTTTTGCGATCTTGATTTACAGTTTAAATGGCTATTAAACACCTATAGTGATGTCTGTTTGTATCAACAAGAACAACTACTTCAATGCTGGCAGCAGCAGCGTTCTGGGCAATTTAATTATAAAGCGCGTGTTCAGGTGGAGACCATATACTCCTTAATCAATCCTCATACGGGTGTGTTAATAGCAAAAACACAGGTTGAAGTACAAAGCGCCCATGCTAAAAAAAATAGGCGTAGGCTTCGCTCTCCGTGGAGCTTTTTTTAATTTAGGAGCAACTAATGCCAAAAATTTTACTTGTTGAAGATGATCTCGGTTTACAACAGCTAACAAAAGATTACCTTGAACATAATGGCCTTGAAGTCGAAGTGTTAGAGCGTGGTGACGAAGTGTTTAATTACCTAGAAAACAATACACCCGATTTAATGATTCTAGACGTTATGCTGCCAGGTAAAGATGGCTTTAGCGTTTGCCGCCAAGTAAGAGATAAATTTACTCTACCAATTTTAATGTTGACTGCTAAAGGTGAAGACTTCGACCAAGTGCTTGGTTTAGAACTTGGTGCTGATGATTATGTAATAAAACCAGCAGAGCCACGTGTATTACTAGCGCGGATCAATGCATTACTACGACGTGGGCAACCAATAGTAAAGTCTAGTGAAGAACTGCAGTTTGGTGATTTAGTCATCGATAAAACAAGCCGTATTGTAAAACTAAGTGATTCAGAGATTGTATTAACTTCGCACGAGTTTGAACTACTATGGCTATTAGCGTCAAATGCGGGTGAAGTACTAAGCAGAGAACATGTGCACCAACATATGATTGGCCGTCAATACGACGGACTTGATAGAACTGTGGATGTACGCGTATCACGAATTCGTAAAAAATTAGGCGATAATAGTGATAAGCCGTATCGTATAAAAACCGTATGGGGACAAGGCTATTTATTTGTTTCTGATGCATGGGATCTTTAGAACTATTTAAGGTTAATCGGCTGTAATGGGAAAACTGTTTACCAGCTTATACTTATATATCATTGTTTCATTATTTGTTGTAAGTGGTGTTATTGAGCAGCTGTGGCCCTATGAAGAGTCGCAGCAGCAGGTCTTCTTAGACGATGAGTTTGGGCAATCACTGTGGTTGCTTTCACAAACCCCAAATGGTCTTAAAAAACTAAAGCATAACTTTGAAAGTAAAGTGATTGAACGACGTGATTTAATACTTCCTCAAAAACAACAATCGCAGCTAAATCAAAACCACTACTTATATTTGTATGATAAGCAACAACGCATTGTTTGGTATGTAGATCTCGGTAATGATTCATTACTTCAAGTAGGACCGGTAGGCGTATTAACGCAGCAATCATCTTCTGTTTGGCCGTATTTATTACTACTTATTATTGTAGGCATACCAGTTGGGCTATGGAGCTTTTTACTCTGGCGTGACTTTGCAAAGCTACGTAAAGCATGTGAAGCGGTAGAGGGTTTGCAAGACTTTCAACTAAATGACTCTTCTAAGTCTTTCTTTTTACCTATAACTGATACATTAAAGGTAATGCAGCAACGTATTGAGTTTTTACTTAGTGCGCAGCAAGAACTTACCTCATCGGTGTCGCATGAGTTTAGAACACCACTAGCACGTTTAAAGTTTGCAATAGTCATGCTACAAGAACAAATGCTTGACGAAAAAGGCGAAAAATACCTAACAAACATGCAAACAGACATCAGTGAGCTTGAGTCACTAGTTTCTGAAATGCTTGAATACGCGCGATTAGACTCTCAACAACCAAGTTTACAGCCAATAAACTGCGATTTAGCTGGGCTGGTAAAAACCACTGTTGAAAAGCTAAATTTTGAAGCTAGAACAACGCTCTCTATAAACCTCCCTGAGCATTTAAACTACTACTGTGATAGCCACTTTATGGCGCGAGTATTTCAAAATTTAATTGGCAATGCGCTCAAATACACTCATCAACAAGTCAAAATTTCATTGCTACAAGAGGCAACTCACATAGTATTGATTGTTGAAGATGATGGTGAAGGGATTGACCCCGTTGAGCGAGAAAACGTATTTAAGCCTTTTACTCGATTAGATAAAAGTAGAGGCAAGGACACTGGTGGCTTTGGTTTAGGGCTTGCTATAGTTGCTAAAATTGTGTCGTGGCACCAAGGAGAGTGTAAAGCAGAAAGCTCAAGCTTAGGTGGTGCTAAATTTATTGTATATTTACCTCTCAAATTTAAGACATAAAAAAAGCGCCTAAGGCGCTTTTTTTGCGGTTAAAAACCAAAATCAACAAGTAGCAATATAATAGACCGCAAGTATTTAAAAAAGTTCTCAATTATTTTTTATTTTTTTCAAGTAATGGCATTAACATTTGCTCAAGGCCATTTAGTTTAACCTCATACATCATCGCTAGTTGGCTACCAAGTTTCGAGTTAGGAAATCCCTGCTGTTTGAACCACACCAAATAAGGTTCTGGTAGTAGTAATAAAGGGCGCCCAGCATATTTCCCAAAAGGCATCGTTGTATTTACAGCTATTTTTAATTGTTTTGGATCCATAAGAGTTACTTAGGTTTTAAAGTCTGCATAAGTGTAAGGGATTTTAGAAATATAAAATAGGCTGTGACGGGCAAGAAACAGCCTATTTTGCGAGGGAGTAGGCCCTCTGATTTAATAATTTTTTGTTGATTAATATAAACCTAGTTGAACTTTAATTAGCTGGGATCTAATTAAGTTATTATTAGAACATGGGGTTTTATTTAACCAACATGGATAGTCTACCTGTTTTTTATGGTCGTGGTTAAATGGCTTGTAAAGGAATGTAAATAGAATTGCTTTTCATTTAAAAACTAATAACAAAGCCTTAATGATTTTAAGGCTTTGTTATTTATAGACGTTATAAAAAGTGATTATTCGTTAAATAGCTCTTGTTTAACGTGCTCTGCAAAACCACTACCTGCTTCTAAGTAAAAGTTATAAGTAGAATGAACACCCATTTCTTCTAGCTCTTTTTGTTGATCAGGGTAGTTTGCAATAGCTGTTACTTGGCCTTTATAACCTGAGGCTTGTAGTTGCTCTAGCGCAAAAATATTTTGCATATGCTTTGGCATTGCAAGCATGACCATTTCTACTTGCGAATGATTTACTCGTTGCCAAAAGTCAGGATCTGTTGCATCAGCAATTAATACGTTGCGGCCTCTGTTAACGTGCTTATCTACCACTTCAGGTTTTATATCTATGCCTGCAACAACATTTGGGTGAGTCGCGTTGATTGTTTCATAAGCACCAGTACCAATACGTCCCATACCAAAAATGACTATTTTAGTATCGTTTAGGTTAACAGGTAGCTCTTCAGCTAAACGAGTTTTGCTTTCAAACTTTAATAGCCAGTGCTCTATTTTTACGTATAGCTCGTTTGAGCGCTTATTTAACGGCGAGGCAATTACAAAGGTAATAGAAACAGCAATTGCCATTACGGCCAGCCACTCAGAAGTGATCATGCCTGTGCTAGCTGCTACTGCACATACAATTAACCCAAATTC
Source organism: Pseudoalteromonas sp. SR41-7 (assembly GCF_014163935.1). Taxonomy (NCBI): domain Bacteria; kingdom Pseudomonadati; phylum Pseudomonadota; class Gammaproteobacteria; order Alteromonadales; family Pseudoalteromonadaceae; genus Pseudoalteromonas; species Pseudoalteromonas sp. SR41-7. The sequence goes on along the minus strand of NZ_JACJEF010000001.1, from coordinate 54,204 downwards.
ACTGTAGTTAGATAAACTAAAGGCGGTAAGTAATGATGTACGTGCGCGTAGTTTGAATATATTTGTGAACACGTAATAAAGCGCTATTTTAATAGGTAAAACTAAAACAAGTATGATAGCAACGATTAATGAGCTAGTGGTTAGCTCTGCGCTCAAGCCAATACTTAAGAAAAAACCGACTAATAATATGTCTTTTAAATTAAGCAGAGATTTTGATAGTTCTCCTGCTTTTTTATGTGGTGCAAACATCATCCCAATTATGAGTGCGCCTAGGTCGCCTTTTAATCCTGCAAATTCAAATGCATGATAACCAGCAACTAAAGCAAAGAAAAAACCAAATAATGGTAATAGTTCACCATGTTTAGAGCGATTTAATACGCCATACATGACAGGTCGTAATAAAGGCAGAGCAATTATTAATGCAATTGCCCATACATTTGGAATTTTACCTGTACTAATCGCTAAAAAGATAACAGCAAAGATATCTTGCATGACTAGTATACCAATGGCTATTTTACCGTGAAGGCTTGCCATTTCTCCGCGTTCTTCAAGCACTTTTACTGCAAATACAGTACTTGAAAAACTAAGCGCAAACCCAACTAATAAAGCACTTTGCCAACTTAAATCAATAAACAGTGGAATAGCGAAAACACCAAGCAATAACATAAAGCCACTAAAAAGCGCGCTGCTAAAAATAATATGCAATGTTGCAGGCGCCCACACTTGGGGTTTAATTAAACTGTTTACCTTTAGCTTTAAACCAATACTAAAAAGAAGAAGGGTTACGCCAAGTGCTGCTATTGTATCGAGCAACTCTGTACTTTTATAACCCGATAAATTTAAAGCAAAACCTGCTAATAAAAATCCAATAAGAGGAGGCAGCTTTAACTGATAAACAGCAAAGCCACACACAAACGCGGCGGCAAAATAGATTAGTTCCATAATTCTTAATATCACTTCATTTGGGGTTGCAGTGTAACGAAAAATTTATACCATTGAAAATAAAAATAGACCTAAAAATGAACGCGTCTAATCAAATACTTGCCTAGCTGTGTATAAAAAATGCGCATCAAACATATATTTAATCGTAAATAGCATGTAAATAACATTTTTTCACTGACATTGGCTTTTAAATATGGTTAAGATGCGATAACGAAGAAGTTTAAGCAAGAGCAAATAATAGAACCGCTCAGCTTAAGGAGAAATATATGTTTAAAAAGATTTTAGCGTCGGTAGGTATTGGTGCTGCAAAAGTAGATACTGTTTTAGAGACTGAACACCTACAACCTGGTCAGCTTTTTAACGCACAAATAGTCATTACCGCAGGTGATGTTAGCCAAGATATTGCAGGCTTAGATTTATTACTTATGACCCGTGTTAAAGTGGCAGGTGATGATGGCGATTATTTCACCAATCATGTGATTGACCAATGGCGAATTACAGATATAGGTACAATTGAGCCGGGCGAAATTAAAAGTATCCCTTTTGAAGCACGTCTTCATTCTGAAACACCTATTACAGAAATTAATGCAGGTTACAATCAATCTCATGTGTGGCTTGAAACAGGTTTAGATATTGATTTAGCACTTGATCCGAGCGATAAAGACCATTTACATATTTACCCTAATGAAGCTGTTAAAACGTGCATGCAGGCGATGGAAAAGCTAGGTTTTAGCTTAATGAAGGCTGATGTAGAAAAAGGCCATTTGCGCGCTTCAACATTTCAATCGTTATCGGGTTGTTATCAGGAACTTGAATATAAGCCAAATAGCCGTAGTTTATTTGGCATTCAAGAGATCGAGTTGTCATTTGTACCAGAGGCACATAAAACACATGTGCTTATAGAGCTAGACAGGGCCTTTAGAGGCGATGGTTATGTAGATTTAACCATAGAGCATGACCACGTGAATTTATCGCAGTTGTGCGACCAACTAGAGCGCTTATTTGCTTAATATAAACTAACAAGTGAATAATTTTATTAAACCCGGCCTAGGCTGGGTTTATTGTTTATAGGATTTAAAATGCAATTTAAATGTGAGCAGTTTAATGCTTTAGATGCGCATACTCTTTTTACTATTATGCGAGGACGTGTAGACGTATTTGTTGTAGAGCAGGCGTGCCCTTACCCTGAACTTGATGATGTAGATATTGATTTAAATACACAGCATTTATATACACTAGACAATGGGCGGCTACACACTTATGCCCGATGCTATGAAAAAAATGAGCAATACAGCGCAATAGGGCGCGTGCTGGTAAGTAAAAGTGCGCGTGGCAAAGGCGACGCCACTGTACTTGTAAGTAAAGCTATAGAATGCTGTAAAGAGCGGTGGCCTGAACGAGATATTTATATTGGCGCACAAACCTACTTACTTGATTTTTACCGCTCCTTTGGCTTTGAAGATTACAAAAGTGAATATCTAGAAGACGGTATACCTCATCAAGATATGATTTTAAAACTCACTCAATAAATCCAATTTAAGCAGCTATAAAAAAGCCCACTAATGTGGGCTATTTTATTTAAAACTATTTTAAGGCTAAGGTATCATTTAGCTCAATAGTGAGTGTAAAAACACCATGCCAATAGCCAGTGGACATACAAACTTAGTATACCAAGGCCATATTTTCCAAAACAATGTATTGTGAACCTCTGGGTTACCCTCTTGAATTGCTTTTAGTAATGAGCCTCTATACCAAATCCAGCCTACAAATATACAACACATAAGACCAAGTAAAGGCTGAGCTACTTTTGTAGTGAGAGTGATTACTAAGCCAAATAAGCTGCTAAGGTTACACACAATTGTAATGCTAACGACAGCGATTAGCGCCCCAATTAACCACGTTGCTTGAACGCGTTTCATCCCAAAGCGCTCTACGGTGTATGATACTGGCGCCTCTAACATTGAAATAGATGATGTTAAAGCGGCAATACTCATTAACGCAAAAAATGAAAAACCCACAAATAAGCCAACTTCGCCCATTCCATCAAATAAAGCGGGGAGTACCTGAAACACTAATGTATCTTCAGAGAGTAGCTTACCCGTTGTGGCCGAGAATATTTCAACGCCTTGAGCTTGTGCTACGTACATAGCCGGAATAATCAGTAAACCTGCAACAAAGGCTATAAATACATCAATAAGGGTCACATAGGCACCTAAAGAAACAAGATTTTCTTTTTTACTAATGTACGAGCCGTAAATAATCATTACGCTAGTGCCAAGCGATAAAGAGAAGAAAGCTTGCCCTAATGCACTTACTAATAGTTTTGCGTCAAAAATAGATGAAAAGTCAGGAACTAAGTAGGCTTTTAAGCCTTCCATAGCACCATCTTGCGTCATCACATAAGCAATAAGTGCAAATAAAATGCCTAAAAGTGCAGGCATTAAACGCTTAGACCACTTCTCAATACCGTTTTCAACGCCTCTACTTATAATAGCGACAGTTAGTACGATAAAGATCATAGTGAATATAATATTTCGAGTAAGTGATTGCTCGCTTAACCATGTAGATGCTGTGTTGGCACCAACTAAAGTGGCTATAGGTTCAGCTGTGGCGCTGAGCATCCAACCGGCAACAATGGCGTAAAAGCTTAGTATAAAGCCAGCGCATAAAATACCGCCAAAACCAACAGCAAAGGCAAAGTGTTTTTGCCATGGCTTATTAGATATTTTTTGAAGTGATGACACTGCGTTTGCTTGGCCATGACGTCCAATCATAAGTTCAGCCATTAAAGCGGGGTAGGCTAAAAAGAACGCAAGCACTAAATATGCGACTAAAAATGCAGCACCGCCATTACTTGCTGTTTGTGTAGGGAATCCCCAAATATTGCCCAAACCAACGGCAGAACCCGCGGCGGCCATAATAAAACCAAAGCGAGAGCTAAACTCGCCTCTAACTGCGCTCATATTATTGTACTTCTCTATTGTGTGACGGCGGTGACAATCTACTGGAAATGTAAAAAAATAAAAAGTGCTTATTTGCTGATCTAGCACAAATTAATAAGTAAAGTGTATGTTATAACCATCGATTTTAATTGTTGTTATTAAGTCGTTTAAAATAACGAGTTGATTTTGTTTAATAATTGTTAATTACAGTCTGTAACTATTGCTTTACGGATTATGGTGCTGTGCAATAGTGAGAGTAAAGCACGCACCACCTAACTGGGTGCTTTTACTTACTTTAACGCTGCCATGATGCCAATCAGCTACTTTGGTAACAATGGCTAAGCCAAGGCCATAACTCTTATCGGCTCTGTTACGGTGATCTTCCTCTCTAAAAAATGGGCTAAATACATTACTAAAGTTCTCTTGTGCGATACCTGGGCCGTCATCTTCTACCGTTATTATAAGCTGTTGCTCGTGTAACTTTGCACTGAGGTAAATATGTTGGTTTGCAAAATCACATGCGTTAGTTAATAAGTTAGTAATTGCACGGGCCAGCCAGTGAAGATCTGCATTTATTATTTTATCTGTACTATTGAGTTGTACGTTGAGCATTTGCATTTCAAGTTTTGGTGCAAGTTGAACTAAAATATCTTCAAGGTAGGATTTAATATTGGTTGATGAATAGGTTAGTTTATTCGCGTTTTGCTCTAATGTAGCAAATGCTAAATAGCTACTAAGCATCGATTCCATATGATCTAAATCGTTTTCCATACGGGTTAAATACTGTTTTACTTTTTGCTCATCATGGCTATCTAATGCCGCATCTAAACCAAATCGCAGGCACGCGATAGGGGTGCGGATGTCGTGAGACAAGCTCGAGGCCATTAGTTTGTTTTCGGCGACGAGTTTCTCTATTTGGCTAGCCATGCGGTTAAAAGTAAGTTCCACATCTTTTATATAGGTAAAGTGCGATACCTTTATTCGGGCTTGAACATTACCAGAGGCAAACTTTTTAGCGGCTTCATTTAAGACAGTTAGTCGTTTAGCTAAGGGCGCGATAATAAACCCCATAAATACACATAGGCCTGCGTAAAATAGTAGAGTTAATATAATGTCGTTATGCTGCTCGCTATCAAAAATTTTATCTAAGCGCATTGATAAGTGAAAAGGATTTAAAACGTCGCTACTATAAAGCATATAAAAGCCTTGCTGATCCTCTAAAATCAGCCCACCTGGCGTGTGCATTTGTAATAATAAAGAAGGTGGTAAGGCGAGTGACTCATTTGGCTTGTAGTCAATTAAAACATCAAACTCTCGGGCTAGTTGTTTTACATAATCGCTGCGCTCAGATGTAGGTATGTTAGCTAACTGCTTATTAAAACCCATGATCATTTTACTTTGCTGACTAAATTCATCTTGTGGGGTATGCGCTTGTTGACTAAAAGCATCAATAAGCCAGCCCAATACCACAATAGATAAAAGTGCACTGCCTAGAAGCGATATATAAAACTTTTTCATTTATTTATTCATCGCTCTATTACCACGCGGTAGAAACAAGTAAATATCCACGGCCCCAAATAGTTTTAATTTTTTCGGGGTTTTGTGGATCATCATTAAATTTTTTACGAAGTGCAGAAATAAGTACATCAACACTTCTATCAAGCCCGTCGTACTCTCTACCTTTCGTCGCTTTAAATACGGCATCGCGTGAGACAACTTGACCTGCATTGCTTGCAAGGTAGTGTAATAATAGATATTCGGCGCTTGATATGTTTATATCTTGCTCGTTAAGGGTCACATTTCTAGATTCGGTATTAATACTAAGTGCACCAACTTGAATAATGCTTTGGCTAACCTGTGGCTTATTTGGCTCATTGTTTTGACGCAGTGCTGCTTTTATTCGCGCTAGTAATGCACGCGGACGCACCGGTTTCATTATGTAGTCGCTTGCGCCAACTTCTAAACCAATAACTTCATCCATCTCTTCATCGCGTGCGGTGAGCATTATAATAGGCGAATTATAAAAGCTACGAAGCTCTCTACATACGCTAATACCATCTTGCCCCGGGAGCATAATATCAAGGAGCACAATATTTGGGTTTAACGTTTTGACCTTGCTAACAACTTCGTCACCACGATGACAAACATGCGTTGTATAGCCTTGCTCTGTTAAATATTCAGCAACCCATTGCGCTAGTGATGCATCGTCTTCAACAAGTAAAATAGTGCCGTAGTTATCCATAAAATATCCCTAATACGATTGGTATTAAAATAGTCGCCAGCGGCGTTTTTTTTGTCTGTTTTGATAAACCCATTGTAGTTTTACTTCTGCTGTACTGATGACTTTGGATGTATTGCTATCAAATAGTTCAAATGAAATGCTTTGCTGTGAGTCAAAAGCATAATTTAAAGTACCACTTTGTTGCTTTAGCCAACATTGCATAATGTACTTTGAAGTTGCATCGCGTAGGCAGTAATTACCAATGATAGGCTGCTCCCACGTAAGTGTAACATCGGCATAGCAATTACGCCCTTCGCGCAGTGCAACGCAAGTGTCGGGTAGTGCTATGAGTGCTTCAGGGGGGTCCTGCGCTTTAACAGTAAAGGTACTGGGAAAGATCAGTAATACCCAGATCCATCTAAAATACATAACGTAGGCCTACCTTGGCTTTATGTTGATATCCTTGGGAAATAATTGGACTGTCGTCAATTTCTTTTGAAAACCATGTAGTAAGCCAACCGGATAAAAACACCCAATCTTGGCTTATTGGATATTCAGCATGGAACTCAAAGATGATACTAGTACTGGCATTGCTGCTATAAATCGGGCGAAGGCTGGTGGCTTCATCGCTATCAATGCCAAAGTAATAATTTGTAAAGTCAGCAGAGTAGGCGCTTAAACCAACACCAGATCTAAACTCCCAGTTTCGCCATGGCAAAATGTGGGTAAAAAAGCTATTTATAACCCAGCCATTATGGGCACCAGATACGTCATGAAGGTATTCAAAGGAGAATTGTGAATTTTCAAATCGGCGCGAGAGCCTAAGACCAACATCAAAATCGTAATTACGTTTTTTAATACCTTGGAGTTCTTTTATAACACCGTGGTTATAAAACCCGAGGCCTTTTTCGTCAAACCCGGCTTGAGTATTTGTGCCAAGTATATCTAAGCCCCAATCAAATTTATCTATAAGGCTGTAACCAATTACAAGACCACCGCTGAGTTGATTGTGATCAAAATCAAGATAAAATTTATCGTAAGAAACAGCAAGACTTAAATCAAGCTCAACGCCTTTATCGTAAGATTCGATACCGATTAGGTAAGAATCTTCAATATAAAAGCCCGCACCTGCACTCCAATCCCACGCAAAGCCTTGGGTTGGTTCTAACGTATTGTCTGCATAATAGCGATTACTTGCCATACTTGTGGTGCTAAAAATAAAGCAAAAAAGCAATGTTATGCTAACTAAAGTATGGTTAAGCAAAGTGTTTTTCATCCCTATGGGGCCTAATTATTATTTGTTATTAAGCGTAGTATATTGTTAATTCGTTCCTTTAATCTGTAAAAAAATGTAGTAAGTGTTAGGTCTGTTGAACTTTCAAGGTTAAATTTTCAGCAGCCTGTTTGGTATTTAGGCAAGGCAGAGCCTATGCAGTGTGGCTATTCCCCATAAATGGGCGATAACGTAGCATTAATGCCAAACAGGCGCTGCCCAAAGTGTTTTTCCTAAGGGCTATTTACGCTTTGTTGCTCGGTTTTTACTTATTATTACATGGATGTAAGCCATTAGAATAACGCAGGAGCAGTTATCGAGCCCACTAGGTTACAAACCTAACGCCGCGATTAAATAGCCCCTAGTTTGAACAAATTTTAATTCGTAAAGATCAACAGACCCTAATTTACTGAACTTTAATTTTATCGATTAATATACTGCTTAAGTAAAACTGCATCATAGGCGTTAATGCGCTTACTTCTGTTCTGTTACATGGACCACTAAGCTTGGCAAGGCTAGATAACTTTGACAACGTTTTGTACTGAGGAATTTGAATGTCTTTTCCAAGTCTTTCCATGCGGGCTTCATCAGTATTTTGCTGATGGACAAAAGCGACAACCTCAAGCTCATTAGTTATTTTTTGCTCTTCGGTGAAACTATAAACTAGTGGCTCACGATGAAAACTTGCACTATCAATAGAAGATTTAGCAAACCAAACAACATCACCTGATGCTTTGTGTGTGAGGCGCATACTTACTTGTGCAAATATTGCAGCGCATTCCTGAGTTGGGTATTGCTGAGCAATATCTGAATATAATGTAAAAGGGTTCTCAGGTTGCTTTATTGCGTACTTAACATCGTCAGTGAAAGTTAAATCAAGTTGCTGAATAGTTAGTGTGTAGTCGCTGTTATTTTTAGTGGTTACTTTTAGTTGTTTATCGTTAAGTGCTTGGCTAATTTGCGATAAAAGTTTATCGGTTACACTTGCCTTATCGGTAATAATTTTTACAGTTTGGTTTCTAACTACCTTATGTGCAGGAAGTTGAACGGATTTAACTTTTGGGGATGAGTGTTCTGTGGTGTACTCAAGCTGGTAGGTCTGACTTTTTAATGTTGGCTTTAATGGCATAGCCAGTGGCTCGGCCGGCTGCTTTGTAAGAGTACAACCAGTTGATAATATAACAAAAAGTGACACAACTAAAAAACGCATAAGTACTAAACACTCACTAAAAACCAAATAATCGTCGTATTGTACGTTAGTCCAAACAAAACTTCATGATATTATCTACATAGATGTAGTTAAAAAGATAAAATTTATAAAAATGAAGTATCTCAAATCTTTATTGTATAGCCTACCTGCTTTGTGTTTGTTGTTTAGCTCTGTGAGTTATGCAGCAAAAGCAGATCCTGATTGGGATGCATTTGTAAAAAAGTACGGCCGTTATACGCAAAAAAAACTGAAAAATAAAGGTATACCAGGCGCTGCACTTTCGATTGTAAGTACAAATAACTCAGACTACATACATACTATGGGTGTAACTAAAACCCGAAATGGACAAAAAGTAAATAAGCATACCCGGTTTAGGCTCGCGTCTGTTTCTAAAACATTTGCAGGCTCGTTATCTGCTAAATTAGCCAATGAGGGTTTACTTAAATTAGATAAAGCTGTTAGCGATTACATAACTGAGTTCAAAGGGACTGTTTATCAAGATGATTTAAAGGTATTTCACCTTCTAAGTCATGCAAGTGGTTTAGTGCCTAATGCGTACGATAATTTGATAGAGTCTCGTATGGATTACCCCAGTATTGTTGAAAAATTACTTAGTGTTAAACCTATTTGCAAACCAGGCGAATGTTATGGTTATCAAAATGTTATGTTTAGCCTTATAGGTAATGTGATATTACAAAGCAGCGGTAAAAGTTACGCGCAGTGGTTACGAGAAACTATTTTTGCGCCTTTAAAAATGAGTGATGCCAGCTTAGGTTTTGAATCTATGGTTCAGGATGAAAATTACGCATTACCACACGTGCGCGGTACAAAACGTTGGTATAGCGCTAAGCTTAAAAAAAATTATTATAAAGTGGGACCTGCAGCGGGTGTAAACGCAAGTGCAAGTGACATGGCCATTTGGTTAAAAGCCCAGCTAGGGCAATACCCTGATGTTTTGTCATTGGATACTCTAGCAAAGCAAACGCGTCCTTATACACATACAAAAAAAGAAATGCATCGCAGGGTGTGGAAAAAACACCTTAATGAGGCTTATTACGGACTAGGTTGGCGGGTTTATAATTATGCTGATGAAACGCTTTACTATCATAGTGGCTGGGTGCAAGGATATCGAAGCGATGTGGTTGTGTTTCCCCAATTAAATGTTGGTTTTAGTTTAATCGTTAATGCTGAAACCGGTGTAATAAATGAATTAACGACTGAATTTATCGACAGGCTATTAGAATACAAACGAGGTAAAAAAATATGAATAAAATAATATTAGCAATCACTTTTTTAGCCTTGTCATTTAATTGTAGTTTGGCATTTGCCGCACCTGACGAGGTATATTTGTTTCGTCATAGCGAAAAGTTAACGGGGAAAAACCCAGCGCTCTCAGAAGAGGGGAAGGCACGTGCAAATAATTTAGTTACTTTGTTTAAAGAACATCAAAATATACATCTTTTTAGCAGCAACTATAAACGCACGTTGCAAACAGCCGCACCTTTGCAGGCACATTTTAATACCAAATTAAATGTGTATAACGCAGGTGAGCTAGGTGATTTAAAAAATGAGTTACTCAAACTAAAGGGTGTAGTTGTTGTTATTGGGCACAGTAATACGACGCCGCAACTGGCTGAACTACTCTCCAATGAAAAAGTGCCAGCTATGAGTGAGACACAATTTACTCAGTATTTTATATTGCATAATAAGCCCAGAAGTAATGGCACTGATTATGATGTAACGCACCATACAATGAGCTTTTAAATTAAAAAGTGTTAGGTAACAAAAAACCAGCATTAAGCTGGTTTTTTAATTTAAACGTACTAAATCCTTTAAATAGGATTAATTAATTACGTGGTAAATGTATTTTTTTCTCAACACTTTGACGATAAAGCACAATAGTGTGACCTATCGTTTGTAGCTTAGTCGCACCAGTTTCACGTACGATTGCTTCAAAAATAAGTGCTTTTGTTTCACGATCATCAGTTGGAACTTTAACTTTGATTAATTCGTGAATTTCTAATGCACTTTGAATTTCGACTACTACGCCTTCGGTTAAACCGTTAGAACCTAGTAAAACTACAGGCTTGAGGCTATGTGCCTGACCTTTTAAAAACTGCTTTTGTTTGTTTGATAATGTCATGTTTATACAAATTTTGCTGAATATGGCTTGAATTAAGGGTATTCTAACGCCATCTAGAGAATATTACTAATTAGTTGCGTGTTAATTTATGACAAATAAAAAACAGTCAGCCAGTTCACAGCGATGGCTGAAAGAACATTTTGATGATAAATATGTTCAAGAAGCGCAAAAAAAAGGCTGGCGTTCACGAGCGGTTTTTAAATTAGATGAAGTACAAAATAGAGATAAGTTACTTCGCCCTGGTATGACCGTTGTTGATTTAGGAGCAGCTCCAGGAAGCTGGTCACAGTATTTGGCAGAAAAAGTAGGTGACAAAGGTCAAGTAATTGCCTGTGACATATTACCTATGGACTCACTTGCGGGTGTTGACTTTTTACAAGGTGACTTTCGTGAAGAAGCTGTGTTAAATGCGTTGCTAAAACGTATTGATGGTAAAAATGTTGATGTGGTACTCTCTGACATGGCACCAAATATGAGTGGTAATAACTCAGTAGATCAAGCGGGTAGTATGTATTTGGTAGAACTTGCGCTGGATATGTGTAGTCAAGTACTAAAGAAAAATGGCGCATTTATTGTTAAGGTTTTCCAAGGTGAAGGCTTTGATCAATACTTGCAAGATGTACGTAATAGTTTTAAAGCAGTGAAAATACGCAAACCTGATGCCTCACGTGCCCGTTCTCGGGAAGTATATATAGTAGCGACTGGATACAAACTGTAGTACAGTTGCTTGGCGTTTAGTTGAATTTAAATTAATTGGATACAAGAGGTTAACCCCTTGAGCGATATGGCGAAAAATTTAATACTATGGCTGGTGATTGCAGTTGTGCTGATGTCAGTCTTTCAGAGCTTTAATGGTGGCGAGCAAGTTGATCGTCAAACAAGTTACACTCAATTTGTTAAAGATGTCCGCAGTGGCTCTTTACAAGAAGTTATTATCGACCGCGGTACAGGAAATATTACTGGTACTAAGAGCAGTGGTGAACGTTTTCAAACAACGATGCCAATGTACGATGAAGACTTAATAAATGATTTACTTAAAAATGATGTAAATGTGAAGGGTGTACAACCTGAAGAGCAATCATTCTTAGCAAGTATATTTATTTCTTGGTTCCCGATGATACTGCTTATTGGTGTATGGATATTCTTCATGCGTCAAATGCAAGGCGGCGGCGGTAAAGGCGCTATGTCATTTGGTAAGAGTAAAGCTCGTTTAATGAGCGAAGATCAAATTAAAACAACGTTTGCAGATGTTGCTGGTTGTGATGAAGCGAAAGAAGATGTTACCGAATTGGTAGACTTTTTACGTGACCCTTCTAAGTTTCAAAAGCTTGGCGGTAGTATTCCTAAAGGCGTACTAATGGTTGGTCCTCCTGGTACTGGTAAAACGTTACTTGCAAAGGCTGTTGCGGGTGAAGCGAAAGTACCGTTTTTTACAATTTCTGGTTCAGATTTTGTTGAAATGTTTGTCGGTGTGGGTGCGTCACGTGTACGTGATATGTTTGAACAAGCTAAAAAAGCGGCACCTTGTATTATCTTTATAGATGAGATTGATGCGGTTGGTCGTAAACGTGGCGCAGGTATGGGCGGCGGTAACGATGAACGTGAGCAAACACTCAACCAAATGCTAGTAGAAATGGATGGTTTTGGTGGTAACGAAGGTATTATCGTTATCGCGGCAACTAACCGACCAGATGTTCTAGATCCTGCATTACTTCGTCCAGGTCGTTTTGACCGCCAAGTAGAAGTTGGTTTACCTGATATCCGTGGTCGTGAGCAAATACTTAAAGTACACATGCGTAAAGTGCCATTAGGCGATAACGTAGAGGCGGCTCTTATAGCGCGTGGAACACCAGGTTTTTCTGGCGCTGATTTAGCGAACTTAGTAAACGAAGCTGCACTTTATGCTGCACGTGGTAATAAACGTGTTGTAAGTATGGCTGAATTTGATGCTGCTAAAGATAAAATCATGATGGGCGCAGAGCGCAAAACCATGGTGATGAGCGAGCAAGAAAAAGAAATGACAGCATATCACGAAGCAGGCCACGCAATTGTGGGCCGTATGGTTCCTGAACATGATCCAGTTTACAAAGTATCTATTATTCCACGTGGCCGTGCGCTAGGTGTAACAATGTACTTGCCTGAACAAGACCGTGTTAGTCATTCAAAAGAGCTTTTAGAATCAATGATTTCAAGCCTTTATGGTGGCCGTATTGCTGAAGCGCTTATTTATGGTGCTGACAAAGTAACAACGGGTGCAAGTAACGATATTGAGCGCGCAACTGATATTGCACGTAAAATGGTTACACATTGGGGTTTAAGTGAAAAGCTAGGTCCATTGCTTTACGCTGAAGATCAAAACGAGATGTATATGGGTGGTGGCGGAAGCCGTGCATCTAGTATGTCGGATGATACTGCTAAAGTAATTGATGCTGAAGTACGCTTGTTTTCAGATCGTAACTACCAAAGAGCAGAAGAAATATTAAAAGAAAATATTGATATTCTTCACTCAATGAAAGACGCGTTAATGAAATACGAAACAATAGACGCTAAGCAAATTGATGATTTAATGGCGCGCCAACCAGTGCGTGAGCCGCGCGATGCTCATGACCGCCATGAAGCTAAGCCGGTAAAAGAGCAAGAGCCTCAAGAGCCAGTGCTTGATGAAAGTCAAAAAGCGGATGATTCATCGAAAAAAGATGAAACAAACCTTGATGACAAAGCTGAATAATCGTTAAAATAGTAATGAAAGCCCCGAATTTCGGGGCTTTTTTGTATCAGCTATTTAGAAAAAGAATAAAGGTTGGCAATGACTAACATATTAAAGCTTCCGAGAGGGCGTACGCTTAATCTTGAAAAGCCCGTTATTATGGGAATATTGAATGTAACGCCAGACTCATTTTCTGACGGCGGGCAGTTTTTAGACCCCAAAATAGCGCTAAAACGCGCAATGCAATTGTTAGAGGATGGTGCGCAAATAATTGATATTGGGGGGGAGTCTACCCGCCCAGGCGCACCAGATGTGAGTTTAAAAGATGAACTTGCCCGAGTAATCCCCGCTATTAAAGCGATACGTCAGCACAGTGATTGCGTTATTTCAATTGATACCAGTAAAGCACAAGTAATGGAGCAAGCAATACTTGCAGGGGCAGATATAGTCAATGATGTAAGAGCTCTACAAGAAATAAACGCCTTAGAAACGGTTGCGCAGTATGAAGATGTAGCAATTTGTTTAATGCATATGCAAGGGCAACCTCGCAGCATGCAGTGCGCACCTCATTACGACAATCTGTTTGCAGATATAAATATTTTTTTTAGTGAACGTATTAAAGCATGTGAAACAGCAGGGATTAAGTTTGAGCGACTTATTCTAGACCCTGGTTTTGGATTTGGAAAAACACTTAGCCATAACTATCAAATATTGGCTAAGTTTGATGATTTTAACAAGTTAGGTTTGCCATTATTGGCCGGATTATCTCGTAAGTCGATGATAGGTAATCTATTAAATAGAGAAACAAATGAGCGATTAGCGGGCAGCTTAGCGGGTGCGTTAATCGCGGCGCAAAATGGCGCAAAAATTATTCGTGTACATGACGTTAAAGAAACCGCAGACGTACTTGGTGTATATCAAGCCTGCGAGAAAGGAATTGCATAATGAAAGAAAGAAAATATTTTGGTACTGATGGCGTACGTGGTCTAGTAGGAACGCCACCTATTAACCCTGAGTTTGCAATGAAGTTGGGTTGGGCTGCAGGGCGCGTATTATCTCAAAGTGGTACTAAAAAAGTCATTATAGGTAAAGATACGCGTATTTCTGGCTACATGCTTGAAACTGCACTTGAGGCTGGTTTAATTGCCGCTGGTATTGATGTTGTATTACTGGGTCCAATGCCGACACCTGCAGTTGCGTATTTAGCGCAAACATTTCGTGCAGAGGCAGGTATAGTAATTAGTGCCTCACATAACCCTTATTACGATAACGGTATTAAGTTTTTCAATGGGCAGGGTCTAAAGCTTGACGATGAAGTAGAGCTTCAAATTGAAGCGATGCTTGATGAGCAAATGACATGTGTTGCTTCAGATAAACTAGGTAAAGCTTCGCGTTTAGTTAGTGCAGACGGCCGTTATATAGAGTTTTGTAAGAGCCAGTTCCCCCAAGGGTTATCTTTAGAAGGGCTTAAAATTGTTGTCGATTGCGCAAATGGCGCTACATACCATATAGCTCCTTCTGTCATGCGCGAACTTGGCGCTGAAGTTATAACACATGCATGCGAGCCTAATGGCGTTAATATAAATCATGAATGTGGCGCTACTCATGTAGATACCCTTAAACGCAAAGTGCTTGAATTTAAAGCTGACGTAGGTATTGCATACGATGGGGATGGCGATCGTGTAATGATGGTTGATCATAATGGTCGTGTATTTGATGGTGACGATTTAGTTTATATTATTGCTTGCCAAGCTGCCGAAGATGATATGTTGGGTGGAGGTGTAGTTGGCACTGTAATGTCTAACATGGGTCTTGAAAATGCTTTAAAAGCAAAAGGTATCGAGTTTGCTCGCAGTAAAGTGGGTGACCGCTATGTAATGGAATTACTACAGCAAAAAGGCTGGAAAATTGGCGGTGAAAGCTCAGGCCATGTATTAAATTTAGATTTAATTAGCACGGGTGATGGCATTATATCAAGTTTGCAAGTACTTGCAGCTATGGTTGCACAAAACCGTACACTACAAGATTTGGGTGCTGGTTTTACTAAATATCCAATGAAAATGATTAACGTGCGCTATACCGCTGGAACAGATCCGACAAAAGCGCCAGAGGTACTTTCAGCTGTAGCAGAAGTTGAGCTTGCTTTAGGGGACAAAGGCCGAGTTTTACTGCGCAAATCAGGCACAGAACCTGTTGTTCGTGTTATGGTTGAAGCCGAGCAAGAAAAAATTGTAATAGACAGCGCTCAAAAAATTGCAGCTGTTGTAGAATCTATGAGCAAACAGACTGATTAATAACAATAACCTCTTGTAACTTTGGGCGAGAAAAGTTAATATCTCGCCCGCTTTCTAATGTGGAGTGGAAAATGGCAATACGCAAGGCGATGGTCGCAGGCAACTGGAAAATGAATGGTTCGTTAGAGCTAGTTAAACAAATGTCTGATGCTATTAACGATGTAAAATCACAAGAGATGGACATTGTTTTATTTCCTCCATTCCCACTTGTACCTGCGATGATAGCTAGTGGTGTTTCTACAGGTGCTCAAACTGTTTCTGAAAATACACCTGGTGCGTTTACCGGTGAAGTAGACGGACAGCTTCTAAAAGACTTAGGTGCAACTTACGTACTCGTTGGTCACTCAGAACGCCGCAGTATTTATAACGAAAGTAATGAAACTGTCGCTGAAAAGTTTGCTAGAGCACAAGAAGTTGGGTTAACACCAATTTTATGTGTTGGCGAAAGTGAAAGTGAGCAAGAAAACGGTCAAACCGAACAAGTCGTTGCTGCACAAATTGATGCAGTAATTGAAAAATTAGGTGTAGCAGCACTGAAAGATTCTGTGATAGCATACGAGCCCGTTTGGGCCATAGGCACAGGTAAGACTGCATCGCCAGAGCAGGCACAAACTGTTCATAAATTTATCCGTGATAAAATTGCTGCACTTGATAGCACTTTAGCACAAGGGCTTTCCATCTTATATGGTGGTAGCGTTAATGAAAAAAATAGCGAATTATTATTTGCACAAACAGATATAGATGGCGGCTTAATTGGCGGCGCAAGTCTAAAAGCAGAATCTTTTTCTGCAATCTGTAACAGTGCAAAAGGGACTGTATAAGATGTACGAAATTTTATTAGTAGTTTATTTAGTTGTGGCTTTAGCTCTAGTTGGAATGGTTTTAATTCAACAAGGTAAAGGCGCAGATATGGGTTCTTCATTTGGTGCTGGTGCTTCAGGCACGGTTTTTGGTTCGTCTGGTGCTGGTAACTTTATGACAAAAACAACCACAAGCTTAGCAACAGTATTTTTTGTTTTAAGCATTGTGCTAGGTAACCTAACTGCAGGTCAAATTAAAAAGACTGACGAGTGGGAAAACCTAGAAGCAGCTCCTGCAGTAGAAACTGTAGTTCCTGTTGAAGAAGATGTTCCGGTAACATCTACGAAAGAGCAAAGCTCTGACGTACCGAACTAATTTAGCGTAATGCTATCGTTAAACGATTTATACTCCTCAAATAAATCATATGTTTAACAAATAAGCGAAAGCTTAAAAATGCGGATGTGGTGGAATTGGTAGACACGCCACCTTGAGGGGGTGGTGCTTTCGGGCGTGGGGGTTCAAGTCCCCCCATCCGCACCAAATTTAGAAGCCAGTAACAGAAATGTTACTGGTTTTTTTGTGCCTGCGATTTAAATTGAATGTTATTTGTACTTTCTTTTTTTAAAGGGCAATTAGTTATGTAGAATTTTGAATTGTTTGTAAAAAAAACTAGAAATTTTACAAATTTAGTTAACACTTATGAGTAATAAGCCGATAATAGATTTAGACAATAAAATAAGGTATTCACAATGGCTTCAGGCTTCACTTTTCAAAATCTCAGCATAAGTAAAAAAATACATGCGATTACGAGTATTGCTGTCGTTGCATTTTTAGTGATTGTTCTGATCAACTATTTTGCTATGAATGATAATAGAATTGCACTTGATGAAATGGAAAAATCATCCTACAAAGTTGTTAAGTTAACATCTGCTAATGTTGGCATTTTAGAGAAGCTGGACGAACTTTACACCCAAGCCGTAACATTTGGTGAGCAAGATTTAGTCGAGAAAGCATCTGACACATACAAGCAACTTGAGTTGAATATTATTGCGATAGAAAAAATAAATGCCTCTTACATTCACAGTGACACTAAAGAGCAGCTCGCAAATTACGAAAAAATATCAGCGACTATCGCAAATGGCATGGTAAATGGAACAGCAGATTTTAGTAAAATTCAACAACAAGCACAGAGGAAAACAGCGCTTTATAACGATGTCCTAGAAAAGTTTAAGGCAGCACAAGTCAAAGCTGACGATCGTTTTTTTGAACTTGTTGCAAGCACAAAGGACCGCTCTGATTACGCCCTTACGTTAATGTTAGTTGTTTCTATTGTATCGCTTATTTTATTGCTCTTTATGGCTATTTGGATAGCTAAGCGAATTGCTTCTTCGGCAAGTGATGCGGCAAATAATTTAAGCTTATTAGCAAGCGGTAAAGGCTCGCTAAGCACTAAATTGACAGTTAACTCTGAAGATGAAATAGGTCAAGTATCTATAAACTTCAACTCTTTTATTGGCATATTGAAAAAAACGGTGTTAGAAATTATCGCGGTTTGCGAACCGTTAATGGAAAACTCTACTCGCTTAGTGCAGGGGATGGAACAAGCGGAGCGTGCAACGACTAAACAAACCACTGATGCTGAGATTGTAAAGCAATCGATGGAAGAGATGAAACAGAGTGTAGGAGATATCTCTCAATCAGCTGCAAGTGCTTCTCATGCAGCGCAAACGGCTGAGAAAGAAGTTGAGCAAAGTCGAACTCAAGTACAAACATCAGTAACCGCTTCTCGTACGTTAAGTGATGAGATTAATCACGCTGCTACAACTATCAATAAATTAGCAGACGATACAAAAAATGTGTCGCAAATATTAAATGTTATTACATCAATAGCGGAGCAAACAAATTTACTTGCACTTAATGCTGCCATTGAGGCTGCCCGTGCTGGTGAGCATGGCCGAGGCTTTGCTGTTGTTGCTGATGAAGTTAGAGAGCTTGCATCGCGAACTGCTCACTCTACAAATGAGATTCGAGAGCTGTTGACTACTTTAACTGAAGCGGCTAACGAATCAGTTACTGCAATGACGACTGCAAGAGATATGGCTACAGATAATGCAACTGCAGCAGAAAAAACGGGTATTTCTATAGAGAAAATTGCAGAGCAAATGTTAGAAATAAATGGAATGAACTCACAAATTGCTGCTGCCACAGAAGAGCAAACATCAGTTGCTGCTATGGTTGTAGAAAACGTGACAAATATGCACGTATCATTTGAAGATACAATGGACTCGCTAACGGCTGTGAGGGATGTAGCTAAAAACCTTCATTACCTTTCAGATAACCTATTAGATGCCACGGCTAAATTTAAAATTGAGTAACGTAGCTAAATCAATTCGAAGTAATGCTTATTCAATTTGAGAGGGCAGATCAGACGCTAGCTGTGTTAAAATTTCTATTGAACAGTTTTTCTCCCTCAAAATATCTTACTTAATCGAGCGAATTGTTATTAAAGTTAAGTTATAAAAAAACCACCGATTTGGTGGTTTTTTTTATTTAATAATAGCAATTAAAAGGTAGCAATCACTTTAACTTTATCAGTTGCTTTATTGCTATCTATATAGCCGATTGAATCACCATTAGCGGCAACAAAGTCAATGACAGCTTGATCTGAATCAAACTTTTCAGGCGGTGTTCCTTTACCTGTAAAAACAAGTTTTGACCAATAGGCATTTAATTGGCTGCTCGATTTACCTACCACTTTAGAATTGAATTCATCAGCAATAGCGGTACCGTTTTGAGTTGCTGGGTTGACCTTATTGCCGTTATCAAACGACTTGGCCTTTCCTAAGTAAATTTTCTTAATAGTCTCTGCATCAAGTGCATTTGCATTACCAGGATTTACAATTACTGCAACTTCAGCCAAAGCACCGAAAGAACATAATGAAAGCGCACTAGCGAGGATTAATTTTTTCATATTCCGCTCCAATTAAAATACTAAATCAACACCAACGGCTACTACATCCGTTTCAGTGTCAGTGATGTCATCATCAAATCGACTGAAGTCAATTTTAAATGCAGCAGAAGGGTGGAAGTCATAACGTGCGCCAATTGTGTATACGTTACTCTCTGCACGCATGCTCTCTAGGGCAAAGTTCACTGTAGTATTTAATAAAGGAATTGATTCAAGAGTATTAAAACGTGATGAATCATGTTTATCATCATTTTTTTCATAGGTGAAGTGAACAATAACATCGTCTATACGATAACCGGCAGAGGCATAGTATTGTGATTGTTCAGCCAAAATACTTCCCTCTACTTCAAACTGTGTATATTCAGCATCAAATAAGAAGTTATCATAGTCAATAGAGAAGCCAATACCAACAAAAGTTGTTTCATCTTCGTCAGTAGTAAGATCATTTGCTGTGCTCGTTAAACCGTTAGTATTAAGTACTTCAACAAGTCCAATTAAACCGCTGTCATTAGATGAAATGCTTGTGTCGGCCACAATATATGCAGCTCGTGCACTGAACCAGTCGTATGATAGGCTCCAGTTTATACCGCCTAAATTATTTAACTCAGCAGGTAAGCTATCTCCAAATACATCTATATCGCCATCAAAAGCGCCATAAAACCCTTGCAAAGTAGAGTCCCAATCTCCTAATTGATTGTTGTAAACAACACTCAAGCCTTCATAAGTCGAAAATGGGATACCGTATACTGAGCGAGGTGGACGTACCCAGCGATAAGCATAGCCAACATCCAAGAAATCTGAGTATTTATAGAAAGGAACACGCATTTTACCAGCGCTAAATTGCAGTTCATCGCTGTATTCATAAGTAACATATGCCCATTCGAATGTGGCGTCAAAGTCGTCCTCTCCACGCGCAATAATTTGAGCCGTAGCCGTTAGCTTCTCTTGAAGATCAGCAGATAGTTGTAAAGCGAACTTACTCTCATTTTTAAATGAGATATCATCGTCATATCCGTATAAGGTTTGATCACTGTCTAGGCTTTTACCACCCACTATAGATGCAAAACCATTAATACGTACTTCAGCGCTTGCATAGCTAGATGCAAGTACAGCACATACAGCTACTGCTACAGATAGCTTTTTCATATGTATTTCCTATTTGTTATTTAGATGTTGATTTCAATAGGATTATAGAAGTGATAGTGTTTTTTATCTAATAAATTTAGGAAGTTAATAAAAATAAATTTAGTAACGGCTTTTTAATTTTGTAACATATATATTTTATGTATGTATTAAAAGCAGAATAGTATGATTTTATTAGAATAAACTTTAAATCTAGTTAATAAGGCTTTTTAAAATGGCGGGAATATTATAACTAAATTTTCTTTTTACGTTCTTTGGTTAAGGAGTTAGAACGAATGTTGCTGGTAATTACAATAGCTATTATCAAGTTTGCTTAATCGGTTTTAACTATTGATCTTATTTAAGTTTTTTTGACACCAAAGCAATGCTTGTTGCTTGTTTTTTACAGCGATTTTTTGATACACCTTGTGTAAATGTACACGAACTGTAGCTTCACTGATAAATAAAGTGTCTGCAATTGCGCTTGAATGTAAGCCAGAAAATAATAAGTTTAATACTTTCATTTCTTTGCAGGTTAAGTTATTTGATTGCAGCGTAGTTTGTTGTTCACTCGCTAGCATTTGTCTCATCCAACCATCAGTTACCGCACGTGGAAACCAAAGTTTTCCTTGTTCTATTGCTTGTAATCCTTGCTGCAGTAGTACTTCGTCAGTGCCTTCATAAAACAAACCTTTCA
This sequence comes from Pseudoalteromonas sp. SR41-7, assembly GCF_014163935.1. Classification (NCBI taxonomy): domain Bacteria; kingdom Pseudomonadati; phylum Pseudomonadota; class Gammaproteobacteria; order Alteromonadales; family Pseudoalteromonadaceae; genus Pseudoalteromonas; species Pseudoalteromonas sp. SR41-7. The sequence goes on along the minus strand of NZ_JACJEF010000001.1, from coordinate 32,884 downwards.
AATTAGGCCACTCTTTTAATGCCAAAACATCACCGTCTTTGGGCACGTCAAAAATAACGAGTCCTTGGTGACCGTTTTTTAGCATAAACTGATTTATAAGTTCATGGTTTGTAATAACATTTAAAGCTTGATAATTGACAAGTAGGACGTTGAAGTCAGCTGCGACACAAAAAAGTGATGTGTAATTTGGGCTGGTGAAGCATGTGGGGCTTTTATTGGCTGTATTTTCAATATTCATAATATTCTATCCATAGACTACATTTTAGCACTATATTCTTATTTTTAGTTAATTTCAATGATACCTGAATGTGTTTTAGCTCTTTTTTTATACACTAAAGTACATGTATGAGTATGTTTTATGCGCTCTTTAAAGTAGTATTTATGAGATTTTTTGTTTTAAAACAGTTCATTAGTGAGGTAAATATTAGAAGGGTTTATTTATGATAATTCATTTAAAGCTAACAATGCTTAAATTACTGTCATTTTCTATGAATTTATTTAAATAATCTTATACATTTATTCACAATAATGTCATATAATACCTGTCCAGAGGAAAGATGCTATTTAGCGTCTTTTTTTATGCCTAAAATTTATATTATTAATATAGAAGCATAACAAAAATCACACGGTATCCTTTGGAGAATATTTTGAAACTACGCACACTCTCACAGTTAAGCCTAGCAATTGTCGCTGCACTATCTACCTCAGTAAATGCTGAAGAAGCTAAAACAACCGCAAAACAAGACGCGTTTGAAAAAATCGAAGTCACAGCTCGTAAACGTACAGAGAGCTTATTTGAATCTCCAACCGCTATCACATCAATTGGGGCGAACCTAATTGATAAAGCCAATATGAGTAATCTTGAAGATATTGGTAAATATGTTCCAAACTTAAACATCACCCGTTACGGTGTTGGTAATGCAGCACATGCGTCTGTATTTATTCGTGGTATTGGTCTGCAAGATCACATAATAACTACTGATCCAGGTGTAGGCGTATACTTAGATGGCGTTTATTTAGGTCGTCAAATGGGTTCTAATTTATCATTACCTAATGTTGAGCGTGTTGAAGTGCTTCGTGGTCCACAAGGTACTTTATATGGTCGTAATACATTAGGTGGCGCTGTAAATGTAATTACAAAGCAACCTGGTGATGAAGGTATTGTAACTACTTCAGCTAAGCTGGGAAGTCGTGGACGTATTGCTGGTGATGTTTATTTTAATAACTCACTAAACGATGAACTAAGCATGTCTGCGAGTGCATCTTACAAAACACGTGATGGTGTTGGTGAAGCTGTTAATTTAGCAAATCCAGAGAAAGAAATTGGTGAGGAAGAGGAATTCAGTGGTCGTGTAGCCCTTAAATGGCAAGCGAACAGCGATTTAGCATTCACTTTTGCTTTAGATGGAGTTGATAACGAGTCAGGTCAATCGCCTTACACAATTGAATTAACTGACCCGCTAGATGCAAACGATGTGTTTAATGGCGACTTCCCATTATTGACTCAAGATTTAATTCCATCAGACCCTGATGATTTAGGTACAACCGTTGCAGGTATTGAATCAACTTCTTACTCAGGTTGGGGCACATCGTTCTCGGCTGATTGGGCAATTAACGATACTTATACTACTAAGTTTATCTCAAGCTACCGTACATCTGAGTATGAAGGTGGCCTAGATGACGATGCATCACCTTTAAACTTATCTGAGTTTCCAGAAGAGGGCGGAGCTGATCAGTACTCGTTTGAAATTCAACTAAATGCAACATTTGATAATATGGACTTTGTGTCAGGCCTTTACTTTTTTAATGAAGATGGCTTTACACGTTCAGGCCCATTTGTATTCAGCCCATTTAATACACCCAATGGCTTATTGAATGACGGAGTAACAGAATCATTTGGTGGTTACGGCGATTTTGAAATTAACCAAGAAACTAATTCTTACGCAGCCTACTTTAATGCAAGCTACGATTTAACTGACGATTTAACGGTAGGTGGTGGTCTTCGTTATTCAAAAGATGAAAAAGATGCAAATGCTATATTCCCATCATTTCCTACTCGTAAGTATGTAAGTGCAGATTTTGATGCAGTTACGTGGGATGTAAATGCATCTTATCAGCTTAGCAATAATATGAATGTGTATGGCCAGATTCAAAAAGGCTACCAAACAGGTGGTTTTCCACCGCGCCCATTTGGTGGACCAGACCAGTTTGTATCATTTGACGAAACGAAAGCGATTAACTACGAAATGGGTCTAAAAGGCCAAGTACACGAAAATGTATCTATGATGCTTGCGGTATTTGTGACTGATTACACTGATTTAGCATTACCGTTTTCAGACCCAACAGCTGGTGGCGGTTTCGTAACAATTGTAGAAAATGCGGGTCAGTCTAAAGCACAAGGTATTGAGCTTGAAACAACCGTCGCTATTACTGATGACTTTACTATTCGCAGTGCAGTTGGTTATTTAGATTCTGAAATAACAGAAGTGGCTGAGGGTGTACAAGGTATAGGTAAAGGCGATTCACCAGCACTAACACCACGCTGGACTGTCATGGTTGCACCTTCTTACTTTATGGATTTAGAGAGCGGCGCAACACTTGCATTTAATGCTAACTATTCGTACCGAAGCGAAATGCAAGGGCAATCAGTTTATAACCAAAGTGAGACAATTGACTCTCGTGAACTAGTTGGTTTTAATATTTCCTACACTAATCCATATGGCGATATGGAAGTTACACTGTATGGTGAAAACGTTCTAAACGAAGTTTACGACGTTGGTCGTCTTCAACAATCAGGTTTTGTTGGCGTAATGCGCAGTAATGATCGAAGTGAATTTGGTTTGAAATTCAAAAAAGATTTTGAGCTATAAACTAAAATCAAGTAAATAAAATATAATGTAATTGAAGTTTATTTTGCATAATAAAGGCCGAATCATGCTGTGATTCGGCCTTTGTGTATTCAATAGTAAAGTTATTATTCGCATCGTTTAAATTCCTAATTTAAATTGCTGATTTAAAACAATCCACATCCCCATTTTTGAGTGTTTGTATTAACTAAAATGCGCCTTTTTAGTTTGTGTAAAGGCTAGGTTGTTCGCTACAATGGCGCCTCTTAATTGCCAAACGGACTCTGTAATGAAAATTCTTGCCGATCAAAATATGCCTTTAGTTGAGCAGTACTTTGCAGACTTTGGTGAGGTTGAGCGTTTTGATGGTCGTAAATTAACGCCTGAACAATTAATAGATGTAGATGTTCTTCTTACTCGTTCGGTGACAAATGTTAATCATGAACTTTTGGTACAAGCTAACAAGTTGAGCTTTGTAGGTACTGCCACAATCGGCATTGACCATATTGATACGCAATTACTGCATGATAGAAATATTGCTTTTACAAGTGCACCTGGTTGTAATGCTGTTGCTGTAGCTGAATATGTAATTAGTAGCTTATTTGCATTAAGCCAAGAAAATGCGCGTCCATTGTGTGGTCAAACAATTGGTATTGTAGGGATGGGCAACATTGGTACATGTTTGGCGCAAAAATTAAAAGCATTAAACGTAGTTGTACTGCTGTGCGATCCGATTAAGCACGAACAAGGCTTATTACAAGAGCATGTAGCGCTTGATGAGTTATTAGCGCAGTCAGATGTTGTTACTTTTCACGTTCCCCTTGTTAAAAGTGGCGAGCATAAAACACTGCACATGATGGGTAAAGAGCGTTTAAAGGCACTTAAGCCAGGAACCACGCTAATTAATGCAAGCCGTGGCGATGTAATTGATAACCAAGCATTACTTGAGGTAATGGAAGCTGGGGCTGATTTAGATTTAGTACTTGATGTATGGGAGAAAGAACCCAATATTTTAACTGAATTACTAGAGCATGTTCGTTACGCTAGTGTGCACATTGCAGGGCATACACTTGAGGGGAAAGCTCGTGGTACACAAATGTTGTATCAAAAACTGTGTCAGCTCAAAGGTGTTGAGGCGATTAAATCGTTGGATGATTTTTTACCAACACCAGCCGTTACAAATGCAACTGTTACGCAAAGCCTTAATGAGCAAGATATTGCCCGTTTAGTGCATTTAATTTATGACGTTCGCCGCGATGACGGAATATTACTTCGTCGTCTAGAGAGCGACGGCTTTGATAGTTTACGTAAAAACTATCCTATAAGGCGAGAATTTAGCACTTTATTTCTACAAGGTGATAGCTCACAACTAGCAGCACTTAGCCAGCTTGGCTTTAGCATAGCTGAATAATTATTTAACTAACGATGTTGTTTTAATGTCGTTTATAGAGGAAGAAATATGTCGCAAAAATATAACGTTGCCGTACTTGGCGCTACTGGTTTAGTAGGCCGTCAAATCATTGAAACGCTAGCAGATCGTAAGTTTCCTGTTGATCAGCTTTTTTTACTTGCTAGCAGCCGCAGCGCAGGTGAAGATATAAAGTTTCGTGGTGAGACCATTGAAGTACTTGACGTTGAAGGCTTTGACTTTAGCCAAGCGCATATAGGTTTGTTTTCTGCTGGTGGCAGTGTATCTGAAAAATATGCTCCTATTGCTGCTGAAGCCGGCTGTATTGTAATCGATAATACATCGCACTTTAGAAATGATTTTGAAATACCACTCGTGGTGCCAGAAGTTAATGCTTCAAGCCTAGCTGATTTTAGAAATCGTAATATTATTGCTAACCCTAACTGTTCAACTATTCAGATGATGTTAGCACTTAAACCAATTTATGATGCTTACGGAATAGACCGTATTAATGTATCTACTTACCAAGCTGTATCGGGTGCAGGTAAAGACGCGGTTGATGAACTTGCAAAGCAAACAGCTAATTTGATGAATGCACGCCCTATGGATAATAAAGTATTTCCAAAGCAAATTGCATTTAACGTTATTCCTCAAATTGATAGCTTTGAAGATAATGGCTATACGCGCGAAGAAATGAAAATGGTAAACGAAACTCATAAAATTTTGGGTGATACCACTATTGCAGTGAACCCAACGTGTGTACGTGTTCCCGTATTTTTTGGGCACTCAGAATCAATTAATATTGAAACGCGCATGCCTTATGACTTTGAACACGTTAAACAACTTTTAAAAGACGCGCCTGGTGTCGAGCTAATTGATGATGAAGGTGACTACCCAACAGCAGTGTCTGACGCTAGTGGTAACGATACTGTGTATATAGGTCGATTACGTGCTGATATTTCTCATCCTCATGGATTAAACATGTGGGTTGTAAGTGACAACACTCGTAAAGGTGCTGCAACTAATAGCATTCAAATTGCAGAAGAGCTTATTGCCAATTACATGTAATAGTTAATTGCGCTAAACATGCTTTTGAAGCGGTAAACAGTAGTTGTTTGCCGCTTTTTGTTTATATGGCTTGTCAAATTTTTGCCGTTTAATTTTAAAAATACAAAAACTGATTGATAACACTCAATAAATTAATATTTATAAAGATGTTTTAAGGCATTTATTTTCAAGGTGTTGCGATGGATATTACGCTCTAACTGGTTTATAGTTTGTAATTGGAATAGAGCTTGCAATAAAAATAGATTGTAATAATAAATGCGAGTCAGTCATTTGGCTGATAATAGCAATAATAAACAATATTTATGCACTTAAGTTTTAGGTGTTTTATTAATATTTAAATATTAAAGGATCAGCATGCGCGGTTTAGCTACACTTATTATATTAGCGTCTGCATTGATAGTAACGCCAGTTTACTCTCAGGACAGTACCCAATTAAAGGGGCCTAAAGGCGTTGACTATGGTGCGCAAGGGCGATCAATTGGGCCAATTAAACCAACTGATACGCTTTGGCGTATAGCAGCTAAAGTGCGCCCAGACAATTCTGTCAGTATTTATCAAGTTATGCAGGCTTTGTATAACAAAAATCCCGATTCATTTTTAGAACAAAATCTTAACCACATTCAAAATGGTGCCTATTTAAAAATCCCTACCTTAGCCGAAATAAAAGCTGTAAATACGCAGCTCGCAAAGCAACGCTCTGAGCAAGATGATGCATTATGGGAAAAGAAAAAAAATGGCACGCTTACACAAAGCGAAATTAACTCAGCGCAAACAAAAGTAACTCAAGCGCGTAAAATTGATGTAGACGATGCTAAAAAAGAGATACAGAAAGAATTAAATGAAATAAAAACAGAGCAAGGTACTAAGCTTGTTGAGTTACAACAACAGTTTAAAAGCTCAGTTAGTAATGTAGAAGAGATTTTAGTTGAAAATAATAATCTTAAAAAACAGTTATCAGGAATATCTAAAGAGCTCGAAAACTTACGTTTGCAATTAGGACAAGACAGCGAAATTCAAAATCAGTTAAAAGAACTCATCGTTAAACAAAACGAGATTATTGCCCAACAAAAAAAACAAGAAGTAATACCAAAAGAGTCATTTGATTTTGGCTCATTATTTTCAAACCCCATAGTACTGGGCTTGTTAATGTTTATTCCTGGGTTACTGATTATTTTTGCAATCGTTATGTTTTTACGCAAACGAGCAAGTAATCAAGAAGAGCCGCAAAACGATGATGACTTTTTACCACAAACCCCAACTTATACTGGCGATGATGATTTAGGCCCAAGCTTAAATGACGATCCAATTGTACCTGACCCTTTAGATGACTTGAGTGTTCAATTAGATGATAGTCTCGAAAGTGATATGTTGCCTAATGATGATTTAGACGACGGCTTAGATGATTTTTCTGGCGACGAAAATTTACTTGATCAGGATGAGCTCGAAAGCTTGCTAAGCGATGACATTGTTTTTGATGATGAAAATACCGATGACGATGATGAGCTCGATATTTTTATGCAGCAAGGGTTTGATCAACCTTCAGATGAAAACGCTGAAGATATAGATTTAGACTTATCTGATGACTCAATTAACAATGATGAAATCCTAACTAATGACGATTTAGATAGCTTGTTTGATGAAGACGATAGTCTACCTGAGTTTGATGCACCGCAAACAAGCGAAGCTTTAGAGGATGACAGCTTAGAATCTCATGATGAAATGGCGGCTTTAAGTGAACAGCTTGCAGATGAAGATAATTTTGATATAGATGAATTATTAGATCAAACATCAACAGAATTAGATACCTCAAATAACACTTCAGCTGAACTTGATACAAGCGACGACTTTGATTTAGACGATATAGATAGCTTAATTGATGAGGCGAATGACCCAAAAAGTGATGTGGTAGATGACTCACTTGATGCAGAGTTACTCGACGAAGATGAACTTCTAGAAGAAAGCGACGACTTTGATTTAGACGACATAGATAGCTTAATTGATGAAGCAGCAGTTGATACTGCAGATGACTCATTAGTTGAGGAAAGTGACGACTTTGATTTAGACGATATAGATAGCTTAATTGATGAAGCCGCAGTTGATACTGCAAATGATTCATTAGTTGAGGAAAGTGACGACTTTGATTTAGACGACATAGATAGCTTAATTGATGAGACTGCGGTTGATACTGAGAATGACTCTTTAGTTGAGGAAAGTGACGACTTTGATTTAGACGACATAGATAGCTTAATTGATGAGGCAGCAGTTGATACTGCAAATGATTCATTAGTTGAGGAAAGTGACGACTTTGATTTAGACGACATAGATAGCTTAATTGATGAGACTGCGGTTGATGCTGCAAATGATTCATTAGTTGAACAAAGTGATGGCTTTGATTTAGACGATATAGATAACCTAATTGATGATGAAGTAAAAAATTCAGATGTAAGAGATTCAGAAATTGATAATGCATTGGCAGACTCAGTTGAGGATTTAGCAGATGCTCAAGAAGAATTAAATGTTGATGATATTGAGTCGCTTGCTTCATCATTAAATAAAGAGCCCGAGCTTGACGATGAGCCTGAACTTGCAGAAGAACCTGAGCTTAAAGAAGAACCTGAACTTATAGATGTAACGGTTGATGATTTTTCAGATACATCAGAGTCGCTTCTTGATCCTGAAGATGCGCTTGAAGAATATACAGATGATACTTTAAAGAGCGTTGATGAGCTTTTAAATGAGCTACAACAAGCGACGGATGATGACTATATAGAAACACCAGATTGGTCTTTAGATGAGCTTGAAGACGATCTTGAAGAGATAGAAGTAGATCTTGGTGACGATCCGTTAGCGGGCGACGATGACTCAGATCTTACAAAAATTGAAGAGCAGCTTGATAGCGATCTTATAACGCCAAGTGAAGAGTTAGATGAATATCCTGAACTTGAATTAGACGATGATCATTCATTATTGGAGAATGAATCTTCGTTTGAGCCGCAAGAACCTAAAGAAAATGCACCGAGTGAAGAAAATGCAGTAGCACTTAGTCAAACAGAGAAAGATCTCGCAAATGCGCTTTCTGAAAATGCTAACTTAGATAGCTTAGAAGATGATTTTGATGATGAACTATTAATTGATAATGACTTCTCTGAATCAGAAGCTAAGGTTGAAGACGAGTCGTTTGATGATGATTTACTGCAAGAAATTAATGACGGAATTGATTCTGTTGAACCAGTTAGTATAGAAGAGGATACCAAACCTCTTAACCTTGATGAAGTTCAAGAAACACTAGAAAGTGAGTTGCCATTTACCCCCGAAGAATTACAAGGTGATGATTTAGACGGTGAGGCGCAGGGAGTCGCTTCCAGCCAAGCTGAGCAGGACTTATCAAATGCGCTTTCTGAAAATGCTAACTTAGATAGCTTAGAAGATGATTTTGATGATGAACTATTAATTGATAATGACTTCTCTGAATCAGAAGCTAAGGTTGAAGACGAGTCGTTTGATGATGAT